>CADBBP010000024.1:0-9894 GCA_902792855.1 uncultured Prevotellaceae bacterium
TTCATCATCCCGTCCTCTATTCTGCTTTCACGTATGGTGATGATGGAACTGTCACCCATAGGCACTTGTTTGACAATAAAACGCTGAAAATGTTTGTTGATGTACAATGGGTTCATGGTTGAGAAGAAGAATTGCCCGCCTCGCTTCAAATTTATGCAGTACGGAACCAGCATCCGCTCGTTTTGCTCGTCATCGGTGTAATAGCCGAAACTTGTGTTCCAATTGATGGAGATGTCGTATTGTCCTGGCCGAAAGAAGGATTCTGCATCGCCTAACACGAATTCGGCGCGGGAAGAGGCAAGGTGCATGCGTGCATATTCAATATAGGGCTCCGAGATGTCAATGCCTGTAACCATCAGACCCGCTTGGTCTAATTCATGTGCCAAATACCCCTTGCCGCAACATTGGTCAAAGGCTTTCATTCCAGGGAGCAACTGTCCTGTCTGCTGCATGAAACGCACGGTCTCTTTCGCTTGATGATTGAGCACCACTTCCGTAAAGTCGCCTTTAAAGAAGTCTATCCACCATTTGTCGTGTTTGTTTGTCCCCATTTTCTCAATTCATTAGTTTTTGATTCATATAATAAATGGTCAGCATAAGCATCAACACAGGCTCGTAGGCGGTCTGTTCCAATACGCTCATTGATGGGAGGGACTTCAGCAAGGTGATGATGGAACTTCTGTTGAAGATACCCATCCTCGTCAGGCTTTCCGATGTTAGTTCGTCGTAGATTTGTTCATACTCAGACTTGCTGAAATAGCGGGTTAACGGCGGGGCTTGGAACGGATGTTTCTGCCTTTGGTAAATATGGTTGGTAATGTATCGACGGGCAGCTTCTTTCAGCACATATTTCTCGTTGACATTGTCTTTGATTTTCATCTGAATGGGAAGTCGAGCCGCATATTCAAAAAGATGATGGTCGAGGAAAGGAAGCCGCCCCTCAACAGATGCCGACATCTCGCAACCATCGCCCAGCGTGCTTAATATGTAGTTGCAGAGCGCATACTTGTTCCACAGGTACAGCGACTTGTTTACTGGATGTACACCACGAAGTTTTGTCTCTATATGATGGCATGACATTTCATCGAGAAAATCGTGCTTGCAGCAACCATGAAGCAGGTCGCTGATGAGGTAGTTGTACATTTTATATCCTATGCTTGCCTTGGCTGCCAAAAACGATGGTACAAAGCCTAATCTCTCGGCCATCTTCTCACAGCAGAGCGTATCGCCAACGGCAATTTCAGTTCCCGTGATAGCAAGGTTGGTGCGATAGAGTTGTTCTGTCAATGCATCTTTATCTTTTGCTGGCAACGTGGAGAACAGGTCTTTTCGCAAGTGGGGATAGCCTGCCAGGCATTCGTCGGCTCCTTCGCCTGTCAATGCCACTTTAAACCCTGTCTTATGAATGGTCTTGTTAAGGAGGTATTTGCATGACAGATGACCGTTGACAGCAAGTCCCTCACTATGATAAACTGCTTCTGGAAGGTATGTGAGAATGTCATGTTGGCTGACCACGACCTTGTGCATGATGGCACCACAATGATTGGCGGTCTCTGTGGCAAAAAGGTTCTCGTCGTATTCAGCATCTGTCTGAGGGAAAACTATTGAGAAGCAATGAACTGGTTCGTTGGTCAGATGCGACATGATGCCTACTACGGAACTGGAGTCAAGGCCGCCGCTAAGATGGCAGCATACGGGCACATCGCCCTGAAGTCGCAACCCAATGGCTTGGAGGAGTAATTCGTGAAAATCGTTGATATACTGTTCCTCTTGCTTTGGTGTGATGGTAGCCTCGTCGCAGATGACAGGATAATTCATATCCCAATAAGTGATGTCTTTCTTCTCTTTGTCTGCTTGCCATACGAGCAGATGACCTGGTTCCAACTGCCTGATGCCTTTAAAGAATGTGCGGTCTGTTGGTTGGTATTGTATGGACAAAGCCTGCATCAGACTGTATTCATCCCATTCTGCCTTGATGCCGCACGCATGAATGGCTTTTGCTTTCGATGCTATAATCAGTCTCTTGCCATCATCATACCAGCACAAAGGCTTGATGCCGAAACGGTCTCTTCCGGCCACGAGCAAGTGGTTTTTCTTGTCATACAGAAGAAAGGCAAACTCTCCCCTTAGATGCTCCATCATCCCAATGTAGCCGTATTTCAAATAGAGGGGAATCAGCACTTCGCTGTCGGAATCAGTTTGGAATGTGTAGGTTGATGAAAGATTTTGTCTCAACCTCTCGAAATCGTAAAACTCTCCATTCACCACGATGGTTATTCTTCCGTCGGGCGAACTGACAGGTTGGTGCCCATGCCTTACTCCGACGATGGATAACCGCCTGTGACCCAAGGAGACGTTCTTGTATTGCCACATGCCGCAATCATCGGGGCCACGAAGTTTCATCGTGTCAAGTGCTGCAGAAAGAATTCTGCTATCTTGAGGCGCCTCTCGGTTGACAATTCCTACTATTCCGCACATATTTTGAAAAATGTCTTTTTGCTATCTGTACGCTCTGCTTCTGCAAAGGCCTCCTCAAATTGAGATAGTTTGTAGATGTTTCCAAACAGTGTTTTCGTATCGAGTGTGTTCGGCAAATGATTGACAGCAGCAGTCAAGATATGGCTGGCTACACTAAAATCACCATACCGTGCACCTTTTATACATACCTCCTTCATGGCAACCGCATTGGCTGTGAATAAACTGGGAGTATATGACCTGGACTTCAGCACTAACGTTCCTCCTGGTTGAAGGGCATCGATATAGGCATCGATGTTGAAGGGCTCAGTCTCAATAATACAGTCATAATAATTCTTCTGCAAGTCTTCTGTATTAGTTATTCTTTCAATGTGGCGCTTGCCCATGGCCCAGGCAACCTGATATGTTAGTTCTGCAATCCTGTTTCCGCCATAGATGCAGGTCTTGCCTGATATATATTTCAAAGGTGCAAGTGCTGCGGCAACTGGTTCGAGAAATGCGCCGTAAGGAGAAAGTAGATGGGGTGGAATGGCAACCAGCGCACTACTTGGAACAGCGATAAATTCAGCAAATGCTCCATCGCAGTCCTTGCCGCACATCGTGTCTTCTCTAATTCCAAATGACATGGGGTTGGCACTGACAGCATCTCCTTTGTGCCAACCGTCCATCTTGCTTTCACCATTCACGAAACCAACAATTTTGCCACAAAACTCATGCCCAAGCACAATGTTTTCTTTGGCAGGGATTATTCCTTTTGCAATACCAATGTCGGTTCTGCAAATTGCGGCATAATATACCTTTACAAGAACATTGCAAAGGCTTGTCAGTTTGGGGATGTCTCTGTCTGTCTTATATGTGATAGAGGTCTTATTATGTATGACTGCTCTCATCCTTGTTGTTTTTTCTGTCGAATGGTTCTTTTTGTATTCTCCAGTGAATGGCTGGAAAAGGTCTTGGGATTATGCCTTTGATAGGCGTTGTTGTCATCGGGGATGGTGAACGCGATGAATTTCGTTTAGAATTCCAGTCGGAAGCCTTTTGATTTCATTTCTTTATACTTGTCGGGATTGAACCTGTAGTGGATGGGAACTGTTCTGGCTGCATCCTTCGGACGGTCGCCAGTCTCTTCCAAGACACCTAATTTCAGCATTTTGTTTGCGAAGTTTCTGCGGTCGAAATGAACCTCCAAGATGGCTTCGTAAAGTGCCTGTAGTTGAGGCATCGTAAAGATTTCCGGCAGCAATTCAAAGCCGATGGGTTGGAAGTGAATCCGCTCCTTCAGGCGTTTGAGTGCCACACGAAGAATTTTCTCATGGTCAAATGCCAGTTGTGGTATCTCGTTGATGGGATACCATTGCGCATTCCTTGCATCGTCACCGCCTTTGACGGAGCCTTTCTGCACCAAAGCATAATAGGCGACGGTGATAACCCGTCCGCGTGGGTCGCGGTCAACGTCGGAGAAACAGCCCAACTGTTCAAGATACCCTTTTTCAACGTCAAACTCAGTCTCCTCTTTTAGCTCACGCAGGGCACCAGCCTCGGTTGTCTCGTTCATTCTCAGAAATCCGCCCGGGAATGCCCAACGCCCCTTGTAAGGTTCTATGCCACGCTCCACCAGTAATATCGAAAGTCCTTCCTTTACATCATACCCGAATATCACACAGTCGGTTGTCACTGAGGGGCGGGGGTATTCATACGTGTACGTACCTTTTCTTATTTCCATCTTTCGTCAGTTTTGTTGGTTTCTATTATGTTACACTTATGAATCAAGTCGCTTGTCATGAAGATGACTTCTCTGCATCTTCGTCTCAAGATATGCGATGCTATTTTCATAATTTGTGTAAATTTAACGCAAAGTTAGTGCTTTCATTTCAATTCTCCAAATATTTTTGAGTAAATTTTACGCAAGATGTGCATTTTTTTAGTTTTTTCTTGATATTTGGACAAATTCAACTAAAAAAATGGCATAAACCATGGGTTGGAAAGAAAAAAGCATCGGGTATGCCATTTGCACACCTGATGCTTTTATTTGCAAACGTTGTTTTGTTGTTTTTGCTCAGATTGAGAATATTAATGATTCCATAATCTCTTCGCTATTTATGAAATATGTATTGTTGTCACTTTATTACTATTTTTTTGCCATCGATGATGTTTAGGCCGCGTTGCGGAGCATTGAGTCGTTGTCCTTGCAGGTTGTGAATGTGATGGATGGTTGTTTTTTGCTCGTCAGAAATCGCAGACTTGATGGCTGTGGGATCGGAATAATCGATGGACTGAAGAGTGGATGATGCCGTGGCACCTCCTACTGTGACATGGAAGATGAAATTGGCATTGGCATACGAATTGTCATCCTTGCGGTAACGCAACGTTTGGCGAATGGTGTATTGCGAACCCTCACCACACTTGCCAGGATACTGTCCGATGGAAAATGTGAGCGACGATGGTGAGAATTCGGAGAAGATGTAGCCGTTGGCATAGCTGGTCACAATGCCTTGGGCGTTAAACCAATGACCATAGCCATTGGCTGTACTGCCAGAAGCGGACAGAGTGCCATCTGGCTTTGCAGCATAAAAGACAATCTTCCCTTTTTCTGGACCTCGCACGCTCCAAGTCTGCATCTTGGTGCTGATGGTCGAGGCATCCATCTGGAAGGCGGTGCCTAAAGCGGCAGCACTGCGTCCGGTAAGAGACACAGTGGTGCCACTGTAATTCTGGTTGTCACGAGGAAACTTCACATCGTATGTGAAGGTGATGTCGGAAATGTCGCGGCCATCGAGGGTGGGGGAGACATAGACCGTCGCGTCCATGCCTATGTCTGTGCCCTCAAGACTGAAACTATATGGCCACATGTCGTCCTTGTTTATCGTTTCGTCCCAACTGTGCTTCGCATAGCTTTTCAATGCCGGTGATACCACGAGCCACAACTGGCTCACACCCTCGGGAACTACGAAGGTGTAGTCTTCCGTCACACCGCTTTGAGTGCCTTGGCAATAGACACTGTCTTTTGAGAAATATTGTCGCGTGCCGTCGTTCATCAGAGCAACATAACCCATGCGGAAACCTCGGGATGAACGGGTGCCACCATTGACATAATGGCGCATGCCGCTGGCTTCTAATGGAAGTTTCTCATAAACGGAGTTGCCGTTGTAAAACTCACCAGGGTCTTCGTCAAGCAGAGGGGCACCAACGGAAAGCCCGGTCAGATGGGTTGTCACATGGGTGCCTGAAGCGGGTACCTGGAGGGGAATGACGTTGAACCCCGTGCCTTGTGGACAACTTGCAAGTGCCACTTGGTAACTCTTGTCTTCTTTCAATATGCAGCGATACTCGAAATCGCCAATGTATGGGGCGCGGTAGGGTTTGCATGCTTCCAAGTCCCAGGTGACACAGCGGCAAGCATAGTCAAAATAGAGCTTGTAAAGCTCGCGGGCGGAGAGTCCTTTCAATTTCATCAATGCTGCATTGAAGTCAGTGGCTCGGCCTTGTTGCTGGCCAGTCATGGGGGTGTTCCATACTTGGGCCACGGTGGTGATGTCGTTGTAATGCTCGGTGAGGTAGTAGAAGAACCAATACGACTGATAACGGTGCCATTCATGAGAGAAGGCATAGTTGTGACTATGGCGGAAGATGGGAACATAAGGGCCGTAACTCTCTTTGAACATCATTTCTGGAAATGACTGGCAGGCTTGCCATTGTGCCGTTTGCTCCCAAATGGTCTGGCCGTTGCCATTGGCAAGGTGGAAACCGGTGTTGTCTGTGTCGGAGTTTGTGTGGCCGCTGTGCTCGGAATAGCACATGTAATGGAAACTATGACCTACCTCGTGGGCAACAGAAAACCCAACTGGCTTGCAGGTGGATGGGTTGAGCCACAGGGCGGACACTTGGAAATCGTAACCTCCGCCAAAACAGGTCCACTCCGTGGTGTGGTTCATAAGCACCATCACCTTGTAGCGGCTTAAGTTGGATGTCTCGGGGTTCACAAATCCCAAGTTGTTGATTTCCAAATCATAGAAGGCCTCACATTGTTGGAGCAGATAGGGAATGTCAACATAATAGAAATTGCCCTTTGGCAATTCATGGGGTTTGGTGTTGCCCCACCCTTTGTCCCAAAAGATGATTACGTTGTCAGACTCCATCGAGCGGCTCTTCGACCAAGTGTATTTGTTGTCGGGGTCTGATTCTTTGTAAAGGAGGGTGTCGCTGCTATAATAACGCCACTCATTGGGAATGTAAACGGTCTTCTGGGCGAAAACACTGTTGCTGGACAGCGCGCATAGAAGGATGATAAATGCTGTCATTACGATGGAATAATGACTCTTCAGATTTTTTGTCTGCATTTCTTTATGGATGTTTTGATAGTTATTTTTCAAATTCATCTGTTGTGGGTGATTGGCATTTCACTCTTTTGGCTACGAAATGCAAAATAACAGCATTTTTTTGAAACTGTCAGATATAATTGTCCAAAATGATGCAAAAATCATCCAAATCAATATGTAATTCGTTTAACACAGACGATTCAATCGATTATGTGGACGTTTTTAGTCACTCTCCACTCTCGGCATCGGCAGCTTGGAAGAGAGGAATTGGATGAATGGCGTGACACCTTGTAATTAAATGGCAAGCCTGTTGATGTTTTTGATGTCAACAGGCTTGCCTTATTCAGAAATAACTTCAGGAGGCCAACCCACAACTTTGATAGTGTTGTTGGTGGGAATTTGCTAAAACTTCACTGATACTTGTTGGTAGCCTAACAGGAGGTCGGCACGGCCACCTGGTGCACGGTAATAGACCAGAGCCTGGTATTGGTTCTCTGTCTGAAAGTAACTTCCCTCCGTGGGCATGATGGCGGGCTGGCCATCATCGTCGATGAGGACGTATTGGTAGGAGTAATAACCCATTTTCAGCATCAACTGCACGTTGTAGGTGTGTGTGTCGTAGTCGTATTCCAACTGGTACTGCGGAAGGTATTGGCCATAGGTCCATACTCCATTGAGAAACACTTTTCCTTTGGCTTCGTAGGGACTGTTCAACTGGAAATGCACCATCACGTAATCCGTTGTACGGTCGTTTTCCACATTCTCGCTGTTGCGAATGTAAAAGGCTCCGTTTGCGTCTTCGTCGTAGATGTAGTTGCGGCGAGGCTCGTCGGGAACGACAAAGGCGTGGAAAACGCTGCCGTCCCAACGCATCTTGTCTATGCCCAATGTGGGATGGTCGGTGTCAAGCACTTCGAATTTGTGGTATTCATTGCCTGCATCGAAGATGAGAGCACGGTTGTGGTCCCATCGAAGCATGGAACTCGTCGTGTATTGGGGAGAAGCATTCACCACGCAGTTGTCCCAACGGCCGTTCTGTAACACTACCGTCTGCACTTGGCGGGAGGGGTCTGTTACGTTCACACCATTGAGAGACACCTCCATTCCTACTTGCTGATGGCTCTTGTCAACGTCGATGTCGGTATTGCTGCTTACATTGAGTTTCACACTCATACGAGGCTCGACAACCATGAAACAGGCACTGAGCACGGGCTCTTCATCGTTGTTGTCATCATAGACTGTCACGCGGTAGTTGCCGCTCATCTTCAATCGGCATCGATCGTTGGGAATGGTCAGACGGTAATGTGTGTAGAGCACATTGGTGTTCAGCGACTCCTCTGTGTCCTCTATCAGGTTGCCTTCTGTGAAACCATCGATGTAGTCACTTGTGAATAAGTCCTCGCTCGTTGTCCAGTCTGCTTCGCAATGCTCCACTTTGTAAGTGTAGCGCGTATATTCGTGAGTGAGGTCGTCGAAGGAGATGTTGATGGGCGTGCCCCCTTTGAGATACGTCACCGGGGGAGACAGCCAATCGTTTCCCGCCACTACCTGAAGGGTGGCGATGCGGTCGGTGTAGATAGCGTGACGCTGCCCTCTGGAGGGTGTTGCCAAAAGAGCCATGAGGCATAGGAGGGGGAGAAATCGTGAAACCATGGCATCAATGGGATTGGTAGATTACCGTGTCGCCCACACGGGAGGCAAGACCTTCTTGCTCCAGCACTTCGATGGCACGGGTGATGAGTTGGATGGTTTTAGGAGTGCGACGCTGGAAGCCAAACAGACGGGAAATCTGGGACAGCAGGTCGGAAACACTCAGAGACAATTGTTGGCGAAGGGCGAGAAGCGTGGCGTTGCGTATTTCCACAAGAGGAATGTCTTCAATGTCTCGTCCGGACGCCTTGCGATACTTGTCGTAACCGGAAGCGGCGGATGCACTGGCCCAGTAGGTGGCATTGCCAGGAACGGAAAGTGGGTCCACGTAGCAAGATGCGAGGGCGCGTTCGAGCAAATGTTGCAGACGCTCGGTTGTCCGACTTTGTCCATAGATATGAAGGATGCGCTTGCGGATGTGGCCGATGGTCACTGGCTGCTCACAGTCGATGATGTCCTTGATGTCCTGGCTCACTTGTCGGCGAGCAAGCATGAGGATGTCTTGGGTCTTGTTGGCGTAGCGCTGGGGGATGTCTGCGGATTTGTAGGGAACTTCGTTGTCGTTGGACGACACTTCCACCAGTTCGTCCTCGCTCACGCTGAAGGGGATGGAGGAGAGCAGGGGGGAGGGTGACGGAGTTTCTGCTTTGGCTGATGAACGCTCAAAGGACTTTGTGGTGGATGGTTTTGATGGGGTGGGAGGCTCTTCCGACAAGCTGGAAGTGATGGCTTCCAAGCGGTCGATGATGCGGTCGGTCACTTGCTCACGATTGAGGAACCAGTCGATGGACCACACACGCATCAGGTTCCAACCAAGTCCTTGGAGTACGCCAGGCTGGCAGATCTCACGGTCGCGCTGCGTGGGAGTGTTGTAGTAGTTGCGGCCATCGCACACGATGCCCAGAAGGTAGTTCTCTGGATGCTTGGGGTCGATGACTGCAAGGTCAACCTTGAAACGGGAACGCCCTACAAACGTGTCAACCTCATAGCCGTGGAGGCGAAGTTCAGTAGCGATGGACTCCACGAGTGAAATGTCCATGTCTTCCTGTACTTGAGTGGAGACTACCGGCATGCGGCCGCTTTTGGCAAACTCTAAGAAGCGCTTGAGACCCTCTACGCCGCGAGCGCGGCTGCGGTTGAGGTCGATTTGCTCTGGTTGCAAGGTGGAGAATACCATCATCTCGTAACGGGCGCGACTCACGGCGACATTCAGACGCCGTTCGCCGCCGCTGTTGTTAAGAGGACCGAAATTCATAGAAACACGGCCGCTCTTGTCCGGACCATAGCCCACGGAGAAGAGGATGATGTCGCGTTCGTCGCCTTGGACGTTCTCCAAGTTTTTCACAAACAATGGCTCGCCGACATCCCATGCCCGCTTCTCCAACTGAGGAGACTTGCTCAGCTCCTCAACCAAAATATCCTCGATGAGGTCTTGCTGAACCTTGCTGAACGA
>CADBBP010000024.1:9926-42275 GCA_902792855.1 uncultured Prevotellaceae bacterium
GCCTCTGCCTCGGAACGGTTGCTACGAGACTTGCCATAGTCGTATGTACCCGAAACGGGGATGAAACGCACTTTGGAGGAACGGTCGTCAACCGAGGGGAACGTATAGAGCTTGCCATCGTAGTATTGGGAATTGCTGAAGGCAATGAGACTCTCGTGACGACTGCGGTAGTGCCACGTGAGATAGTGGTCGGGCAGGGAAAGTGTGATGCAGTCATCAAGGATGCTCTCCATGTCATCGTTCTCTGCCTCGTTCTCGTCAACTGACGTGGTGGTGAAGAAACTCGTAGGAGGCATTTGCTTGGGGTCGCCCACGACAATGAGAGCCTTGCCGCGAGCTATCGCACCTACAGCTTCGCTCGTTGGCATTTGTGAAGCCTCGTCGAACACCACAATGTCAAACTTGTCCTGGTTCAGGTCGATGAACTGAGCAACTGAGATGGGGCTCATCAGCATGCAAGGACATAATTTGGGAAGAAGGGTGGGGATTTGGTCGATGATGTGGCGGATGGTGGAACCACGGCCGCCGGAAGCGATGAGGCGCTTGAGGATGCCTATCTCGCTACTGCTGGCGGCCTCGATGGTAAGTGATGGAATGCGGGAGGCAAGCTTGCAGTAAAGAGCTTTTTTGGTGAGATCTTGAAACTGCTTGGCCATGGTGCGGTATCGGTCGATGGCTTCCTCGAAGATGATGCCGTTGAACATCTGAAGGTCGCTGTTGTGGTCGATAATGTCCATCGCAAGCTTTTTGTAAAGGCCACGAAGGGTGGCATCGCAGGCTTCACGGCTGTCATGCCCGCTTTCGATGAAGGCAATAACGGGTTGCAAACCATCGGACTCCATCTGGCGGCGGCGAAGACACCATTGGGCCCAGTCGCGGGTGCGGTTCATACCCACCAACCAACGCGGGGCGAATTGAATGATGTCATCCAGGGTAATCGTCGAATCGATTGTGCAGTAACCTGAAGCCGACTCCAACAGGGCAGAGAGTTGGCGCAATGCCGTCAGGTCGATGCCTTTGCTGGCTGAGATATTGAGGGGAGGAGTATAGGCGGCGGGGGTGGGAGTCTCGAGTATCAAGGACTGCAGGATGGGGGCTTGGCGAAGGCTTGCCTCCATTGCATCCCACTGCTCATGGCCGGGTGTGCCTATGGAACCGAAGATTTGGGCACTTTCTTGGCGGAGACGCCCCAATTTCTCTTCTTGGGAGCGACATTGTTCCAGTTGAGAGATGAGTGACGGCACATCATCAGAGGTGATGTTGGGACGATAGCCGCGCAGGCTGTCCACCACTTTCTTCTTGGCGAAATAGCGGGGAATAAACCATTTGTCACATGCTGTCGCCCATGAACCACGAAGTTGAACCACGTCGAGCTTGAGTGCCTCCGGGGTATAGTCGCGGGAAAGGGCAGACTGCAGGGCGGTGAGTGCCTTGCCATCCTCTATGTGTTGCTGCCAGGAGGCGAGCCGGGCCTTGTCGCCACAAACTCGAAGCAAGTCAGCACCCGCATGGGGGGTGGAGAACAGTGCGTCGGCGAAGCGGACAGCCCATGTCACACCTGAGCTTGTCTCAGACAAGGTGAGGCCGTTGGATTGGGCAAGGGAACGGAGGGCCGTGCGGGCGTTGGGAGCCAGACGAGCGGCCTCTTGGACGAAAGCGGTGGCTTTCTGCTGAGCATCGTATGAAGGGTCTGTGATGCCAAGACCGCTGAGAGGGTGCTCGCCCAAAGGACCGGTGATGTTAAGTACCGCGGATAACTGAAGGATGGTCTTCTCAACTTCGGCAATGCGGTCGCTGTCGATGCCTTCCAACAAACGGGCGGTGGGGGGCAGGGAAGCCTCGCTGTCGATGCTCGTGTAGCGGGTGATGTAGTCGTAGAGGGAAAGGCCGGTTGGCTGCTTCTCATGAAGAAGACGGATATGCTTGATGAGCGACTTGCGCTGCTCAAAAAGGGCGGTGGCGTCTTTCTCGTATTCTTCAGGGGACTTGATGCGCGTGAGGTCGAGTGCCGATTGGAGCTGCTGGAGCAGATGGCTCTTCGTCATCTTGTTGGAATGCATCTCAAGGCAGAATGGATCCAGGCCTATCTTGGCCAAACGCTTCTGAACAACTTCCAACGCTGCCATCTTTTCTGCTACAAACAATACACGGCGATCGTGGAACAAAGCATTGGCTATCATGTTCGTAATCGTCTGACTCTTGCCTGTACCGGGAGGGCCGTAAAGAATGAAACTGCGACCCTCGCCTGACTCGATGACTGCCTCCAACTGAGAGGAGTCAACATCGACGGGGATGGCATAGTTGCTCGGTGAGATGGTGCCGTCCACGTGGCGCGTGTCGGTGGTGGAGGCCTCGCCAATCCCGACAAGGCGTTTTTGTATCAAACTCTCCACAATGGGGTTCTGGCGTAGCTTGTCGGCATTATTGTGAATGTCGTTCCACATCACGAACTTGCTGAATGAGAACAAGCCGAGCATGCTCTCTTCCACTACGTCCCAGCGCGGTTGGTCTTTCACAGTGGCACGCACGATGGAGAATACCTTGCGAACGTCGATGCCGGAAGCATCTGTGGGAAGGGGATTAAGGCCTGAAAGATGGATGTCATATTGTTGGCTCATCATCTCCACAAGCGTGGTGTTGAACGTGATGTCTTCTTCACGAACACGCAAAACATAGTTGTTGCCGCTTTTCTTCACAAGGCTGACGGGCTCCAAAAGGAGGGGCGCATAGCGGGGCTTCACGCTCTTCTCGCTCTCATACCACTTCATCAGGCCAAGCACGAGAAACAGAGTGTTTGCACCGTTTTCCTCCATGGAAGTTCGTGAGGAGCGGTAAAGTCCCTTCAGTGCATCACCCAAGTCATCGGTATCCAAATAGGAGTAAAGTTGGCTGTGCTTCAAGCCTTCCTGGACCAAGCTCTCCATCGTGTCGCGGTAGGCGCGTGAATCAAAGATGCCTGTATCGTCGGGACGAGCGGATAGTTGCGACGGACGGGGAAGTATCTTGAAATCTTCTTTCGCTTGGAGGTGGTCCTCAAGAACATCAATGTCGAAAGAGATGAAAGGGGTGAGCTTCTTGCCGATGCGCATGTTGAGGAGGTTGTTGCGAAGGGAGAAGTCGAGCAACTTGCGCTCCCAGATTTGCTGGCGGGTGAGGTGACGCTCGTCGGCTTGGGTAAGGTCGTATTGGTGGAGTTCACGTATCTCGTCTGTGGCGTTGCCTAAATGGAGCCCTTCTTGTTCTCCTGCATTCTCGGCACTGGTGGGAAGGGGGCGAATACCCAGGAGGCGACACCGAAAAACATCTACGGCCATGAGGAAATCCTCGGCCTCCAAATGGATGTGGTCCTCGGCTGCCTTCACTGCTTGCTCAAATGACACGCCTTTCTGGGTGAGACATGTTGCTTCCACCACTACCATCTCACTGATGCCGTCGGCAATGGATTTCGAGAGAAAACTGATGTCGTCGCAGAAGGTCTGGGGATAGTATTTGTTGACAAGCCAACAGCCAAGGTAGGCATGCCCCTTGGCCATGATGATCAAGGGGTGCAGGCCGACAGCCTCCAGACAGGAGGCGAACGTGAGCGAAAGGTCCAAGCAGGTGCCTTGCTTCTGACTCAGCACCTCGTCGCACAGACGGATGCGCTGTCCGCTCTCCTCGAAACTGGGTGGAGAGGTGACATAGACGATGCCTTGCTCACGAAGGGCCTCGTAGATGGAGGCTACTTGGGCACGGGCCCTGTTGGGGTCCATCGTCTGATAGTTGTCCATTGCAGAGGAGCCTGTGAGGCGGTCGAGTTGTTTGGCGGCAGACAGCTTCACTGGCGAGAGGGAAGGGCTGTTGGGCGTCACAAAGACAGACAACAATTCGGGGTTGGAGTTGAGACCTGGCCATTGGTCGTATGACATCAGGTGAAGAGAGACGGTGTGGTCAAGCAACTCCGAGGTTTCTGTTTTTATAATAAGGTGCAATTGTGTGTCAACACTTTCCGTCAGGCTGCGTAGCTTGTCAAGGTCGGGGTTGATGTCGAGCGTGTTGATGGAAACCGTCTCGCCACGAGGTACAAGGCTGAGACGGGCTTCTGTTGTAAGAAGCATGTCGCCGCTAAGGCTGACGATGAGGTCGTGCCAGTCTTCTTCATCGTCGTTGTGCAACTCCAACGCATTCACAAAGGACGTACCAGTGAGTGTACTGGCATAATTGATGTATGGATTAAATTCCAAACGGATGTTGGCGGAGGTCAGGCGCTCTTTCATGGATGAAATGGGTTGAATTGATAAGGTAATGAGTTGGGTCAGTAGGAAGCAATGCAAGGAATGCCTAAACCTTCCACCAGAGAACGGATGCGGTCGAGCTCCTCGCGAGGAGCCTTCTCCAAGTGGGGGGCGGGCGTGGCGCGGTCGATGGTATAGACCATCACCTCTCGGGGGCGGATGCGGCGGAGAGCTTCAAGCCACGGAAGCACATAATGGTCGCTGGTGTTGTCAACAGGACCGGAACTTGTCATCCCGCGCATGAACATGGTCTGCACTATCAACTGGCCTTTAAAAAGTTCCATATTGGAGATGATGCGTTGTACATCGTAGTGGGAACTAACAGGCCGGTCAACAAGGCGGATGAAAGACTCGTCCACCGTGTCGAGTTTCAGGATGTTGTTGTCAACTAATAACAATGCTGAGCGAATCTCCTCCCGGTGAATCTGTGTCGAATTGCTCAACACGGAAACTTTGGCAAGGGGAGCGAACTCGTCGCGGAGGGCGAGCGTGTCGGCAATGATGGCTGGGAAGTCGGGGTGGCATGTGGGCTCGCCATTGCCGGCGAACGTCAGGACGTCGGGAAGGGCGCCGTTGGTGCGCATCTCCTCAAGCTTCGCACGAAGACTCGTTGATACTTCAAGACGTGTCGGACGGCGAGAGCGGGGGCGTTTGTCGGCATTGAAGCCACATTCGCAATAGATGCAGTCAAACGTGCACAATTTGCCATCGCCGGGTTGGAGGTTGATGCCCAGCGAAAGACCCAAACGGCGACTGTGAACAGGGCCGAAGATGGGTGAGGGGTAGGTAAGGGTTTCTTTCATTACATGCAAAGGTAAGCATTTTTTTTGCGATAAAGCGTTAATAGTCGTTAAAGGTTTGCCGCCACAAGGATTTTTTTAGTACTTTTGCACAAAATTTGGTGTATTACGACCTTTTAAAATGGGAAATAACAAGAACAAAGCCCGCAGCCGCCAAGGGGGACTGCAGGTTATTACTTTATGTATCAGCACGGCTATGGTGCTGATTTTGTTGGGAATGGTGGTTTTCACCGTTCTGTCGGCAAAAAACCTCTCATCGTATGTCAAAGAGAATCTCACTGTCTTCATGGATTTGGGACAGGATCTTACAGAAACTGAAGCCAAGCAGTTTTGTGACAATCTTACAGCTAAAAAATATATCAACTCCTTGAAATATATTTCCAAGGAACAGGTGTTGGAAGAAACCAAGAAAATGCTTGGAGCTGACCCCACGGAGTTTGCCGGGACAAATCCTTTCCTTCCTTCGGTGGAGTTCCAACTCAATGCTGAATATGCCAACAATGACTCGCTCAAGTGGATCTCAGATGAACTCACAAAACTGCCCAACGTTACAGAGGTGAGATACCCGGAAGACCTTATTTATCAAGTGAACAAGACTGTTAGGAAAATAAGTCTCGTATTGCTCATCTTGGCGGCACTGCTGTTGATTGTTTCTTTTGTGCTCATCAACAACACCGTGAAACTGAGCATCTACGCAAGAAGGTTCAACATTCACACCATGAAACTTGTTGGAGCCTCATGGTCCTTCATCAGAAGTCCTTTCATCAAGCAGGCGGTGGCACAAGGGATGGCGGCTGGCATCCTGGCAAATATCGTGCTGGGTGTGGCCATGTATTTCCTTGTGCAATACCAACCCGATGTCATGGAGGTCGTCACTTGGAAAGTGCTCGCCATCACGGCGGCTGCTGTCTTCCTCTTCGGGGTCATCATTACGACTATTTGCTCCTGGTTCTCCGTCAACAAGTTCCTTAAGATGAAGGCTGGAGAGCTTTATAAAATTTAAACTTCTAACTATTTCAAATCATGGACAAGAGAAACTTGGCTTTCGGACGCGTCAATTTCATTTTGCTGGCTTTCGGAATGATTGTTGTCATTCTTGGATTCATACTCATGAGCGGGCCTGGCTCAACAGAGGAGCAGTTCAACTCAGATATCTTTAGCAATATGCGCATCAAGGTGGCTCCTGTGGTATGCTTCCTGGGGTTTGCATCCATGGTCTATGCCATTATTTATCGCACAAAAGATAATCCTGTGGACGAAAGCAACAAAGAAGCCAACCCTAAAAACATTATCTCACAAAATAAAAAATGAACGAATTGCAAGCTTTGCTCCTCGGTATTATTCAGGGGCTGACGGAATACCTGCCTGTCTCAAGTAGTGGACATCTCACGATCGGGCAGGAACTTTTTGGAATCACAGTTGACGACAAAGCAAAATTGGCTTTCGACATCGTCGTGCATGTGGCTACTGTCATGAGCACCCTCGTTATTCTCTGGAAAGAAATTGAGTGGATTTTCAAAGGGTTCTTCAAGTTTAAAATGAACGACGAAATGCGTTATGTCTTCAACATTCTTGTCTCAATGATACCCGTGGGATTTGTTGGCCTTTTCCTAAAGGACTATGTTGAGGAAATATTTGGTAGCGGACTCCTTATCGTGGGTTGCATGCTGCTGCTCACGGCTTCCCTGCTTGCTTTCTCCTATTTTGCCAAACCAAGGCAGAAGGAAAACATCAGCTTGAAGGACGCGTTTATCATCGGTATTGCACAAGCTTGCGCTGTCATGCCAGGACTTTCGCGCTCTGGCTCTACTATCGCTACAGGATTGCTCTTGGGAAACAAGAAAGAGATGCTCGCAAAGTTCTCGTTCATCATGGTCATTCCGCCTATTCTTGGGGAGGCTTTGCTCGACACGCTCAAAGTGGCGAAGGGAGAGAACGTGTTTGGCTCCATTGGGGCTACACCGCTCGTCATAGGCTTCATAGCAGCCTTCATTTCTGGCTGCATCGCATGCAAATGGATGATTAACATTGTGAAAAAAGGAAAACTCATCTATTTCGCCATCTATTGTGCCATCATTGGAGCCATCGCCATTGCGTACTCTGTATTTTAAATAGGAATTATGGATTTCAACGAGGGGGTCGTCATCGCCATCGACAAGCCATATCGAATGTCAAGCTTCGGTGCATTGGCTCACATCCGATACCTCATCTCAAGAAAACTTGGGGTGAAAAGGGTGAAGACTGGCCATGCCGGCACGCTCGACCCACTCGCTACTGGAGTGTTGCTGCTGTGTACGGGAAAGGCTACCAAGTTGATAGAGCAACTACAAGCCCATACCAAGGAATATGTGGCTACATTGAAACTGGGGGCTACAACAGCAAGCTTTGACAAGGAGCACACCGTAAACCGAACGTTTCCAACAAGGCACATCACCAGACAACTTGTCGAAGAGACATTAAAAAACTTCACGGGCGACATCATGCAGGTCCCTCCTGCTTTCTCTGCATGCAAGGTGGACGGGAAAAGGGCATATTTGCTCATGAGGAAGGGAAATAATGTGGAACTGAAGGCCAAACAGGTGAGGGTGGACGAATTGGAACTGCTCAGTTTCAATCCGCAACAGATGACCATGGCTATCAGGGTCGTCTGTGGAAAAGGGACATACATACGGTCTCTGGCAAGAGACATCGGTTACGCCTTGGAGAGCGGTGCTTTCCTCACTTCACTGCGTAGGACAAGAGTGGGTGAATACAAGGTTGAGGATTGCATCTCGTTCGACGATTTCCCTGATTGGCTCGATAGGCAAGACATCCAAAAGGTGGATAGCCATACTTAAGGAAAACGACATTCACAAGATTTTTTCAAAGAGAATAGATACATGAAACTATCACAATTCAAGTTCAGACTTCCAGAGGAGCTCATCGCACTTTACCCTTCTTACCATAGGGACGAGTGCAGAATGATGGTCGTGCACAGAAAGTCACAACGCATCGACATGTTCAGGACTGATGAAAAAGGAGAGGCGTTGAAAAATGAAGATGGCTCACCGGTTTTCATCGAGTTCAGGAATCTCATTGAGTATTTTGACGAAGGCGATGTCTTCGTATTCAATGATACAAAGGTCTTCCCTGCAAGGCTCTATGGCACCAAGGAGAAAACTGACGCTAAAATAGAAGTATTCCTGCTGAGGGAACTCAACGAGTCGCTGAGACTTTGGGACGTACTTGTGGAACCGGCAAGGAAAATACGTATTGGCAACAAACTCTTTTTCGATGACAGTGGTACGATGGTGGCAGAAGTCATCGACAACACTACAAGTAGGGGAAGAACCCTTAGATTCCTCTATGATTGCCCTCATGAGAAATTCAAAAAGGAATTATACGCGCTCGGAGAGGCTCCCCTGCCACATTATATTATTGACCATGAGTCGGAAAAGGTGGTGCCTGATGAGAGCAACCCTGGAAAAACAAAAATTGTAAAGGTGAAGGACAGGCCCGTGCTTGCCGAGGACATTGACAATTTCCAATGCATTTATGCGAAAAACGAGGGGGCTGTCACCGCGCCAGCTTCAGGATTGCATTTCAGCAGGGAATTGATGAAGAGAATGGAAATTAAGGGCATAGAATTTGCCTATGTCACCATGCACTGCGCCCTTGGTGCATTTCACAGCATCGAGGTGGAAGACCTCACCAAGCACAAGATGGACTCCGAGCAGATGTTTGTGGAAAAAGAGGCGTGCGATATCGTCAACAATGCCAAGCAGTCGGGAAAACACATCTGTGCTGTTGGTACAAGTGTTATCAAGGCTACGGAGACCGCCATTGGAACAGATGGACAATTGAAGGAATACGAGGGATGGACAAACAAATTCATCTTCCCACCGCATGAGTTCGGACTGGCTGACTCAATGGTGTGCAATTTCTACCACCCGCTTTCCACATTGCTTATGTCGGCTTGCGCATTCGGGGGATATGAACTCGTGATGAAAGCCTACGAGATGGCGATAGAAAATGGGTATAGGTTCGGATGCTATGGGGATGCCATGCTCATTCTCGATGACTGAAAAGAAACACATCGTCTTCCTTGGAATAGGCTCAAATCTCGGAGACAAGGAAAAGAATATTGGGGAGGCGGTAAGGAGAATACAAAGGAGCGTCGGGAAAGTGGTAAAGCTCTCGACGCTCTTTTATTCCAAGCCGTGGGGGTTTGATTCACCTAATGATTTCGTCAATGTTGTTGCAAGATGCTGCACGACTCTGACACCGAAAAGGTTGCTCAAGGAAACCCAGAAAATAGAATGTGACATGGGGAGGACTACCAAGTCTGAAAACGCTCAATACCATGACCGCATCATCGACATTGACATTCTGCTTTATGATGACTTGCACATCGACTACCCTGAACTTCAAATACCACACCCGCTCATGATGGAGAGGGATTTCGTCGTGATTCCCCTGAAAGAGGTGTTGGATTGAGTAATTAAACAAAAAAGTCCCACTTGGCTTCTTTAGCCGAAGTGGGACCCAAGATCTTTTGCTCTAAAGAATTATCTGCGGAGACCAAGTGCCTTGATGATGGCGCGGTAGCGCTCGATGTCACGGTCGTACAAATAATTCAGAAGGGCACGGCGTTTTCCTACCAACTGGGTCAGTGACCGCGCGGTAGTATAATCTTTACGGTTCTTTTTCAAGTGTTCCGTCAAATGGGATATACGGTAGGAGAACAATGCTATCTGAGCCTCAGGGGACCCGGTATCAGAGTTAGACTTTCCGTATTTTCCAAAGATCTCTGCTTTTTTTGCCTTGTCTAAATACATCTTGTTGGGTTTGAATGGTGAATTTTTGTTCGCATTTGTTATTTGCGGCTGCAAAAGTACTAAAAATTTCCGAAAAGGCAAACTTTTAAGGAGTTTTTATCAAACATTTGATGCAATATTTGGATTTTATTCGTCATTTAACGGCAGAATTTGTAATTTTGCACCCGATTTCAGCGTTGTATGCATCATTTCTCGTAAACAAAGATGGCAGCGCGTCACGAATAAATAAATTATGCAAGACATTAGAAATATCGCCATCATCGCACACGTGGACCATGGAAAAACCACCCTCGTTGACAAGATGATGCTCGCAGGAAACCTCTTCAGGGAGGGAAAGGAGATTGGGAACCAAGTCCTTGACAGCAATGACCTTGAAAGGGAAAGGGGGATAACCATACTCTCCAAAAATGTTTCCATCAGTTACAAGGGTGTGAAAATCAACATCATCGATACTCCGGGACACTCTGATTTCGGTGGAGAGGTGGAACGTGTGCTCAATATGGCCGACGGATGCCTCCTTTTGGTCGATGCTTTCGAAGGACCCATGCCGCAGACAAGGTTTGTCTTGCAGAAGGCATTGGAAATTGGACTGAAGCCCATTGTCGTCGTCAACAAGGTGGACAAACCCAACTGTAGGCCTGAGGAGGTGTACGAGATGGTGTTCGACCTCATGTGCGCACTAAATGCCACTGAGGACCAACTTGATTTCCCCGTCGTTTATGGAAGTGCCAAAAACGGATGGATGGGAGAGGACTACAACAATCCTACAGGAGACATTACTTACCTTCTCGATAAAATCGTGGAAGTCATTCCCGCCCCAAAGGTGATGGAAGGAACACCTCAAATGCTTATCACGTCGCTCGATTATTCCAGTTACACAGGGCGTATAGCTGTGGGAAGAGTGCATAGGGGAATGCTCCAAGAGGGGATGGGAATAACCATCGCACACCGCGACGGAAGTATGGAGAAAACGAAAATCAAGGAACTGCATACTTTCGAGGGAATGGGGCACGCACGTACAAAGCAGGTGGTAAGTGGTGACATCTGTGCCATCATAGGACTGGAGAAATTTGAAATTGGTGACACCATCTGCGACTTGGAATCACCGGAGCCACTGCCACCCATCTCCATCGACGAACCCACCATGAGCATGCTTTTCACCATCAACGACTCGCCGTTCTTCGGAAGAGAGGGGAAATGGTGTACGTCGAGGCACATCAACGACCGACTGCAGAAGGAACTGGAAAAAAACCTTGCCTTGAAGGTGGAGGAATTTGACGGCAACACTGACAGATGGATTGTCAGTGGAAGAGGCGTGCTGCACCTGTCGGTGCTTATCGAAACGATGCGCCGCGAGGGATATGAATTGCAAGTGGGACAACCACAGGTCATCTATAAGGAAATCGACGGAAAACGATGCGAACCCATAGAGGAACTCACCATCAATGTGCCTGATGAATTTGCAAGCAAAATGATTGACTTGGTCACACGAAGAAAGGGTGAGGTGACATCCATGGAAAGTCAAGGAGAGAGGACCAACATCGCGTTTGACATCCCTTCAAGGGGAATCATCGGTCTGCGCACCAACGTGCTCACAGCCAGCCAGGGTGAGGCCATCATGGCTCATAGGTACAAGGAATACCAACCTTTCAAGGGGGATATTTCAAGGCGTGTAAACGGTTCGATGGTGGCTATGGAGACAGGAACGGCATTCGCGTACTCCATTGACAAACTACAGGACAGGGGTAAGTTCTTCATCGACCCGGGAGAGGAAGTGTATGCCGGGCAGGTGGTAGGGGAGCATGTCCACGACAACGACCTTGTCATCAATGTCACAAAGGCCAAGCAACTCACCAACGTGAGGGCAAGCGGAAGTGATGAGAAGGCACGAATCATACCCAAGGTGGTCATGAGCCTCGAAGAATGCCTCGAATACATCAAGGCTGACGAACTCGTAGAGGTTACTCCCAAGAGTATCAGGATGAGAAAGGTCATTCTCGACCATAACGATAGGAAACGAAGCATGAAAGAATAACCAAATATTTGCAATAATGAAGAGAATCGTCTTTTGTTTCATGGCCATGATGATTTCCATGGCGATGATGGCACAGGGAAGATGCCTTATGTCGATAACCGACAATGACGGATACTCCAACGTCAGGAAAGGTATGACGACGAAGAGTGCCATTGTTAAAAAAGTAATAAAGGGTACGGAGGTTTATGTCACTCCTACCGGTACGAATTGGTACAGGGTAAGTTTGTCGCCAAACGGGGCGTTTGTCGGATACATACACAATTCTTGTGTAGGAATGGGGGACAATTTCGCCACGCTATATAAGGTGACCGACAAAGATGGATACACCAACGTAAGGCAACAGGCCACCACCAAGTCGGCCATTGTCAAGAAAATGCGCACAGGGGAGGAGTTCGAAGGAGTTGCCGTTTATGTCAATGGAGAATTCTCCAACTGGGTTGGCGTGCTTGATGAAAACCAGCATCTCATTGGGTTTGTTTACAACACCAATGTGCTGGCTATCGCACAATAGGCACGAGAACGTCCCTCCTTGGACAGCATAAATCAATTGACCTCGCCGATGGCATCAAGTCATCGGCGAGGTCTTTTTGTGCATCCTAATCTTGTATATATTGGCTGGCGGATTAGATGGTTTCTATGAATTGGCGGGTGACTTCAAACGATCCGTTGGCAAGACGACCCCAGAAATCGAAATATTGTGACGCTTTCTCATCACTAAGGGGAACATCACTGATGACACGGAACGAAACGAAGGGGATGCCATAGAGATAACATGCTTGGGCAATGGCGCAACTCTCCATATCTACGGCCTTGGCGTCTGGGAAATGACCAAGTATTTCACGCATCTTCTCACGGCTGTCAACAAACCAGTCTCCACTTACCATCAATCCGCTGTGGATGGGGGTGGAGCAGTGAAGCGAAAGGGCCTTCTCTACGAGAGAGGTGTCGGCGGTAAAGAATGGCGGCAAATCTTTCAATTGGCCATAAGCAACCTCGCTGCCGCAATACAAGTCATGGTAGGTGTAGTGGGAGCCTACTACCACGTCGGTGATATGAAGGTTGGTGTCGGCTCCACCGGCACAGCCTGTGGAGATGATGAGCTCAGGATGGTGATGGATGGCCAACTCTGTTGTGCCGACGGTGGCATTCACCTTGCCGATGCCGCATTTCTGAAGCACGACTTCGTGGTGGCCTATCTGGCCAACTGTGCAGGGTAGGATGCCCTTGTGGCTTTCCTGGGGTGAGGAAAGAAGGTCGCGCAACTGCGCCAACTCCTTGTCCATGGCTACAATGATTCCTATTTTCATTTTCTCTTTTATTTATTGTTCTTTGCTTGTTCAATGGGCTATTACATGCCGTCAAGCAGGATGAAGGCGGCCCAGTAATAGGGGTCGTCGTATATTCGCTTCGAAGCAGTCTTGCGGGCGCGCTTTTGACGAGAGGTGATGGCATGGCGGCTGCTCATGCGTGTTTCCACCTCAACCTCGGTCGTGCGAAGGGCTTGCTGGGCGCGGCGAAGGGCCTCGTGTTTGCCCACGCCGTCCATCAGATAGTTGTAAAAATGGGTCATCAACAGACGAGTGGCACGGTCGTCAACCTTCCAAAGGCTCATTAGGATGGCGTTGGCACCGGCTTTCTTGAAACCGCGTTGCAAACCGAACACACCATCGCCTGTAATCTTGCCCAAACCAGTCTGGCAGGCGGAAAGGACCAAGAGGTCCACACCGCGAAGGTCGAGCATCGAAATCTCCTTGGCGGTGAGAACGCCGTCGTCGGAGAGTTGATAATTTTTGATGCCGGTCAGTGTGTGGTTGGCACCGGCCAATAGGAGCCCGGAACGGCTTAATGCCTTGTCGCCGTCATCCATGTTGCCATAGGAGGTGAGGAAGGGCAGACGCTCGTCCATTCCCCCATCGAGCACCTCGCGGTCACTCCAGTAGAAACCGTGGGTGGCGATGTGGATGACACTGGGGGCTTGACCGGAAAGGTGTTTGAATGATTGCTCGGAAGCACTCGAACGGAGTTGCACTGTTGTCGGAATGTCGTTGTCTGTCAGTGCCTGACTGATTTCCTCTGCCTCCTTGCGGGTGCCGGGCAGGTATTTTGCTCCGCCTTTCAACTTTTGGGTATGATCAGGGGTGGTGGACGTTTCAGATAGGTCGCTGTCATAGCTCACGCCTCCGTAGATGGAGACTGAGGGGTGGGTGGAATGCTTGCGCTCGCCGGCAAGGGCCACCTCACGAGTGGAGGAGAGACGATAGAACAGAAGGTTGTCCATTAGCAGACCCTTTCCTTCTTCCCAATGGGGAAGCGACTCAATGCCGATGTTGTAGAGTTCGCCGGAGGGGGAGAAATATACGGTGTGTGCTGTTTCCAAGTAAGGGGCAAGGGGCTCCCAAACCAAGTGTGACAACTTCCCCGTGGTGTAGATGTCCTTGGAACGGATGGACGAGAGCTGGCTGCCGGTCATCAAGCTGACGAAAGTGGGATGTGACATCTGGCGCGTAAGTACGAAGGCGGCATACTGTTCCTCACCATCGAGGGTGGGAAAGCAAATGAACTCCACGACGACATCGTGGGGGCGAAGTTGGCGATGGATGCGTTCCCAACTGATGCGAAGGGGTTTGGTGTAGTTGCCGTAGGTTTTGGAACGTTTCACAAGATGGCGCTCCTGCTTGGTGATGACACGTCGAAGAGAGTCGGTGTTGATTGTTCGTTTGGAGAGTGGGAGGGAATATTGGCGAGTTAGAAGTGCTTGATTGTATTGCAACTTGTGATAGGCCTCGATAAGCGTGGTGTCACCACTCTCAACAAGAAGGTTGGCCATTTCCATCTCGCTGTTGAGAAGCAAGCCCTTGGCCAATAGTGTTGCGTTGTAGCCACCTGCTACCATCAACTCGTCAGGATGTTGCCAAACAAGGCGAGGAAGGGTTTGCGTGAACCAAGGCTTCACACGCATCCAGAACAGGTTGCGCTCTTCCGAGGTGAGGTCGGCGAAGGTGTTTAATATCGATTCCGAATAGCGGTTCGTGGCCTCGAAGGCACACAAGGAGGCGGAGTCGGCCTGGTTGTTGGAAGAGTAGTAGGCGGCTTGTTTGCATAGCGAGTGGGCGTAGGATAGGTGATGCTCGCCCAACACTTGGCGGCGAAGAATTAAGGCTTCTCGCCCATATTTGACGGCTTCAGAATACTGTCCTAACGCGTAATGGTAACTCGCCATGTTACTCAAAGATTCTGCATATTCGGGATGCTCGGAACCAAGGGTCTCAAGACGTATTTCCAATGCTTCACGACCGCAGCGGAGGGCATCGGCATGGTTACCGGTCTTCATATAATAGTCGGCGAGATTGCTCAGGGCGGTGGCGTAGTCAGGATGATGCTTGCCAAGCAGGCGGCCGCGCAAGTCTGTGGCTTTGAGACCCAGGCGAAGCGCCTCCTCATATTGGCCGAGAAAATAATGATATTTGGCCAAGTTGTTGAGAGACTGGGCGTAATCGGTACTCTGGTCTCCATATAGACGCTCGCGAATGTCCAGTGCCTCGTGCCCAAGGCGTAGGGCTGTGGTGTAGTCGCCGATGCGGGAATAGTAGCCGGCAAGGTTGCTCACTGACTGGGCGTATGAGGCACTCTCCTTGCCGGAAAGACGGGCACGAAGCTCCATGGCTTTGCGGCCAAGAATGATGGCGTCGATGTAGTTGCCAAGGTAGGAATGGTAGCGGGCTACGTTGTTCATCGACTCGGCGTAAGCAGAACTCTCAGAGCCACATAATTCTTCACGGAGGGAGAGGGCGGCAACGCCAAGACGCAACGCTTCGTCGTAATTGCCACAATGGGAGTGACTTCCGGCAAGGTCGGAGAGTGCGAGGGCGTATTCTTTGCTATGATGACCCCAGAGGCGGCCAGAGACTTCCATGGCACGCTCGCCCCATGGAATGGCATCTGAGGGACGGCCGGCATGTGACAACAGCTTGGCCAGATGAAGGACGTCACAAACGAAGATGCTGTCCTCGCCATCGGGGGTGATGTGCCCCAATCGCTCAGACAACACAAGGATGCTGTCTGCAACTTGTGGTGAGGTGCTCTCTTGGGCTTTCGACAATGTGGGGGAAAGCAGGAGCAAGAGGGGGAGGAGAGCGACGAACAACTTATTTGCCATCATCCAGGCCAAGACGGTCGATCAGGTCGTTGGAAATTATGCTCGCAGGGGCTTTCAGAGTGGTAATCACCCAAGAACGGGTGAGTTCGTTCCAATCTTGTTTGGAGATGATTTCCCAACTTTGTTCCAATAGACCTTCCTCTTTTTCTTTCTTTGCCAATTGCTTGCGGTGTTTGTAGTCGTTCTTCCAATTGGAACGATAAGTGTCAGTAACATCGCAACTCTCCTTGATGCTCACTGTGAGTTTGTATTCGCCAGTGCCCCAGCAGTCCTTGAAATTGTCGCGCTCGTCACGGAAACCGCTGTAGGAACGGGGAACGATGAAACTCTCCCCTGTCACTTGATAGCGTGAGGGCTCGCCGGCAGGACGGACGTAACGAAGGAAACCTTTATCGTCGAGCACACGCTGGTCTGCGGGAATGTTGATGTGGAAGGTGCCGAGTTCTTGGTTCTTTTGCAATTGCACAATCTCGTTCATCCATGAAGATGACAATGTGATGTCCATCGTCAAGGTGAAGTCCTTGCGCTCCTCGAAGGAGAAGGGGATGGCCAACTTCGTATTGGGGAGGTTGGAATGCGTCGGACTAAGAATGAGCGTGTCAAGCACGAGCTCGAATTTTGAGTGGTTGATGATGCGGTGCAGCTTGCTGCGGTCTATGTGGCAGGAAATGTAGAACAGCGTGTCTTGACCTTCTGTGCGAAGGCAGCCAATACCATCGAAACGCATGCCCTTGGGGTCCATCGCACCGTCGAAGGAAGGGGCGTCGTAAAAGTCGCTCATCTCTGAGACGGAGTTGATGACTGTTTGATACACGTTCTCTTTCTTCACCGCTTCTTCCCATTCCTTGCGGTGGCGCGCGTTCCGTGTCACCAAGGAGCCTATGGCTGTCACGCCAAGGTCGATGAAAGAGGTGACATAGCCGGAAGCGATACCCTTCATCGAACCGCTCGCTGCGGTGAACAAATCGCCGAGATAACCGCGTGATGTGTCGCGCTCGTCGTTTAGTTTGCTGATGTCGTTGGCCAGTTCGTCACTCGTATAGACGAAGGTCTTGAATTCTGTCACTTTGGACTGGGCATTTGAACAAATGGAGACCAAAAGTAAAAGAAGGGTGGCTGTTGACCTCATGGTTTTGGCTGTGATTCGTTTCATTTTCTTCTTATGTGAATGAAAAGATGGTGATGTTCCTATTTTTGGTGATGTTCCTATTTCTGATGTTCGCGCATGTATTCGCGGGGAGTCATTCCATACACGCTTTTGAAAATGGTGGAGAAGGAAGTGGGGTTGGAGAAACCGCATGCATACACCACTTCGGTAATGTTCATGTTCTGGGTGGAGAGCAAATGGGCGGCTTGCTTGATGCGGAGACTGCGGATAAAGTTGTGCGGTGTCTGCCCGGTAAGTTCCTTCATCTTACGGTGCAGGTGAACGCGACTCACACCTACCTCGCTTGCTATCATGTCCACGCTGAGGTCGGAATCGTTCAGGTGCTTGTTGACAGTTGCCATGATACGGTCTAAGAGTTTTTCGTCCGGTGACTTCATCTTCATCTCTTCCACCTGGCTTTCCAACTGCTCTGTACGCCCGTATTTCTGCCGCATCAGTTGGCGGGCGCCAATGAGGTTGTGGATGGTGCGGCGAAGGATGTCCATGTTGAAAGGTTTCACGATATATGCATCGGCACCTGTCTCCAGACCTTCCAACTTGTCCTCATCGCGGTTCTTCGCAGTAAGAAGGATGACAGGAAGATGATTGGTCTGGGGGTTCAACTTCAATTGAGTACACAAAGTGTTGCCATCCATCTCGGGCATCATTACATCGCTCACAACGATGTCGGGGGAACAACGATAAATCTCGGCAAGTGCCTCGCGGCCGTTGGCACAACTGTGGATGTCGTAGTCCGTGCCCAACTCTTTTTCAAGAAAATCACGTATCTCATCATCGTCTTCGGCGATGACGATGACTTTCTTTCCGCTGAGGGGGTCTTTCAAAGGCTCTTCTACCGAGAAGGTGTCTTCAGAGTCTTCCAACTCGGCCATAGGACTGATGGTTTCTTCTTCTTGACTTTCCATCATCTCCTCTGGTTTCAAGTGACTGTTGCCAAGAGGTATGCTAACGGTGAACAACACACCACTTTGGAAATTTTCAAGATATTGAGAACTGTCGGCGGGAGTGAGGTTGCGAGCCTTGATGTCGCCATAGTGAAGCTCCACCAATGAGCGGGTGAGGTCCAAACCGATACCCGTGCCAACATTGCGGTCGTTGGTGTGAGAGGGGGTCTGGTAGAAACGCTCGAAAATTTTGTCCAACTTGTCTTGGGGGATGTTCTCACCATTGTCACTGATGAAGATGTGGGCATGGTTGGCGTCATGGCTTACACGAATGCCTATCTCACCACCGGAAGGAGTGAATTTGAACGCGTTGGAAAGGATGTTGACAATGACTTTGTCGAAATTCTGACGGTCTATCCACACCGGAAGACGGTCGGTGTCGTGCTCGTAATGCAGACGGATATGTTTCGTCTCTGCTTGGTGCTGGAAGAGGGAGTGGATGTCGCCCACAAAACCCACCAAGTCGGTTTCCTGCATGCGCATCTGCATCATTCCCTTGTCTATCTTGCGCAAGTCCATCATTTGGTTGATCAAATGGAGGATGCGCTCTGCATTGCGCTTGATGGTTTCGTAGATGCCTTGACGCTGGGGGTCGTTGTCCTGTTTCATCAGAGAGAGAAGAGGGGTGATGATGAGCGTCATAGGAGTGCGAATCTCATGGCTG
Source organism: uncultured Prevotellaceae bacterium (assembly GCA_902792855.1). Classification (GTDB taxonomy): domain Bacteria; phylum Bacteroidota; class Bacteroidia; order Bacteroidales; family Bacteroidaceae; genus Prevotella. The sequence continues at coordinate 28,785 of CADBBP010000024.1, forward strand.
ATGTTCATAAAGAAGCGAAGCTTGGCCTCGCCCATCTGCTCTGTGTGAATGTGCTCCTGCAACGTCAGGCGGGCCTGCTCCTTACGACGGCGGTCGGTGATGTAATACCACACCAGTCCACAGATTGCAAGCAGGTAGAGGAGATAAGCCCAAGTTGTCTGATACCAAGCAGGGCGGATGACAACGGTGAACTCTCTTTCGGCGGTCATTTCATGGTTACGCTCGGCCTTCACACGAAAACGGTAGGTTCCTGGAGAGAGGTGGGTGAACGTCAGTTCGTTTACACCTGCGTGAAGACGGGTGAATGCCTCGCCGTTGATGCTGTAGTGATAAGCGATGTGCTCCGGATTGTCATAGGTGAGCGTGGAGAATTGGATGGCGAATGAGTTGTCGTGATGGCTCAGGGTGAAACGGTTGGAGGCAATCACGGTCGTGTCGCATATTTGACGATTGCCAGACAGGGTGTTGCTGTTGATGGGCTTACGATTGACGATGAAGCTCACGAGACTTACTTTGGCTTCCCACTTGTCTTGGTGAACCTGTTCTGGGCGGAACCAATTGATGCCGGCTACACCACCAAAGAGCATCACACCTCGTTTGTGAACCCATGAGGAGCCGTCGCTGAACTCGTTCGATTGCAAACCGTCGTCAACAAAATAGTTCTCCGTAAGACCTGTTTCTGGATTATGGCAGCACAAACCATGGTCCGTGCTGATCCAAAGGCGACCTTGCTTGTCCACTTCTATGGAACAGATGCCGTTGTCGGCAAGACCATCCTCCGTCGTGTAAACCTGAAGACGGCGCTTTTGTATGTCGTAGCAGTTCAAACCATCATTGGTGCCTATCCATAACTTGCCGTTATACTCCTTTGCGATGCGGCTGGGAGTGCCATAGTTCAAGCAGTTCTTGCCAAAAAGGTTGGTCCAACTCTCTTTTTCTATGTCAAGACAGCAAACACCCATGGTGGTGGCGGCATACAATCGCTTGCCATCGGGTGAGATGGATATCTTGGAGATATAGTTGTTGGCGATGCTGTTCACGCTGCTCACCTCGGAGGCGCGCTCATTCATCGTGTATGTCCTCAGCTGGTTGTCTTTCAGTCCAATGCGTAGCAACCCCTGGCCCATCGTCGCTATCCATACATCGTTGGAGGTGGCTTGAATGGAGAAACCGCTGCTTGTGGTATATTGTGGGTATTTGTGATAATTGGTGCCCGATGGGTCGAGATATCCAAAACCCTCGCTGTAACTGCCAATCCAGATGCGACCCAGGGAATCTTCGGCAATGCTCATCACCGTGGAGGGAAAACCTCCGTCCTTGAAATGATGCAAAGGACGCTGGTCGGGATCCAGACAATACAAACCGTCTTTGTCGGTGCCTACCCAGCAACGCCCATGGCTGTCGATAATCGTGCTGTTCACACATGCTTGGCCAATGTGGTTGCGCTGACCAAGTTTGTAACCCATGTATTGGAAGCCGGTGGTGGAATGGGGTTGCATGAAAATGCCCTTTTGCATCAAGCCAAGCCAAATGTTACCACGGGAGTCTTCCACAATGCTGTAAACCTTGCTCATCGAGAGGTCAACGTCGCGGCTGATGTAGGGGTTGTCGGTCAACACTCCCGTCTTGGGGTCGTAAATACCCAAGCCAAGACCGTCGTAGCCGAACATCATCCGGCCATCGTGAAGACAGAATAAAGAAGAGACGTGCTTCGTGCCACTGACGTCGAGATGACGAAATGCACCGTCTTTGCCTGAAAGGATATAAACGCCATTATTTGACGTTCCTACATAAATGACACCTGATTTGTCGATGCAGATGCTCGTTAAGGTATTTTGGTCTGCGTCGGTAAAATAGCTTTTCGCTCTCTTTCCATCATACTCCAACAGGCCATGGCTTCTCGTGATTATCCACAAATGTCCACGGGAGTCCTCGTCCATGGCGTGAATCGTATGAATGTCTCTAAGGGGGCCGTTCTGCTGTACAGCATGGCCGCGGTCGGTGATGCGAAGCAAACCATGGCCTGAAGTACCGGCAAGAACCTCGCCATTCTTTCGGATGAGAAAAGAGGTGATGTAACAGATTACTTTACGACCCTCCAAGTTCTTCACTTCCACGTCGCGGAATGTCTTGCCATCGTAGGTCTGAAGAGCGCCATACATACCCAAATAAAACAGTCCGTTCGCGTCTTGGGTCATGCAGTTCACGTAGTTGCTGGCCATTCCGTTGCCATTCTCTTGCTCTTTCTTGATGATGTGAAACTGGTAACCATCGTATTTGTTCAAGCCGTTGCGAGTAACTACCCACATGAAGCCATCACGGTCAAGATATACTTGATTGATGAAACTGCTTGATAGTTGCTTGTCTGCGTCAAACAATTTGCCCGTTTGGGCATTGGCAAACAATGCAAAAAGGGAAAATATTAAAATTAGAACTTTACGTATCACTATGATGGTATTTTTCGATGATGTAACACTATTTACATGCAAAAGTAATATTTTTTATAGAAACCACCAAGTTTTTGGTACAATATTTAAAGTTTGAGACACAAATTTTCGGGTATTGTGTTTGATTAGTTATCAAAATTCATAACACGATAAAGGCGGGACATTCACTATTTTTTCAACTCGTTACTCTAACAAATTTTTTTGAAATTATTAAGAAAGGCACATTATTAATATTTGAGTACTTTTGCAGCGGAATTTAGGTTTTTAATATTGTTAGTAGTTAGGTTGAGACCTTTTATTTAATTACTGTGAAACAATGACTGGCATCGCGCCGTGAAGCGCGGTGCCAGCCTTGAATAAAGGCTAAACGATGCAAAAACATATATATCCTTATATATTATAATGTCATAAAACCTCTATAATTTAAAATGAAGAGGATGTTATCATAAACTGTTCTGACTGGAGCAACAAAACTCTCTCTAAGTTGCCACGGAACCACTCCTTCCAAGGCAACGCATACCATTGCTCGATGATGTTACGGGCAATTTTAGAACTTTACATTGTTTTGGAGTCCGGGCTTGGGAAAGTCCGGACCTTTTTGTTTTCTACGGCATAATATTCTTTTCCCCTCTTCAACACTTTTTTCATTGAAGGCGGCTTGGCTGGCACAACAATAAACTAAGTATAACAAAACTTCTTCTCTTTGATACGATTGGAAATATGTATGTAACACATCATAACGCAATAAATAATTATTCCTTGTAAATTTGCAGTCGATACGCATTAATCTTTTTGAAAAATATTAATAATTTGAAATTATAGATATATGAGAAGAAAACTGATGATTGCAGGGATTGCGCTTCTCGCATGGACGGGAGCAACATCCACCATGGCGCAAACATTGAAAGACGCCTATCGGGATTATTTCACTATTGGAGTGGCGGTGAACAAACGCAACATTACCAACCCTGAGCAGGCTGAACTCGTGAAAAAGGAGTTCAACAGCATTACTGCAGAGAATGATATGAAAGTTGTTTCTGTTCATCCTGCAGAGGGGGTGTGGAACTGGGGACCTGCCGATAGCATCGCTAATTTCTGCCGGCAAAACGGCATCAAACTGAGAGGGCACACGCTGTGCTGGCATTCTCAGTTCGCTGATTGGATGTTCACTGACAAAAAAGGAAAGCCGGTTACGAAAGAGGTCTTCTACCAAAGGCTGAAAGAGCATATCCAAACGGTGGTGAATAGGTACAAGGACATTGTTTATTGCTGGGATGTTGTCAATGAAGCCATGGCCGACAATGTGCAGTCATGGCCGGGACATGAAGCTTCGCCTTACAGAAATAGTAGGCATTTCCAACTCTGTGGAGACGAGTTTATTGCCAAGGCTTTTGAGTATGCGCACGAGGCAGACCCCAATGCTCTGCTGTTCTATAACGACTACAACGAGTGCGACCCGGGAAAGCGTGACCGCATCTATAATATGGTGAAGAAAATGAAGGAACAAGGTGTGCCCATTCACGGTATTGGAATGCAGGGACACTACAATATTTATAGTCCTTCTGAGGAAGACATCGAAAATGCCATCAAGAAATACAGCGAAATCGTTGACCACATTCATGTCACCGAACTTGACTTGCGCACCAATATGGAGATGGGTGGACAACTGAGATTCTCAAGGGGGGAAGCAAAACCCCAACCAAGGTACATTGCTACACTTCAAGAGGACCAATACAACCGCATTTTCCGCATTTTCAGAAAATACAAGAATGTCATCGACAATGTTACATTCTGGAACCTCAGCGACCGCGACTCATGGCTCGGTGTCAACAACCACCCGCTGCCATTCGATGAGAACTACAAACCCAAGAATTCATACCGCATCATCAGGGATTTCAAGGCGGAACTCGACAACCGCGTGCCTAAAGAGGACTTCAAACCCAATCCTCTCAACCAACCTGGACAGGATTATCCCATGGTCAACAGCGAGGGATATGCACGTTTCCGCATAGACGCACCCGATGCAAAGTCGGTCATTGTCAGCCTTGGGCTTGGAGGACGTGGAGGTACAGTTCTTCGCAAGGACAAGGACGGAATTTGGACGGGTACGACGGAAGGTCCCATGGATGAGGGCTTCCACTACTATCACCTTACCATTGATGGTGCAACCGTTAATGACCCCGGCACTCACAACTACTTCGGCTCGTGTAGGTGGGAGAGTGGTATTGAGATACCGGCCCACGACAGCGACTTCTTCCAAAACCGCATGGACGTGGAGCATGGAAACATACAGCAGGTATTGTTCCCATCCAACAGTACGGGTGTCGTGAGGACGGCATACGTTTATACGCCACCGTCGTATGGAAAGAATAAGAAAGAACGCTTCCCCGTGCTTTACCTCCAGCATGGATGGGGAGAGAATGAGACAAGCTGGCCCAAGCAGGGATGTGCAGGACTCATCATGGACAATCTCATCGCTGAAGGGAAAATCAAGCCGTTCATCGTCGTCATGACATACGGAATGACCAATGACGTTCGTTTCGGACACATGCAGGAATTCACGGCGAAAGAATTTGAGACTGTTCTCGTTGATGAACTCGTACCTTACATCGACAGCCATTTCCTCACCAAGTCCGACAAGTGGAATAGGGCAATGGCAGGACTCTCCATGGGCGGTTTTGAGACGAAGCTCATCACACTGAGACGGCCGGAGGTGTTCGGCTACTACGGACTGCTTAGCGGTGGAGAGTATGCTCCAGAGGACATCAAGGACAAGAAGCAGGTGAGACTGATTTTTGAAAGCTGCGGTTCAAAAGAGCGTCCGGAAGGCATCCGACGGAGCGTGGAAGCTTTGAAGGCTGCGGGCTTCAACGCCGTGGGATACATCAGCGAGGGAACGGCTCATGAGTTCCTCACATGGAGGAGAAGTCTCATGGAGGAGAAGTCTCAGGGAGATGGCTCCACTGCTCTTCAAATGACAATTCATTATCATTATTATTCAAGTCTTCTAACTCTAATCGTCGCCCCCATTTCAAGGGGGCGACATTTTTTCATCAGGTGGGAGCACCTCACACTTTGTGGTTTGGCGGCATCACAACAAAATCATTCAAAATGAAGCCGTAAAAGCTTGGAACGATGGCTCTTTTTTTCTATTTTTGCATGTCTAACAAATAATTATTTAATACCATCATGAAAAGAGCCATTACAATCATCACCATCTTGCTCACGATGACATGGACGGCACAGGCCGCACCAGTGAGCAGCACAACGGCTGCCAAGAAGGCCAAGGCTTTTGTGGAAGCACGAAAAGGAGCCACGGCTTTGACACCGCAACTTGCATTACAAGGAAGGAAAAAAGTCTCTGGTAAAATTCCCACTACACCGCCTTCCTATTATGTCTTCAACAATGGAGGCGACAACGGTTTTGTTGTCATCGCAGGAGATGACCGTGCCGCCGACATTCTCGCTTACGCCGACAACGGAACTTTCGACCCGCAAAACATTCCTGACAATATGAAGGCTTGTCTCGATGGATATGCGAACGAAATAGAATGGGCAAGGGCTAACATCCCCGATGCCAACGAAGAGGAGGTTCCACAACCGGCTCGACAAGTCATCTATCCACTCATCGAAACAAAATGGGGGCAGGACAACCCCTTCAATCAACTGTGTTTCACTTCATCAGGAAAACAATCCGTCACAGGATGCGTGGCTACCGCACTCGCACAGGTGATGTATTACCACAGATGGCCAAAAAGTGAAACTACGGTAATTCCTGAATACGCCGATGACTATGATACGACCATAGAAGCTTTGCCTGCTACTACTTTCGACTGGGAGCACATGCGAAAGAAGTATTCGGGAAATGAGACAACCGACGACCCCTATGCCACTGCCGTGGCAAAACTGCTCTTCTACGCTGGACACGCCACAGAGATGACTTACTACAACAGTAGTGCAGCCGCTGCCGTGGAGAGTTGTGTAAAGGCGTTGCACGAATATTTTGGGTATGCCAACAAGCCAGTTACCATACAAAGATCTCTTTACAACAAGGATCAATGGGAAAATATCATCTACAACGAACTACATCACGGCAGACCTGTCATCTTCGGGGCAAACACAGCCAGCAACATCGGACATGCTTTCGTATGCGATGGATATGATGGAGAGGGACTATTTCACATCAATTGGGGATGGGAAGGATTGTCCGACGGATATTTCCGTCTCCAAGCCCTTAATCCAGCATCGCAAGGCACAGGCGGAGGCGTGGGAAATTACGGTTTCTCATACAAGCAAATCGCTCTCGTGGGCATTTCGCCAACCATCGTTGAGGATGGAAGCGAAATGTCTGATGAATCCAGAAGAGGGAAAGTGGTGGAGTTGGTTCTGGCAGAAGGTACTGATGATACTTATTCCTACTCTGGAGGCTCCTTGCCGTCTATTAACCTCGAATATGATTTCGGCGTCTCCATCACGGGGAATTACAAATTCGGTGTAGCACTTTTTCAGGGAGACCAGGTTCTTGGCAAAACAATGTATGGCCCATTCAATGTCACTTCGGCTTGGACGATGACATTCAAATCTTTTCCTACTGGCTATTTCCTCGGAAGTAACTTGGCTGATGGAACTTACCAAATCAAAGCCATCTGTCAGCCCGATGGAGCGGCTGACTGGCATCTGTGCGACGATGCTGATTGCAACTTCATAGAAGTCACCGTCGGCAACGGAACTGTCACTTTCGTGCCAAAGAAGGAATATCCCATTATTCAAGTGGTGGATTTGAAACAGGTGTTTGAAGGTGGAGAGCGGAAAACCGTCAGAGTGACGCTGAAAAACATCAGCCAATACAACTTCACGGGATTTGAATACCTTATGGTCAACGACTCCATCAAAGGTGCTGAATATGCATGCATCGAAGCTGGTGGGGAGATACAGCTTGATTTCCTCTTCAACTACAAATGGCTCGCACCAATCAACCTCAAGGTGGCAAGCAGAACTACGTCGAACATCATTTACGAGAATGATGCATTCCAATTCACCAACCCTGTTACCAATTACCCAGAGGTGCTGGCGAAGGAAATAAGATTCCTCGACACCACCAACAAGAAAATGTATGGCAATGTGGTGGAGGCGGCATTCACTTTGAAAAATAATACAGGGGAGGATTTCCATGGTACCATTTCTCTTAATTTGCAAAGGGCTAAAGGTGATGGATGGTGGTCGATCCTCTCATCTTCGGCTAACGTAAATGTGAAGGATGGGGAGACTACTACCGTGGTCATACAATATAGTGTCAACTATGGAGACGAATTGAAATTCTCTGCCTCATGTGCTGGACAGACTGTCTCACCATCTGGTTCCTATATCGTCACTCCTGGACTCCAAGAGTGGGATGGGAATGGAACACATACAGCAAAGGCGTTTAATGGGACGGTGTCTGCCGATGCGGCGGCCGTTAGTTTCGATGGACTCGACATCAGTGGTGTCAATATTCAACCCAACAGCAACCCCAACACCATCTACTATTTTGCTGCTGATACGACCGTGCCGGCATCGCTGAATGGAAAGAACGTAGTAAAGGGAACGAAAGCTGTTGGGAACATACACTTGACAAAGGGGTATTCTTATTTCGTACCGGCTGATTTTGACATCGACGGAACTGTGGACTTCTCCTTTACTCCACAAAGGACCTGCGACGGGAACAAGGGATGGATGACCATCACGCTACCTTTCGTCGTGCAAACTGCAACCTTGGGAGGAAATGTGGTCGATTGGAGCAGGGGCAACGTTGATGACGAAAAGGACTTATGGGTGAAGGAATACCAATATGTGCAAAACGGAAAGGCTTGGTTTGCCAATGCTGCCTCTTGGGTGGCTGGAGAACCTTACATCATCGGTGTGAAGAATGCCAATGGCAATGATCTACTGGTGCTGAAAGCCACTAATACAAAAGTTTTCAAATTGGACCCCAACACCATGGTGGGAAGTGGGTATCACTTTGTAGGGTCAACTGGAAGCCGGCAGGTGAGTGACGCGTATGTACTCAACAACAATGGAGATGCCTTTGTAAAGACCTCACTGGCAGACATCACGCCTACGGATGCTTATTTCATTGCCAAGGGCCTGGACAATGCTCCCGACAAACTGCCGATTGCAGGGAACTCGCTATTAGGCGATGTCAACGGAGACGGTATGATTTCCGTTTCCGACGTTACCTACCTCGTTTCCTACATCTTGGGCGAAAGACAAGATGGCTTCATCCTGAAGAATGCTGACATCAACGGTGACAAACTCATAACAATCGCCGATGTCACCGCTCTCGTAGATATTATCCTAGCTAACTAAACTTTTTACAGCCAGGCAGCCGGCTTGAAAATTGTCCATGCCACGATAAAAGGTGAAAGGACGCAAAACACCAAATAATTCGTGCGCCACATTTCCAGTAAAAACTGGTGTGTGGCGCACGATGAATTTAAACTGCCTCTATTTTATGGTAGAGACAAGTTCTTTTACTTGTTCACGAGCTTCTTGCCGTTCTTGACAACGATGCCCTTGTAATCCTTGGATACACGCTGGCCGGCGAGGTTGTAGGTGACGGTAGGAACAGCTTTGGTGGTAACAACACTGCTGATGCCTGTACCATCATCGAAGACGTGTGGATCTTCTCCAAGAACCTTGACGAAGAAGTTCTCTGAACCAGTCTGGTTGATCAGAGTCTCGGTGTTGTCTTCAAGTTTCCAGATAAAGTCCTTGATCTCGTATGTGTTGGCATCCCTGATTTCTGACAAGTTGAATGCGATGGACTGCATGTCGTTGGCCTCAGAAGGAATAGTAAAGGTGTATTCGAAGTCCTGCCATTCTTCTGTGAAGTTGACATCACCGATGGCTGCCCAGTGGAGGTATGCACCCGGTGCAGCGTGGCTCTGTGTGGAGACCCTGGCTGGGATGGTGCTCTTGTACTTGAACTGGACTACTGTCGCCTCACCAGCTTGGAGCGTGCGATTGGCTACAATCCAGAACTGGTTGTCCCAAGGCTGGCCTGTACCACCTTCACCCTCATTGATTGTTCCATCAGAACCATCAGCAAGGTCATCTCTCTCCAAAGCATTGATGACAACTACAGTCGGGTTGGGCTGTATGTTAAGCGGCTCCTTGTTCTTGTCACCTTCAACCTTGAAGAAGTTGATCTGCTTGCCTTCATTGTCAATAGAGATTGTCCACACACCAGCTGCGGGAAGCTTGATCTTGTAGTTTGAACCATCCACAAAGTTGAGCCATGTATCTTCGCTGCCATCGATTTCGCCAGAAGGCTTGATGGTAGAGCTCTTGAAGGCCCTGTCGTTGCCACGAACAGTAGAAATCATCAACTCGTTGACCCAAGTGTCTTTCTTGCCTTGGGTACCTACGGTAGCGATGTACAAATCCTCACCTTCGTCATACTCAAATTCCTTGGCATTGTCGAAGTCATACTCAATACCAGTTTCTGTATTGGCAGCAGCTACGAAGAGACCCTCGTCAAGTTTCATGTGTTGCCATGAGAGGTCGTCGAAATAGAAGTCAACAGCATCCTTCACTACGGAGTTCAGGTTGAAAGCGATTGACCAACCGTTGGCCATGTCGTCGTCAATGTTCATGATACCGTCAAATTCCTGCCACTCTGTTGTGAAGGCAATGTTGCCAATAGCATGCCAGATGAGGTAGTCAGATGGGTTCTGCTTGTGGATCTGGGTGTCAGTGGAACTAACGGGAGCGGAAGCCTTGTAGCGGAAGTGAATCTTCACTTGTGAGCCTGCTTTCCAAGCTTGTGGTGACTGAATCCAGAACTGGTTGTCCCATGCAGAAGCATCACCTTCGGTGGTTGCAGGCTGGCCATGGCAGACAAACACGCGGTTGCCGTCAACCTCTTCGATGTCAGCAGGGAATGGATCCCAACCATCACCGGCTTCATTCATGTTTCTAAGTCTTTCCTTTGACCATGCGCAAATCTTGTAGTTGTTCTCCTGGTCGTTGAATTTCACATCTGCAAGACCCATTTCTGCCCATGATTTCGATGCGTCACCATTGGTGAGGTCCTCAATCCATTCTACAGGACGCTCCTCCTTGCCATCGTGGGTAATCTTCAGATAGGCGATATCCCAGTCGCCTACATAGTCACCACACTGCATGAGAATGTTGCCATCGGATGAAGTTGCTTCGTAATCAACGGTGCCTTCCACCCAGTCTGTTGTGATGGGGAATTGTCCATAAGGTGTTTGTCCGAAACCAAGCATGGAAACGTTTTGTGCTACGCTACCCTTGATTTTGTAATGGAGCGTATAGACAATGCCTGGCTCTGCATTGTTACCCATGCCGATGGGGAAGAACTGGCAGTCCCAAGAAGGATCTGTAGCTTCATCACTATGGAAGTGAAGGCATCCGTCCTGAATGGAGAGACGTGCAAAAGCAGATTCACTGCCACGCCAACTGGCGAATGGAACTTCAGAGATGTCTGTGTACTTGGAGAAATCAACCTCTGCGTCCACAATCTCTTTTGAGTTTGCTCCCAAGAAGCATGTCAAGAGAGCAAGAAGAGTAAAAAGTTTCTTCATAATTGAAAATTTAGAATTGATAAAAAAAGTTAATTATTAAACATTGTATTCTGTGGAGGATTGCCAGGAAGAAAAGAAGACCTCCTTTCTTCACTGGCAATCATTGTTCCTTATTTTCCACTGAGGGCATCGCAGAATGCCTTGTAGGTGGCAGTGCGCACCCAGTCCTTGCTATTGATGTCAATAGCCCACAAACCCACAGGGTCGTTTGTGTCAGCAAGGTTGCCCTTGCAGATGCCAGCCTGCTTGTCATGGGGTATCTTGTTCATATAGCTCTTGATGACGTAGGCATAGTAGTCGGCAAGTTTCTGACGCTGTTCAGGCTTGATATCTTTTGCAGATACACTTACACCAGAAGCATTCAGATATTTGATGTCAAAGTTGGAGAGACGGATAATCTTGCCTGTTGATGCGAGGCTTGAAAGAAGCGTTTCAAAATTAGCCACATTGGCGGCCTGCGTGGCTTCATCCTCGCTATAGGAAAGATTCAATTTGGCATTGATGCCATCAATCTTTGCTCCATTGGCATCCCAGATGTGTATCCAGTAGTTGAGACTCTCCAACTTCTTGGGGTTGTCAAGCTCAGACTCACTGATAAAGAACTTTAACTCAGAAGTGTTGCCGCCATGCCTTTCGAATGCCGCGATTGCCGATTTCGACACTACAGGAGCGTAGTTTTCACTGCCAAAAATATCTTGCCAGAATATCACATCGCTGGTAGAGTGCTTGATGTCGTACATCCCGTTGTCAAGTACCGCTTTCGTGTCGATTGCCTCGTCTATGAGGTCAAATGACTTGATACGGCCTTCATTGATTTTCATAAGACCATCGCACCATGTGTTCAAAGCATAGAAGATGGTATCGCTTATCTCCTTTTCGGTTTGCGGACGGTGGTTGTCAGGATAGTAACCTACATCCACTTTCTGGATATAAATGACACCTGAACGAGAGTTCTCAATTCTCAAGTAACCCTCTGTCTCACCTTCCGCACTTTGGGCCTCCACGGTAATCTTTGTCCATTTGCCAGCCTTGAAAGTCCACTTGCCATTAGGACCGCTACCTGTTATCTTGTTGCCCGAGAAAGTAACATCAAAGGTAGCGTCTTTGTCGGCCTTTGCCCAAAAAGTGATGGTGTAAATTGCATGAGGATCAACATCAAAACCTTCAACAATGCGTACATTACAGCCCGTACCTATTTTAAGAGCGTTCTGGCCATCATATTGAGCAATGGAAGCAGAACCCTTCTCTACTGTACCATCGAAAGTTGTCATAGTAGTGAAGTCAACTGACTTTCCTTCTACGTAGTCAACAGAAACCTCAATGGGAGCGGTGAGCGTGGCCAACCAGTCATTAGCTTGATTAGCATTGGCAACGATAGGACTGCCGAAAACCTCGCACCCTATCTCTTCCGCATGCTCGAGAAGGTCGTTCATGTCAAGGAAGTTCATCACACCCTTGGAGTTAACAATGGTGCCAGACATCAAGGATGTTCCAAATGCGACATTGTCGAAATTGGTAATAGCAGCGGCATGGGGTAGTTCTTGTTTGTTGAAATCCGCCACCTTGAGTGTCGCGCCAATAGACATGTTTGGATATTGGCTTCTGTCAATATATGTTTTGACGGGAGCCAAGTCCTTGTATGGCTCTACATAACTGGGATCACGTTCGGCTTTGAAATCGTCTGTCACATTATAGTCTGCACAGGATGCCGAAAGGAAGCCTGCTGCCAGCATGATGAGACCGTTTCTAAAATTCTTATTCATATTCTAAGCCTCCATTTATTGTGTAACGTATTTGGGTGAATAGAACACTCTCTTGTTTGACTCACGGGTCTGAACAACAAGCGTGTCACTTGTAGATACCTGGATGTCATTCTTGCTGAAGTTTACGTCATAAGCCAACCGTAGAATGTCACGTTGGACAGGTTCTCCATTCATGCTTCCCCATTGATAGTCCTTGTATTCAGGCCGCTCCGTACCCTTGGCAATGAATTCTCCAGAGCCAGTGGCGGTCACGTTTTCATCATCGGTGGATATCGTGCACTTGTCACCATTGAAAGTGAGAATGAGGTTGCAAGAGATGGAAGCACCAGAGGTCTTGAAAGAAACAGGGAAGATTGCCTGTGACATGTTCTTGGTGGTAATACCACAAACTTCGTCATTCTGGTTCACTGGGTTCTCCTTGTAGTGCTCGACATCGGAGTTGACAAGTGAAAAGTCCTTGCGAACAATCGTTTTGGTTACGCCCTTTTCTGTTACATTGTCAACACCACGGCGAATGTATTTTCCTTGCCATGGGTTCATATACCTCACACAGTAAAGTACATAGTCCTTGGGAAGGGTTGCCCATTCCTCCGCATTTTGGCGAACAGGAGAGAAACCTTGACGAGGGGTGCCTGTGAGGATATGGTCAATGCCTTTGGCACTCTTCATTACAAGAGGAATGACGTAGGTGTT
>CADBBP010000025.1 GCA_902792855.1 uncultured Prevotellaceae bacterium
TGGAATGCCTTTGAAATAAAGCCAGACTATGGCGGGTATGAGGAAGCAGTCGGCGGCGAGCCAGGCCACCGGGTCGCCGTAACACACACCGAGGAAGTGGATTGACGGTACCAACCACAGGCTCACCCCACCGCGGGCCAACATCTCCATGACACCGGAGCAGACGGCAAGTCTCGACCATCCTAACCCTTGGATGGAATATCTCAAGACGGTGAGTGCTCCGAGAGCAGGATAGAACCAGCATGCGATTCGCATGAGCATTGCTGCTTTGGAGGTCACTGCCTCGTTGCCGCTTTCCACGAAGAGGCTCATCATATTGTCGGCGAAGGGTTGGATGAGGATGGCGGTGACGACGAAATAGGCTATGGAAAGCAGCAGGGCAGCGCGTATGCCACGCCCCACGCGGTCGAGACGCCGTGCACCAATGTTTTGTCCGCAATAGGTGGCCATCGCCGCTCCAATGTTCTCGAAGACGCAGGTGAACAGGTATTTCACGCGCATGGAAGCGGTGAAAGCAGCCACGCAGATGGTTCCCAAGGAGTTGTTGGCCGTTTGCAGCATGATGATGCCAATGCCAGTGATGGAGAACTGCAAGCCCATGGGCACACCGTTGGCCAGGATGTGGCGTGTCTCGCCTGCTTCATGCCGCCACTCGCCTCGCCGGGGGATGAGCAAGGTGGCGCGGCGGCGGATGTAGGCTCCGCACGCCAAGGCTGCTACCGCCTGCGACACCATCGTGGCAAGTCCCACTCCGGCTACGCCCATCCCCATGAAGACGATGAACACAATGGCCAGTACGATGTTGAGCATCGAGGCCATGATGAGGTAGTAGAAAGGCTGCCGGGAGTTGCCCACGGCTCGCAACAGACTGGCGAGCATGTTGTAGGCGATGATGAAGGGGATGGAGAGCAGTTGGAAGAGGAAGAAGGTGTGGGCATCGGCCATGATGTCGGCGGGCGTGCGCACCCAAAGGAGGATGTGACGGCACAACAATGTGGTGACTGCGGTGAAGCCCAAGGCGATGATGGCGGCCAGGCGCAGCGAGCAGGCAACATGGCGGCGCATGATGGTGTGGTCGTGTGCGCCAAAGGCTTGTGCAACAGGGATGGCAAAGCCAGCGCATGCACCATTGCAGAAACCCATGATGAGAAACATGACAGCCCACGACGCTCCAACAGCCGCCAATGCTCCCACGCCAAGAAACCGCCCCACGATGACGGCATCGACAACGGTGTAAAGTTGTTGGAGGAGGTTGCCGCCAATCAGCGGCAGTGCGAAGAGCAGGATGCACCGTGCGGGGCTTCCCACCGTCATGTCGCTCGTGGGAGCCATCACGTGGTGTGCAAGCGTCGGCGGATGTCGTCCACCTTCATCCCACGGCTGATGGAGAAGGTGTCGCTGTGACGGTCGAGGTACTCGAAGAGGGTGAGCGCACGCTCGAGCAGCGTCTCGCTGATGGGGTAGGTGCGCAACTCAGCCTCGGCGTAATACAATTCGGCGAGCATCTCCATCCTGCTCAGGCGTTGCTCCTCGGGATAGCGTGCAAGCAACTCCATGGCCTCTTCCACGTTGGCGTTCTGCCAGCACTCATATTCGCCTAAATATTCCCTGTATAGTTCGTGTACGGCTTGGCTCCGGTCTTCGCCCTCCTTGCGCATGGCACGAGCCAGCGCGTCGAAGAACTCGCGAAGGACACGAATGAAATAGTCTTGATGGAGCATAAGGTTATTCCCAATAGTAAACGCCAGCGTGATAGGATACCCGTTCTTCTTCGGGTGGTAGTTGCATGTAGTCTCCGTAGCAATGGGTGAGATAATCGTGATATCTCTTGATGCCCTTGTATTTGTGACCTTCGAAGTCCACGTCGATTTGTTCTTCAAAGACATCGAAATCGAAAATATTGCAGCGTTTTAATCCCCCTGCATGGAAAAAGTTTTTCGCCCCCTCGTAGGGATAGCTGAACAGCATGGTGTCATGGTATTTTCGAGTAATGCGGTCGAAGCCAGGAATAGTCCTTATTGCCAATCTCCTGTCAAAGCGTAGTTTCCACAATATGATGTTGTTTCGCTTTTTAAGCAATGGTTGCATGTCTCTAAGGAAAGCTTGTATCTCCTCTTCGGCCTGTAACCTATTCTGGAAAAATGATAGTCGAAATGCTTGTATGTGTCGATGTCAAGATATTCTAAATCCTTGGATTTGAATTTGTTTTTGAATATTTGCATGTCTGGCAAGGGCATGATGATGTCCATGTCGTCATCCCATGGGATAAAGCCTTTATGGCGTATGGCTCCCAATAACGTCCCGAACGCGATGGAATATCTGATGCCTTCGGCTCTGCAAAAAGCATCTATTTCATCCAGCATGCTCAATTGGATGTTTCTTATTTCGTCTTGTGAAAGTCTTTCTCCTTTTTTCATAAAAATTCAGTTGTATTCAGTATTTAGGTGGGAGGGGGAAATCGATGAGAATGGCTCTACGAGCATTTCATTTGATGTGGAGTATGTTTTTTATTCTTTGTTTGATGAGGTCCATGGGGAAACGTCTCGTTATTTCCAAATAAGGCGTGTCGTCTGTCGGTTCGTTCATCAATGCTACGTCGGCTTTTTGTTGGAGTGACCTGAAATCCTTCATCGACCTCAAACCGAAGGCCACATCGTCTAATGCCACTTTCTCGTTGATGTAGCTGCATTCTCGTTGGATGGCAGGGACTGGCATTTCCGACACGTCGGAATAAACACTCTTGACCATCATTGACGGCAGGTTCACGCCAGCCTTGGTGATAGCATAGCCATAGGCTGCATAACGGAGGTTGAGTTCTATGAAATAGACCTTTCCTTTAGATATTGCCAAGTCCACATTGAATAGTCCAAACAATCCGATGGATTTTGCGAGGTTGCCAACCTTTTCGGCAAGTCCTTCTCCTTTCTTCTCTTTCCTCACCATCCCGAATGCAGAAACGCCCTTGTGTGCGCCACGGCCAGACTCAAGCAAGTCAACGATGGCTGGCACCACGCAGTGTGTTCCATCGCAGAATCCCATGATGCCCAAGTCTTTCTCTGTTTCGATAAATTCCTCCACCATCAATGGATGCTTGGAAGAGCGTCCCAGTTTGTTCAGGGCACGTGTCAAGTCTTCTTCTGTGTCGAAACGCCCCTGGTTGGATTTCATCGTATGGTAGCAAAGCAGTCCTTTCAAATAGCAAGGGTAGGTGATGCCTTTTGGCAGGACATAATGCCCGTCATGGTGTTCCACCACCCAGCTTTTGGTGACATTGAAACCCGCTTGGACGGCCAATTGCTTTTGCACCTGTTTGTTCATGAGCCGGCCAATCTCCCCTTGTTTGTTGTTGATGTGGGCGAAATGGAAATGCTCTCTCAGTTTGTCGAGCGAACTATCTATCAAGTATGCGGAGTCATCATCAACAGAAAGTATCAGCGGCTTGTCATCGTTGTTGATGCATTGGTCAAGCAAGAGTTTGCAGAGTCCGTCGGCATCGTATTTTTTTGCACGAAGAAGTCTCTTCACATATATGGAATAACAGTCCACCGGTTTGATATCCTTTTTAGGTATCTCGTGCACCATGTCCACCACGGTGATGTCGCAATGGGTCACCTCGCCGATGGAGCGTATCAGGCTTAGGCGAGTCATGGGATTGCTGCCAATGATGATGATGCTTTTTCCCTCGGTCATAGTATGCTTTGCCCCGTTCTCTCCTCCAGCAAGTCTTCTATTCCCCTTATTGCCGTTTCCCTATTTTGCTCTGAGCGCAATGTATGCAGTGAGAACATCAAGTCCCTATCGTTAAAAGCGTTAGAGAAGAGCCATTTCCTGAATCTTTTAGGGAAATGGTCCTTAACTCTCTGCATGAACCTACCAGGACTTTTGAATGCTTTCAAATACAGGTGCAATTCACCCCTGCAAAAATTATGAAATTGCTGGAGAATGTAAGCATCGTCGCCTATGTGAGAAGAACGTTCGTTGAAGTCGCTTAAGTCTTGGTTTTCCGAATATCTCACATACTTGTTGTCCACAGATTCCACTTTGTGCTTTATGATGCTTATGTTGCCGTCGTTGATACATAATTCTACAACAAGACCGGTATCGGTAAGTCCTGGCGCATAGTTCTTTAACAAGAAATCTCCTTGGCCGTAAAGCAGGTAAGAGCCATTGTAATACTCTTCAGAACCTATGCAATGGGTGTGTTGCGACAAGATCATATTGGCACCATTGTCGGCCATCCGGTGGAATCTTTTTTTTGTTTCTGGTGATGGATATGGAAATTTCTCCACCCCGCCATGATAAATCACAATCAGGTAATCGCATTTCTTTTTCAAAGCTTCTATGTCACGGCAAACCACATATTCGTCATAAAGCCATGCTCCTGCATGTGATTCGGTTGGCTTGTTGTACATCGTTTCGCTTACATTGTAGAAGCCAATACTCATGCCGCCTATCACATAAATGGCTGATTTCGTAATTGAATCTTTGTCTTTTCCCGCCCCTATATGGCCAATGCCAGCCTCGTCAAGGGTATTCATGGTGTCTATCATACCTTGATGCCCTCCATCCGTGGCATGATTATTGGCCAGCATGCAGCATTTGAACCCCAACTTTTTGTATGTCTCAATGCATTGAGTAGGAGCAACTTTCACCGGCCCTGTCTTCTTGCATCTCTCGCCATGGTCTGTCAATGCTCCTTCGAGGTTGCATACTGAAAAATCAGCATCAGAGAAAAGATTGCATATCTTATCGCCGAACAACTCTTTCAAATTGCCGTTGCAAAAAGATTGCTGATTGTTGTCGATAGGAAAGATGTCGCCCGCGATGAGGATTTTTGCATTTGCCATATTCCTTGATATTATAAGTGTAGTTTTTTCTTAAATTCCTTCTTGTAAGCTCTATATTTTTTGCGTATCTTTAATTTCCAAAATTTTATGACGCATTGAAAATGTGTATATGGAGGATTGTCGAGCCATTTGACCATATAGATGGAGTTGTGTTTTTTCCTTAAAATGAAATTAACAAACTCATATCCATTTTTTCTGGACACTTCAATTATTCTTTTATTCTTTTCGTGAGTGTCAAAGAAAATCCTGTTGACATGTTTAGACTTTATATATTCCTCTTGTTTTAGAGCCAATTTCTTGTAAACGCCTTTTCCTGCATGTTCTGGAAGTACGGATACAAAGCAATTATAGGCATACAAGCCATTGCCACACCAAAAATTCTTGTCAATAAAATAAGTCGCACCTGTCCCAATCAATTGACCGTCAAGTAAAGCAACAAACATCACCCCGCCTCTGTTCTCTATCTTTTTTCTTATCTCATCTGGTCTCATAAAAGGAAACGGCATTATAACCCCTTTCTCCGCGTTTTCCTTATGTGACTTTTGGAGAACTTGGCTGATTTCTTCCCATGAAACAGATGGCGGTTTTGGTATTACTATTACTTCCTGCCTATGCATAGCTTGATAAACTTCTTTATTTGATTAATTTTAATCATTTTGTTCATTTGCCTCATTGGCTCCAAGTCTTCCTCGCTTGCCACAAACTTGATGTCTGAAGAATTGAAAAGATGGTCCATTTCTTTTTTAGAAATATAACCATCATACCATTCGTCAATCAACATCCTTTCATTTATGTAAGTGGCACTGCCATTGATAGTCTTTTGCATGTCCTTGTATTGTTCTCCGGAGAGAAATCTTACAAACATTGCAGGAAGATTCACACCCATCTTAGTGTAGGCGTAACCAGAACCTCCAAAACGGAGATTCAATTCCCCAAAATAAAGAACATCCTCGCTTTTGTAATAGTCAAAATCAAATATGCCTACGAACCCTACGGTAAGTATGTATTTTTTGAATACTTCGATTATGTGTTTATGTTCTGGAGGTATGGAAGACACTTCGCCCTGGATGGCTACACCATAATGGCCTCCATGTGCCAACTTCAATATTTTAAGAATGCCAGGAATGACAACATTCTCCCCATCAGAGAACCCTAAAACTGCATATTCCTGCTGTATTTCTTTGTAGTCTTCCAAGAGAACATCCAAATTGTTGCGTTTACTCATGTAATCCAAATGGTTACGAAGATCTGCCTCATAGTCGCATTTCTTCAAGCCAGATTTTCCACCCACTATCGACATCATTGGCTTTGCAAAACAAGGGTATTTTACCCCACTATGCGGCATGGTGTATTTCCCATTTCTTATCTCGACCATTGTTGAAGAGGCAACATTAAGCCCCAATTGGATAGCCAACTCTTTTTGCTTGGTCTTGTTCATCCAATCGGTAACAGTTTCCGAATCTCTTTTGAAGTAAGGGAACAGGAAAAAATCTTTTAATGATTCCTTGTTTTTGTCGATTATGGCAGCGGAGAAATCATTGTCGGGAATTATGATAGGTTTGGAATCCTTTTCTTTGCATTTGTCCAATAGAATTCTTATAATTCCATCACCATCTTTTTGGAAACAGAAATAAACTTGTTTCACATACTTGGAATAGGCGTCAATGGGCTTTTTCTTATACAATGTTTTCCCATCTTCATTATGGGGAACCAATGCAATAATTACAACTTCACAGCCAATTTCGCCAACAGAATGAGCTATGCTTAAACGTCCTGAATAACCTTGCCCAATGATGATTACTTTTTGTTTCATTGAATATGTCAATACTCCGTTAATAAAAAAGGATTGTAAAATATGTATTCTCACCAACGAGGTCTTTTCGCTAACCATTTTGCAATATGATAGCGCGGTGTTGGGAAATAGTTGACCAGTGATATTTATATAAGATAAAATCCGCCAAACTATTGTTCATATTTGAATGATTTTTTGTCTCAAAATGTATTGTGGTTATTTCGATTTGCTGTAGTTTCGCAGTAAGGTGGACGAGATGCCCTCCGTCCTTGGAATAATGACCACTTCCTTGCCATTTTCCTTGCACCACTCAACAGCTCGCTGAAATCCCGAATGACTTTGGTCGGGGCCTTTGGCGAATATGTCGAAGTCATTTTGTTGGATGTCGATGTCCACATCCTTGTAAGTGACCACCTCATCGACATATTTGATGCAACTTACCATATAGAGGCGTTCCTCGGTGGTGTACACCATGTCGGCCTCGGGTTTGTATTTCTTGATGAAGTCACCGTCTTGAACGGCAACGGTCAGGTGGTCGCCTAATTCCTTGGCACGCTTGAAAAGCAAGATGTGCCCAATATGCAACATGTCGTAAACTCCGAAAGTTATTACTTTTCTCATTTCAGAATAAGTGAATCTTTTGATTATTTTCCTTCCCAAAACTTAGAGGGTGGATATAGGATATGACCATTTTCTTGGCCTATACATCGTATTTGCTGAATTGAGTTTGGGCTACCTCAGACATGACATGATTGTATAGCCTCTTATAGAAAGGGTGACGTGTCAGTGTGCCCGAGTCGCCGAGAATGATGAGTTTCATACGAGCACGAGTGATGGCAACGTTCATCCGTCGCAGGTCGCGCAGGAAACCTATCTGCCCCTCTTCATTTGCCCTCACCAATGAGATGATGATGATGTCGCGCTCTTGGCCTTGGAAGCCATCGACCGTATTGACGGAGATGAGGTGCCGGAATGGCTTGAGGTCTCCGCTTTTCGCTATCAGTCGGCGCAGATGCTGCACTTGTGCGCGGTAGGGTGAGATGACGCCCACGTCGATGCGTTCTTCCAGTATGCGCTCCTTGCCAATCTTCTTGAGATAGAGCGTGAGAGTCTCGAGGGTGAGGTTGGCCTCCGCCTTGTTGATGCGTCCGAAGGTCTCGCCCACAAATTCCTCCTTACAGTCCAAACCGGCGGTGTCCACCCACATCATGGGGTTGTCGTATTCGAGGATGCTGCGGTGCTTCACTTGAGGTGCCGTCTCCACCATGCCTCCATAGAAATAGTCAGAGGAGAAGCGCATGATGTCCTCGTGCATGCGGTATTGCACACGTAGTAGCGTCACCACCTCCGGCTTGTTCTCCACGATGCGCTCCATGAGGGTCTTTGCCAGCCCTCCCTTCATGGCAGCGATGCTTTTCACCGTTGGCGGCAATTGGCAGTGGTCGCCGGCAAACACCACACGTGTGGCCTTGCGTATGGCAATCCAGCAGGCGGCCTCGAGGGCTTGAGCGGCTTCGTCGATGAACAACGTGGCGTATTTCTGTCCGTCGAGGATGCGGTTGGCCGATCCCGCGAGGGTGCAAGCAATCACGCGAGCCTCGCCGAAGAGTTGGGTCTGGATGCGCAGTTCCAATTCGGTGGCCCGCGCTTGCAGGCGGTCTTTCTTCTGATGGAAATTGTCGCCCCGGCGGCGTTGCTGGCGGAGTTCACGAATGGCTTTCCTAATGCTCCACAACTGCGGGTAGTCGGGATGAGCCTCGAAACGCCTCTCGTAAGTGAACGACAGCATCTTGTCGTTCACCCGGGTGGGGTTGCCTATGCGCAGCACGTTGATGCCACGGTCGGTGAGCTGCTCCGCTATCCAGTCCACCGCCATGTTGCTTTGCGCGCATACCATCACCTGGCTCTCGCGGTGCAACGTCTCGTTGATGGCCTCCACCAAGGTGGTGGTTTTCCCCGTTCCCGGAGGGCCGTGCACCACCATCACGTCTTTCGCCCTTAGCACCTCGTTGACAGCTTTCTCCTGCGTAGTGTTGAGCCAAGGGAAGCGGAGTGGTGCGAAGGTGAAGTGGGCAGCCTGTTGGTGGGAGTAGAAGAGGTCGCGCAGGTAGGCCAGGCGGTTGCCTTTGGCATTGGTCACCCTGTCGAGTGCCTCGAACATCAGGCGATAGGTGGTCTCGTCAAAATATAGTTGTACGCCAAGGTTGTTGGCGTTTTGCACCTCGGCGGCAGTGGCACTGTCGGGCACGATGACCACCATTCGGTCGCCGTCCACGTAGTTCACCGTGCCTGTTTGCTTGAAATAACTGATTTTCTCGCCGCCCTTTCCGTCATCGCCAACATGGAAGAAGCAGACGGGGCGCCCGTACTCGAAATTATGCTCGATGTCCTCGTCTTGTGTGCGGTGTACCTCCACGACGAGTTGGTTGAGTGAGTTGTAATAGGAGCGCCCGCCACGAACGGGATACCAGGCATCGCCGCGCTTCACCTTGCGCATCAGCCCCATGGCCTCAGTTTGTCGGCGGTAGGCCTCGCGTTCCGTGGTGTATTCCAGTTCGAGCAACAACCGCTGCTGCTGAAGCGCAAGGAGGGAGTTCATGGGGCGAGAAATATAATTTATAGTGGCTATAGAATCTATAGTATCTATAGTGGCTATAGGCACTTTTGCATGGGGCAGCTTAGGGGAGTGGGAGCAGTCCCTCCCATTTCACATTCCAGGTGCCATCGTCGGGGAAGCCGGGGTTGTGGCGGGTTGTACCGTCCCATCCGGCGCACATCATTGCCACGGCGGTGAGCAGTCCTCCGTTGCCGGGGAGGTAGCATCGCAGACGGTTGTCTTGGAAATTATGCCCATTGACGAGGTAGGTGTTGGTGCGCTGTGGAGTGAGCAAGGCATTGACGGCATTGGCCGGCTCACCCATGCGTGCGGCGTTCATCGCCGTCATGGGGAAGTCCCATCCCCAGGTCTTGTCCCAGTTCCAGTTTTGGAGCACCCAATGCAAGGTGTTGCGCATGATGTTGTTGTCGGCCTGTGGCGTTTCGGGCAGGATGCCCACAGCTCCCAGGACGGCCATGTGGTCGCTGGTGAACCTGATGTCCTGGTAGGTTTGCGGTGCTGTCTCCGCTGCCAGATAGAGGTTGTCTTTGGCGGCGAGTGGTGAGAGGCGTGCGATGATGTCGTCCCATTCCTGCGAACGTGCCTCGCCGGCGCGCTCCCGCCACTGTTGTGCCACACTGAGTGCGAAGCGCCAGTATGACAACTCAAAGGGTGGGTTGACGGTCTCGTCGGCTCGCAGTGTCTCCTGGGCCGGGATGCATCCTTTCAACACATATCTGTCGTTTTCCTTGTCGTAGGTGGCGAAGGAAGCCATGAACAGGGCGGTTTCCTCCACCAGGTCTTTGTATTTTTTCAGCAACCGCTCTTTTCCGGCAACGTCGGCGGCGCGGTAAAGCAGTTCGGCTAAATAGATGGGGTGTGGCTGCTGCCAGATGAGGAAACTTCCCACCTTGGATGGTGCCTCGGTGCCAGAGGGGTCGGTCATCTTCATCCACCTCACTCCCTTGAAACCTTGGCGGTTGGCAATCTCACGTGCCACGGGCAGTACGGTGAAATACCAGTCGAGGGAATGCTCCAGGATTTCCGGATGTCCCCACAAGGCGAAAGGTGCCTGGTGCCACCATATCATTTCGAGATGGAATTTCCCGAACCAAGAGTTGTATGTCAGTCCGGTTTCCTGTGGAGGTGTGTCGCCTCCGTCGTTGACAGCGAGGAGATATTGGCTGAGTACGACGCGCCGTTCGAGTTCCTTGGCTCTGGTGTCGGTGCAGGCGGAGAAATCCACGATGGCTCCCTGCTGCCAATAACGCTGCCAATGCTCACGTGAAGCCGCCAGCACCTCGTCGAAGGTGAGAAGCTTACGTCCGGGGTCTTTCTGCTCGTAGAACTCGCAGGTGAGTTCTGTCACTGTGTCGGGGCAGTTGAAGTATTGCTCGTTCCACAACGGATGTGTTCCCTCGCGCTTGCAGTACTGGTGCCTCCCCTTTCCCCAGTGCAGGGTGACGTAATATGCCGCCTTGTCAAATCGCGACTTGCCGTCGAGGATGCGCTTGAGTGTGTCGGTGCAAGTGTTGCCGAGACCCTCGAAACTGGTGATGTTGCGCTCCCACTCCTCCCAGTTGCAGGCATCATCACTATGCTTGCCAGTGGGGTAGGGGAACTTGAGCGTGAGTTGCTTGTCGGGAGCGTCGCTCACGATGCGAGTGGCTACCATGTCGCGCTCTGGATGGCAGACTGTGGTGACGTGGTAACGGTGCCCGCGATAGGTGAAGTGGCTCTCTATGATGCCGGTCCACAGGTCGAGGGCTTGCTCGATGTCGCTGATCTCACCTGCCTCCAACTGCAAGCCCAAGGCTCCCAAGTGCATGCGATGGGGGTTCTGGCGATACCATTCTGAAGCCCCGTGCGGGCGACCTTCCTTGAACTGTGTGGAGTAGAACTCTGTGTGTCCGTGTCCGAAGTCGTATGCCTTGAGTGCCTCTTCGGGACGGTAGTTTTCGGGATTGCCAAAGCTGTGCCATCCCCAGTCGCTCATGGTGCCTAACGGCACTCCATTGGCATACATTTTGGGGAATGACTGCAACCCGGTAGCATCGACAGTGAATGCGAAGCCTCCGTTGCCCACGGTGAGCGAGGCCAAGGTGTCGAAAGAGTTGACGTGTGGGTTGTTGCGTCTCACCACCGCCTCTCGGTCGATGGGTTGTGCCTGTATTGACAATGCCATACATGCCAACAGGAGTGTGAGGATGGGTTTTCTCATGTTTTAGTAGGGTGAAGGGGTGATAAGTTTTGTTGTGTAGTTAGGAGTCGGGGCTGAGGAGGTAAAGTCCTTTCATCAATTTCTTGCACTTGCCCATGTCGCACATCTTGTCGAAAGGATGGTGGAAGGACTCATATTGCGTGATGAAATAGATGGGTGTGCCTTTCACCAACGGCATCTGCTTGAGGTAGTCGGACACCCGTATGATTTCCTCGGTGTCATTTCCCATCTCATGTATCATTAATTTCACCTCATGATTGTCGTTGTTCATCGCAAACGACCTTTTTGTCAATGGTTTATATTCATAGCCCTCTTCCAATAGCAACGATGGGTAGAGGGAAAGGTCGTCCCAGGTGAGGGCCATCACGGTGTATCCTTTTTGCGCATGCTTGTCGAGGTAGTCTTTCACTTGGTTGATGTGTTGCTGCTGCTCGCTCTTCACCTTGTAGATGTATAAAGGATAGAACAAATGGCCGGAAAAGACCATCAGTTCATCTTCGGTGTAATAGCCCAAACTTGTGCCAAGGCCTATCTGCCAATGGTAGGGGTTGTTACTGGCTTCAAACAGTGTCAGGTTGGGGCCTTTTTTCGACACGCTGTCTTCTCCATTTCGCCATGGCTTGTCGGGGATGTCGAAGCGCAACGACACGATGTAGAAGAGAACCAAGGCTGTACACAGCGCATACCCCACGGCCTTGTGTTTCCGACAGAAGTCCGTCAGCCAGTGCAGGGCTTGGCTGGTGAGGATGGCTACGAAGGGCAGCAGGTAGAGGTAATGCTTGCATGCTCCACCGTTGTAGCGGTAGAAATAATGTATGAGCACGATGGGAAGCAGTGCCACGGCCAACAACCGCCATTTCCCACCTTTGCAGAGGCAGATGATACCGATGGGCAGCAGCACCAAGTTGACGATGGTGTAGTAGGAGTAGATGGCGATGAACACCTTGGTGAGCAAGCTCTTAGACTGGTTCATCTTGTCGGCCGCGTCGAGGGTTTCGAAGGGATTGGCCTTGAGGGGCACATAGACGGCGACAGCGACCGCAACAACGGCGATAGCTGCCACTATGGAATATGCCAGACTCTGCTTGAAGCTCTTTCCTTGGTAAAGGAAGATGAAGAAGATGACGGGATAGACTATGACGATGTCGATGCGGAAGAGCGGAGCAATGCACATCAAAGTCAGTGGCTTCCACAACCGGGCTTCCTTGACGAGGAGGAGCAGCGCCCATAATGTGAGCAGGTAGGAGAACACTGACGAGTTGGGGAAGGTGGCGATGGCGTATGTCTCCGGAAGGAGGATGAAGGCGCACAGCACCAACGTCTTTCCCAGGCCAGTGAGGTGGTGGACGAGACTGACCGCCAGTGGTATGGCAGCCAAGGCTGCCGCAGCAGAGAGCATGCTGTAGATGGCGTTGCAGCTAAGGAATGGCAGCAGGTGCTTCACCGCCACAATCATGTAAATGATGAGTGGCTGCATGCCATATTGGTAGGAGACAAGTGGCGGGACGTTCCATCCTTGGTTGTACATTACCGAACTGCTGGCGATGATGCGTAAGGCGTCGCCTTCAAAAGAACAATATAGGGGAAAAACACCAATGGCTGTCCATGCCAGGAAAAGGCATAGCAGCAGGTAATAAGAGATGGGGGTTGGGGTGCCGTGATGACGGGTGGGGATGCTCATGTCAGTGGTTTTTGGGGGCCTTCCCTTTCAGGTTGGCGTTGATTGTGCGGAAGTCGCCCAAGGCTTTCCAACCTATCTTGAAAATCCGCTTCATATTGATGGAATTGACACCTCCTTGGCGGGGTTTGAAGGTGATTTCGTAAAACTTGATGGCGTATTTCCATTTCACGGCGATGGCTGCGATGGCCACGTTGCACAAGCCGTAGTCTTCGGGGATGACGTCCATGATGGCCTGTAGCTTGTCGCGCTGCATCAGGCGGAACGGTGTGTTGGCATCGGTCACCCATTCATGGAACATCAGCCACACTACCAAGCGTAGCGTCTTGGTGACGAAGACACGGCTGGCACCATCTTGGCGACCCTTGCGGTATCCTATCTGGAAGTCATAGTCGTGGCGGTGTTCGAACATCTGCCAGAACTCCTCTGGGTCGGTTTGACCGTCGGAGTCAGTCTGGAATACGTAGTCGGCGCCGTTGGCGATGGCGTGGCGGTAGAGGTAAAGCACGGTTTGCC
Source organism: uncultured Prevotellaceae bacterium (assembly GCA_902792855.1). Lineage (GTDB taxonomy): Bacteria > Bacteroidota > Bacteroidia > Bacteroidales > Bacteroidaceae > Prevotella. The sequence continues at coordinate 13,651 of CADBBP010000025.1, forward strand.
CATGGCCACCATTAGGTTTGGTGAGGGGTTCAAAATGAGGAAATCCTCCCTTGGCTTTCAAAGCCGACATTACTTCATAGGTGTCGTCCTTGCTGCCGTCGTTGGCAATGGCCAGCACTGCTTGGCAATTTTCCATACCATTGATGCGCTCCACCACGGGATACCATTGCTTGATAGTGGTCTCTATGTTCGCCGACTCATTGTAGGCGGGCATGACAAAATAGAATTTTTCCATGATATCTTTTTTAGGGTTTTTAAAAGGTTTATAAGGTCTTTAATGTCTTTAAGACTTTAAAGTACTTTAGGAACTTTTTCTGAAAGTGACGAATTTGTTGAAGAGGAACTGGAAAAAGACAACCAATACGATGCTCGCCAGTTTAGTGATAGTTTCGTCGCCATGCAGCTTTTCAATGCCTACCCACAAGATAACATTGCTCATGAGCAGACCTGTAAGGCCCACGGTGAGGAAGATGCCGAAACGCTGTGCCGTCTTGTCGCTCACTTTGAAATTGTAGGTGCGGTTGAGACAGAAACTGGTGGTGATGCCCACCAGCACCGATATGCAGTTTGCCACCAAGTAGTTGATGCCGACAAGCCTGGTGAGAGCAGTGAAGACGAGGAAATCGAGGGTGGAGGTAAAACTTCCGATGATGCCGTAAAGTATCAAGTGTCGGAATTTTCCATAGATGGTCTTGATCCATTCCATATTGCAGGAGTTTATATGTCGAGTTGCAGCACCTTCTCGATGATAGGTGCCATGTCGTAATATTTGTATTCTGCCAGCCGTCCTCCGAAGATGACATTGTCTTGAGCGGCAGCCATATCGCGGTAGCGTTGGGCCAGTCGGTTGTTAGTGTCGTCGTTTACCGGGTAATAGGGCTCCATGCCTTCCGTCCACTCGGTGGAATATTCTCGTGATACGACGGTGTGTGGGTTGTCATAGACCTGCTGTCCGAACATCTCGAAATGCTTGTGCTCGATGATGCGGGTCCATGGCGTTTCCGCATCCGTGTAGTTCACCACGGCGTTGCCTTGGTAGTTGGGTTGCGCAAGTGTCTCGTGCTCGAAACGCACCGTGCGATAGTTGAGCTTGCCCAGCTGGTAGTCGAAATACTCGTCTATTTTTCCGGTATATACCACTTTTTCGGCCATCGCCTCCCATTGGCTTCGGTTGTCGAAGAAGTCGGTATCCACGCGGCACTCCACGCCCTCAAGCAATCCTTCCACCAAGCGGTTGTAGCCTCCGATGGGTATGCCTTGGTAGGCGTCGTTGAAATAATTGTTGTCGAAGACGAGGCGCACGGGGAGCCTGCGGATGATGAAAGCGGGGAGTTCGGTGCATTTCCTGCCCCATTGCTTCTCGGTGTAGCCTTTGACGAGACGCTCGTAGATGTCGCGCCCCACGAGGGTGAGGGCTTGCTCTTCCAAGTTGCGCGGCTCGGTGATGCCGGCGGCTTGCATGGCCTCCATCGTCTGTCGGCGCTGCTCGTCGATTTTGGCTTGGGCTTCCTTCGGGGTGGTGACTCCCCACATCTGGTAGAAGGTGTTCATATTGAAGGGGAGGTTGTAGAGCCGTCCCTTGTAGTTGGCCACGGGGGAGTTGGTATAGCGGTTGAAGGGGGTGATGGCGTTGACGAAGTCCCACACCACCTTGTTGGAAGTGTGGAAGATGTGTGCGCCATAGACGTGAACGTGGATGCCTTCCACGTCCTTGCAATATACGTTTCCACCCAGGTGGGGGCGCTTGTCTATCACCAGACATTTTTTTCCTTTCAGGTGTGCCTGATGTGCAAAGGTGGCTCCGAAGAGGCCGGAGCCGACGATGAGGTAGTCGTATGGTTTCATTTTCATAATGATTGGGTCTAAGGTTATAGAAGAGGTTGGATTGTTATTTTTATGTTTTTTTGATGAAATGCTTGACGCGTATGATTCTTTTCCTGTTTCGGAACACCTTGGTGGGCATGGGGTCATTTCTTGAATTTCCTCATCCATTTTGATTCTGCCACCTTGGCAACAAGGTATTTGCAGACATCGGTGTTGCGATAAAGAAGCAAGAAGGTTGTGGGAACGCTGATACCGCACACGATGATATGCAGCAGCAGGTCGAGTAGGCTGTAGCCAGTGGTCAGTTGCCTGCATATGAGGAAGTCTGCCACACCCACGCATGCCAGTATGGCGAGGAAAGTGAGGTTTTTCTTATAGTAATAACTCACGGGCTTGAACCCATTGAAACTGTATTTGTGGATGATTTTCGGGTCAATCGTGAAATTGGCCAAAATGTCGGCAGTGATGGTGCCTATAAGGACTCCGCATATTCCTATAAACTGGCACAAGATGATGGAAACCAACACGTTGATGATGATACCGATTACAGGACGATACCATACTTGTCGGAAAGCTCCAGAGACGATTCTCACTTGGCCGAGGTTGATTTTTAGTCCGTTGAATAAAAGTTCAATCCCAAACAGGATGGCAAAAGGCTGTGGGATGACATATTTTTCTCCTATCCAAACATTGATGAGTTCGTCGGAACATACTGCTAGTCCCACGCAGGCTGTGCCGTTGAGCAAGATGGTAAGGAAATTGACCGTCTCGAATAGGAAATAGTTTTTTTCCACACTTTCTTTTGCATAAGCATTACCCATACTTGAAAGTATGCCATTGTAAAAGTTTGAGATAAACAGTTTGATGGTGGAATAGAAGATAAAGTAATTGGAATATTCGCCTATGATTGCCAGTCCGATAAAATAGCTGAGAACCAATGTGTCTGTTGCCTTCAGTACAACGTTGCTCACTTTGAAGATGAAAAGTGCACCGCAGTCCTTGAGAATGCCATTGCGCTCCTCTTTTGTGATGCTTTCCTTTTCCTTCTTAAATGCATTGGGATACATGCGTTGGGCAATGAATGCGTTGATGCCGTTTTGTAAAATAACCATACCAATGCCAACTCCCACAAACACCATGTAGTCTCTCGTGAGCAGCAGTATGACGATTTGGATAATCACCGTGGCCAAACTGATGAAGAAATCTACAACATGAAGTATGTAATTCTTTTGGTTGACCCTGATAATGACCGACCTGTATGCAAAGAAGAGGTAACTCGACACGCTTTTCACCAAGAAAAGGATGAAGATGATAGGTGCGTTGATGCCCAGTTCTTCGAGTTTGTGATAGTCCTTGATAAAGAACGGTAGAGCTGGTATGATTAGCAGTCCGAGGGTTAAGATGGTGAAACCGATGATGATGTATGCCTGTTTGTAGAATTTCATCAGCAAGCGGATACGATGGTTGTCATGCTCTGCCACTGGTTTGTAAAGGCGGTAAACAATAGCTGTTCCGATACCCAACTGTGTGAGTGAGAGTAATGACAGGACATCACTGAAAAGGCCGTTGATGCCTAAGTATGAAACGCCCAAAACTTCAATGAACACCGTGCGTGAAACAAACGACAAAATAGTCATCACTATGCGACTGAAAATGCCGGTGGTAATGTTAAGCGCAGAGTTTTTCGTTCGGGAATAGTCTTTCATACTCTTTTCTTGCTAACTTTGGCTTTTACATCCATCTGTAAAATGTAGGCAACAGGTGCCAAGGACTTTTTGGAAGTATTTAGAAATGGGAAAGTGGTTAGGAACGTATTTTCACTTTATGTCCCTTTCTCTTTTCAAAAGCTACCATGGGGACGCAATCGTAACTGGGCTTCCATGTGGCTACCAATGGCATTAGCTCGTCTAAATCTTCCTTGCTGAATGCCGGACCCAATGCAATTTGTGGAACGTCAGTGCTGCCATAGCTGTTCATTTCGATGACAATGGGTTGCCCTTCGGGACTTACTGTAAAATCCCACCCAATGTAGTTAAGGTCTGGAATTTTGCTGTGAAGATAAAGGGCTGCTTCCTTTATTCGTTCAAAATAAGGGATTTTTTCCACGATATTGTCATTGAGCCTTCTGGTTTTTAGCGATTTGAATTGTTTAATGGTTCGGCCAAGTGTACCATCGTAGTAAACACCAACGAAATCACCTCCTGCAGATGCGTTGTCAACCACTTTACCTTCCTTTCCGAATCGTTGGAACGCAAAAAGAAATTTCAATTGCCCGTTGGGACGACGGTATGTTGTCACGCGAGTGGTGTTGAGTGACGTGGGGTTGAGTTGGGCTATGTCGGGGTGTTGTACTATGCATTCCTCAAAAGAGAAATTTTTTTTGTATTTGAGAAACAACTCTTTGATTGCTTCACGATTTTTCCCCTCGGCTTTCAACTTTGCAACTCCTTTTCCCCATGTGGTGCTATAAGTAGGTTTTGTGATGATATCTTCGGGATAAGCCATCACGGCATCCAAGGCCTCTTCAAGGGTGATGCACTCGTCGTTGCCGTTGTAGAACATTCCTTGGCTGTTATATACTACTTGGTTAGCCATACGGAAATCCACCTTTTTACATAACGATTTGGCTCCGAGGAATTTGCGTGTCAGGTTCTTGTCTACGTATTTTTTTGTGCCTCCCAGAAATGGTATCAGGTAGTGAAAGAAGAGCGTACCAGGAATAAAGATGTCTGATTTCACCCCACTCATTAAAGAGAAATATTCGGCCTCTACCATAGAGAACTTGAACCCCCATTGTGCATAATAGGGGTTGATGCGGTGAATGAAGGGTTTGTAATCGAACTCTGGCGCCATGATGTTTTTGAAAAACACTTCGTTACATCCTTTGCGGAGTAGCACTCTTGCCTCAGTCTCTACCGCCTTGCAGGCTATTCTATGTAATATGGAGGCGGTATGTTTTAATATTATTTCTTTCATATTTTTTTCCTTTCTTTTTTATTCTTAAGACTTTTCCCTTAGTAATAGATGGCTAAATATGGAGTTTTGAATGAAAGCAGTTGCTTACAGTTTTTTTGTGAAGGTGGATGATTGTTGGACGAAAGCTGATTATTCAAATGACATCAATAAGAAAAGCCATTTTGTATAAATTGAATCAATAGAGTTCACATAGAAATATAAAAATAGGAGGCCGGCGCATCCTTCGTGCCTGTCTCCTATGCCTTGAAGAGGTCAACCCCTCAGGTCATCGCAATACCATTGTCTCAACCGTCGTATGCCCTCGTCGATTTCCACCTTGTGGTGCCATCCCAGTCGGTGTATCTTGCTCACGTCAGTGAGTTTGCGCGGTGTTCCGTCGGGTTTTGTAGCATCCCATCTCAGTTCGCCCCTGAAATCAGTGGCCTCCACCACCTTGCTGGCCAGCTCCCTGATGGTGAGTTCCTTGCCAGAACCGATGTTGATGTGGCAGTTGCGTATCTCCGTTTCCTCTGGGTCGTAAGTGTCGGCGAAGTTGACGTTGAGCAGCACATAGGCACTGGCGTCGGCCATGTCTTCGCTCCACAAGAACTCCCTCAGCGGTGAACCTGTGCCCCACAAGGTGACGGCTTCTGGTGTGATGCCGTATTTCCCGAGGATGTTCAGGATTTCCTGCTCCGTGGCTTTTCCATCCACACCCTCCACGGGGCGTTTGTCGAGGTCTTTGCGCACGGTGGCCCAGTCGCCCTCATTGAGGCATTTTGCCAGGTGCACCTTTCGTATCATTGCCGGCAGCACATGGCTGCGTTCCAGGTGGAAGTTGTCGTTCGGCCCGTAGAGGTTGGTGGGCATGACGGCCACGTAGTTGCAGCCGTATTGGATGGCGAAGCTCTCGCACATCTTCAAGCCTGCAATTTTGGCGATGGCGTATGGCTCGTTGGTGTATTCCAATTCTGAGGTGAGCAGGGCCTCCTCCTTGATGGGCTGCGGGGCCATGCGTGGATAGATGCATGTGGAGCCGAGGAAAAGCAGTTTTTGCACGTCGTGGCGGAAGCTTTCGCCGATGACGTTCTGTTGTATTTGCAGGTTTTGGTAGATGAAGTCGGCGCGGTATTTCAGGTTGGCCATGATGCCCCCCACGTGTGCGGCGGCAAGCACCACGGCGTCGGGCCGCTCAGCATCGAAAAACTGCCGCACGGCAGAGGCGTCGAGCAAGTCGAGTTCGGCGTGTGTGCGGCCCACCAAGTTGGTGTAGCCGCGAGCCGACAGGTTGGCCCAGATGGCAGAGCCTACCAGTCCACGGTGCCCTGCCACGTAGATTTTTGCTTTTTTGTCGAGTGCCATAGTTTGGTTTATTTTTTTACAAATTCCATGTCATGTTCCACCATCAGTTTCACCAACTGCGTGAAGGGGGTCTTCCGAGGGTTCCATCCCAGTTGCTCACGAGCCTTGGTGGGGTCGCCCAATAGCTGGTCCACCTCCGCCGGCCGGAAATATTTGGGGTCCACCTCCACCAATGCTCTTCCGGTGGCGGTGTCGATGCCTTTCTCGTTCACACCTTCGCCTTGCCATTCCAAGTTGATGCCCACAGCTTGGAAGGCGAGTGTGGCGAACTCCCTGACAGTGTGGTATTCACCAGTGGCGATGACGAAGTCGTCGGCCTGGGGCTGCTGAAGGATGAGCCACATGCACTCCACGTAGTCGCGGGCGTAGCCCCAGTCGCGCAGCGAATTGAGGTTGCCCAAGTAGAGTTTGTCCTGGAGGCCTTGTGCGATGCGTGCTGCAGCGAGCGTGATTTTCCTTGTAACGAAATTCTCGCCCCTTCGCTCGCTCTCATGGTTGAAGAGTATGCCGTTGGCGCAGAACATGCCGTAGCTCTCACGGTAGTTTTTCATGATCCAGAAGCCGTAGAGTTTTGCCACGGCGTAAGGTGAGCGTGGATAGAAGGGTGTTGTCTCCCGCTGCGGCACCTCCTGCACCTTTCCGTAGAGTTCGGAGGTGGAGGCTTGGTAGATGCGGCAGCTCTTTTCCAACCCGCAGATGCGCACGGCTTCGAGCAGCCGCAGCACGCCCACGGCATCGGTGTCGGCGGTATATTCCGGCACGTCGAAAGAAACCTTGACATGGCTTTGTGCCGCAAGGTTGTAGATTTCGGTGGGTCTCACCTCGGCAATGATGCGAATGAGGGAGGATGAGTCGGTCATGTCGGCCCAGTGGAGGTTGACCAGTCGCTGCTTTTTCATGTCGCGCACCCACTCGTCGAGGTACAGGTGCTCGATGCGTCCGGTGTTGAATGATGACGAGCGGCGCAACAGGCCGTGCACCTCGTAACCTTTTTCGATGAGGAATTCCGCCAGGTAGGAGCCGTCCTGCCCCGTGATGCCGGTGATGAGTGCGGCCTTTCTTGTCTCGGTGGTCATGGTTGTTCGCTGTATTGCTTGATTTTCTGCTCCTCTGATAACTTGCAGATGAGCAGTGTGCCGTCTTTCTCGGCGATGATGTATCCGTCGAGCCCTTGAACCACCACCCTGCGCTCTTCAGTGGTGTGGATGATGCAGTTGTGGGTGTCGAAGAGTGAGATGCCAGGGCCAATCTTGCAGTTGCCATAGAGGTCTTTGGGAGTGTGTGACATAAGTGAGCCCCAAGTGCCCAAGTCGCTCCATCCGAAGTCGGCTGGGCAGACGAAAATCTCGGAAGCCTTTTCCATGATGGCGTAGTCCACGGAGATGTTCTCGCATTCAGGGTAGCGAAGGTCGATGGTTGGTTGCTCCTCCGGAGTGCCGAAGATGGGCATCATACCCTCGAAGAGTTTCGACATGGCGGGCTTGTAAATGCGGAAGGCATTGACGATGGTGCTTACGCTCCAGATGAAGATGCCGGCGTTCCAGAAATAGTTCTTGTTGCGGATGTATTGCTCGGCGGTAGCCAGGTCGGGCTTCTCGCGGAAGGAGTCCACGCGGAAGATTTCCTTGTTGCGGGCGGAACTGGTGGTGAGGTCGGCCTGAATGTATCCGTAGCCGGTTTCCGGACGTGTGGGTTTCATGCCCAATGTGACGATGGCGTCGGTCTCGCCGGTGAATTTGAGACAGGCTGTGACGACGCGTCGGAACTCCTCCTCATTGGTTACCACATGGTCGCTTGGTGTTACCACAACGTTGGCTTTGGGGTCTTCCTTCTTGATGCGCCAACTGACGTATGCGATGCATGGCGCAGTGTTGCGGCGGCAGGGTTCGAGGAGGATGTGCCCGGGGGTGAGTTCGGGTAGTTGTTCGCGCACGATGGCTGCGTACCTGGCGTTGGTGACGACCCATACGTTTTCCGGCTTGCAGATGCCGGCGAAGCGGTCATAGGTGAGCTGGATGAGTGTACGCCCCACACCGAGAATGTCGATGAACTGTTTGGGACGCTCTTCGGTGCTCATGGGCCAGAAGCGGCTGCCTATGCCGCCGGCCATGATGACGAGGTGTGTTCTTGTTGATGCCATGTCTATTTAGTTATTTAGGTGTCATTATTATGCCGTCTTTTCCAGCTGGCCTTGATGTCGTGCCAGGGACGCCAAATCACTTCGTAAGGATAATGTTTCAAAAGGCGCATGTTGTAGCCCTCGTAGATGAGGAAGCGCTTGAAATGGCCTTCGGCGGTCTCCAAGGCTGCCTTGCGTGTCTCCGCCTTTCCAAAATTGCCCATTAAAAGCACCTCGCTGAGCATGAACTCTCCCTCTTTCTTGTCAGGTGGAAAGAGAAGGTATTCCTCAGGCAGTCCGAAGACCTGGTGCACGATGTACATGATGGCGCCAGTGAAGCGTTTCATCTTGAATTTCTTGATGAGGCGTGTGAAATTCTCTTTTTCTTTCTCTCCCATGCCATCGGCCTTGCATTTGCGAAGCAGGTAGTAGTAGTCGATGATCTGCCTCAGCCCAATGCCCTCCTTGACCACATGACGGTAGAGGTGCAGCATTTGATAAAAGACGTTGAAATCGTTGGTGGGTATGAAGAACTTGTATTTCCCGTCGGGCGTGCGTGTCTCATTGCAGAATTGCGACGCCTTTACCTCATCGAAATATTTCACCAGTTCTTTGTCGATGAAGAGATTGAGCATGTAGGATGGACGGAAGTGTACCTCGACGCCGGCGTCGGCAAACATGGGGAAGTCCACATGGATGGACGTGTAGGGGCGGTTGTAGTATTTGGTGGTGAAATCAAGTATCTTTTCCCTTCCTCCGTCGAGCCAGATGTCGATGTCGCCCGGCACACGTGCGTAGGGGTCAGGGTACATGAGGGCGTTGCCCTGGCCCTTGAGGATGCAGTTGGGGAAGCCGTTCTCCAAGAACCATTCGCAGGCTTTGTCTGCTCGCTTGAAGAGTGTCTCGTTCTCCTTGCGCAGGCGGTGCATCTCAAAGACCCATTCCATGACATCGTCATCGGTGGGCTTGTTGCCCTTGAAGTCTTCCTTGTGCATCTTGCCGTCCTGCATGAGGATGGTTCGGCCGAAGACACCTTGTATGGTTTGCTTTATGGCAAATTCGAGCAGGTCGTGCCAGTTGATTTCCTTGATGCACTCCGGTGCTGGCATGTTGTCGTTGAGACAGTACTTGAGCAGTTCTATGTAATTCCTTTCGTTGTCCATTTTTTTTGGTTGTTCAGCGCATGTCCATAGTATGGAAATGTGCTTTTAGTGTTTTATTATCTTACTGAAAGTCAATAAGATGATTTTGAAATATTCCTTTAATGAGGGGTTATTGATGTATTTCAAGTTGTAATTTATCTTCTGAGGCATGATTTCTTCAATATACATACGCTCCGGGTTTTCGGCTTTCCCAAGGATTTCGTTCTCGTTGGAAAAGGCGATGGAGGCGTAGTCGGTGATTCCTGGGCGGATGTTTAGCACCACAAGCTGTTCGGGAGTGTAGAGCCTGACGTATTTCTCCACTTCCGGGCGTGGCCCCACCAAGCTCATGTCGCCCTTGAGCACATTCCACAGTTGAGGTAGCTCGTCGAGTTTGTATTTGCGAAGGTAATAACCCACTTTGGTGATACGGGTGTCGCGTCCTCCCACGGTGATGAGCCTCCCCTTGTCGGAGCCGATGCGCATGGTGCGGAACTTAATCAGCCTGAATGGAACTCCACCCTTTCCTATCCGGTTCTGCTTGTAGAAGCCAGGGCCCCTGCTGCCACATCTGATAATGATGTAGATGAGAATTAGCAGTGGGGAGAAGAGCAACAGTCCAATGACTGAGAGCAGTATGTCGAAGAAACGTGTCATCAATCCTTGATGGAACTGACCTTCTCGTAAGCCTCCTTGACAGTCTTGATGACGAAGTCCACCTTCTCGTTGTCGAGTTGCGGATAGACGGGGAGGGAGATTTCGTGCTCGTAGTTGTGGAAAGCTTGGGGGTAGTCGGCGATGTCGTAGCCAAGCTCCTTGTAATAGGTGAGCATGGGGAGTGGTACGAAATGCACGTTGACGGCCACCTCGTGGCGGGCCACCTCGCTAATCATGGCGTCGCGCTGTGCCTCGGTAAAACCTTTCACGCGAAGGGCGTAAACGTGGTATGAGCTTCTCCTTCCTCCGATGTTGGAGGGGGGAAGGATGGCCCAGGGGCATGTGGCGAAGGCGGCGTCGTAGCGCTCGAAGATGCGCTTGCGCTCGGCTAGAAGCTTGTCGTACTGCCTGATTTGCGCCAGGCCGATGGCGGCGTTGATGTCGGCCATGTTGATTTTCATTCCCTTGCCCACGATGTCATAGCGCCATCCTCCAGCCTGACTTTTGGTGAAGGCATCCTTCGTCTGGCAGTTGAGGGTCATCAGGCGCAAGTCCTTGTATAATTGGCTGTTGTCGAAGGGCGCTGGCATGTTGAAACAGACTATGCCGCCCTCTGCGGTGGTGACGTTTTTTACGGCATGCAGGGAGAATACGGTGATGTCACTTTGTGTGCCGGTGCGGTGTGCACCACTCCAGGCACCAAGGGAATGGGCTGAGTCGCTCAGCACGAGGATGCGTCCCAGTTGGCGCTGCACCTCGCTCTCTGGTGTGAACAGTCCCTTCACGCTTGGCTCCTCCACCATGGCCATAATGGCGGGATAGTCGCAGGGGTATCCGGCGATGTCCACGGGGATGATGGCTTTCGTGCGGGGGGTGACGGCGCGGCGTATGGCATCGACGGAGATGTTGAAGTCATCGCCGGAGTCCACCATCACCACCTTTCCCCCGGCCCAAAGCACGGCCATTGCCGTGGCGCAGTAGGTGTATGCGGGTATGATTACTTCGTCGCCTGGTTTCAGGCCCAGCCAACGCAGTATCAAAATGGCTCCTGAGGTCCAAGAGTTCACGCCAAGGGCGGTCTGTGAGCCTGTGAGGCTCACGACCTCATTTTCAAGGGCTTTTACTTTGGGGCCGGTGGTGATCCAGCCCGAACGCAATGCGTCAACCACTTCATTGACAACGCTGTCGTCCACGTATGGAGGAGAGAAGGGTATCTTCATGTTTCTTTTGTTTTCTGAATATGGGTATTGTATGATTTTTCTTGCGTGAAGTGATCATCTGTTGACATTCACCTCAAATTTCTTGTGGAACATCAGTTTGTAGATGCCGATGAAATATCCGATGCCATAGCTGAGGTGGATGTTGAGGAAGGTGTAGGGCATGTAGAACACCAAGGCGGGTTTGTGCAGCTTGATGGCGTTTTCCAAGCCAATGGCGGTCCCGATGATGAAATAGAGGGCCATCATAGATAGGAAGAGGTGCAGGATGATGGAACTAAAGCATCCTAAAAGGCTGCCTAATACTATTCCTCCCACGAATGCAACGGGGAAGAACTGCCTGATGGTAGCCGGTGCTCCAAGCTTCTTGTTCACTAATGGTTTGAACAGGCCATACTGATAGTACATCTTGCGCATCTTGTGCATGCTGTCGCGAGCGGTGTAGTTGATGACCAATTCGGGTATGATGAAGATTTTTCCACCATGGTTGATGAGGCGTGCATTGAACTCGTCATCCTGGTTGCGTATGAGGTCTTCGTCGAACAATCCTATGCGGTCGAAAACCTCCCTGCGGTAGCAACCGAATGGCACAGTGTCGGTTTCCTTGATTTCGTTAGAGCCAATCTTGTGTATCGAGCCGCCAACACCAAAGGGATGGCTCGAGCAGATGGCGATGGCGTGACATTCGGCAGTGTCTTTGGCTGGCATGGTGTGCCAAATGCCACCCACATTGTCGGCCTTCAACTCATAGAGGTACCTCACCAAGGTGGAGACATAGTTGGGGGGATAGACACTGTGTCCGTCGAGACGTATGATGACTTCACCCTTGGAGGCGCGAATACCCTTGTTCAGAGCGTAAGGCGTCACTTGCAAGGGATTGTCGAGCAGGTGTATGAAAGGGTATTTTTCAACGTATCGACCCACAATTTTTTCAACGTATCGACCCACAATCTCACGGGTGCGGTCGGGGCTCATGCCGTCGATGAAAATCATCTCATAACGACCTTTCTCGTAGTCTTGGTCCAGGATGGAGAGGATGCATTTCTCAATGAAGTTCTCCTCCTTGTAGATGGGAAGTATGATGGAGACGAAAGGCAGCATGTGGTCAGTGGATTTTCTCCCACTCAGGGGCGTGGATTTCAATGGGGCAGTCGCGGTGGAGCCAAATGCCGGGTGCGAAGACATGCTCCGCCCTTGGGTTCAGGAAGGCTCCCCACCAACTGAAAGTACTGTTGGCGATTACCAGTTGGCGGCAATGGGTCATCAGGAACAT
>CADBBP010000026.1 GCA_902792855.1 uncultured Prevotellaceae bacterium
CGCAGACCTCCTCGGATAAGGGCATCGTCTTTCCATCTTATGCCTGCCACATTTACACTCACCGTTCCGAATAGCTATCGGGCTTTGGCTTGTTCGGCAGCCTTACCCACGGCTCCGCGCCTTGTATGTGGTTTCTGTTCGTCAGGCCAGATGTTTGCCGCCAGCTTCTTTCAGATTCCGCCTCGCGGCGGACACCCTTGCTCTTGACTATGTGATTCCCGCTATTAGGGCTCACTCGGGACTTGCACCCATTAGACAATGCTCATGCCGAGCATACCGAAAAAATCCCGACATCACGTCGGGATTTTTCATTCCTGATTGTTCTAGTGCTTGTCCTTATGTAGTTATGAAGTCTTTGAAAATCGATTTTGGTTTGCGATGCAAAAGTAAGCATAAAATTGATATAAATCAAATCAAGATGAAAAATGCTTGCGAATTTCCACGCAAACGTTTACGTTACACCTTTCTCATATAGACAAAAACATTTCCACAAAGGTAAAACAGCAATCCCTCTTTTTTTCATCAAAAAGCGTGGGAGAAGGCTACTTTTTCCTCAGCCCAACCAACTCCAAAAGCATTTTTTCCAAAAACTTCGCAATTTGTTTTGCGTTTTGCCCATAAATAAGTAATTTTACCCCAAATTTGGCGGAATGTGCTTTTTCGCCATAGTCAAGAAGAAGAAATGAAAGAATTTGTGATATCCGAAGTGAAGGCCGAGACCGCCATCCTGGTAGGCCTGATCACCAAAGAGCAAGACGAAGCGAAGACGAAGGAATACCTCGACGAGTTGGAGTTTCTCGCCGACACCGCCGGCGCCGTCACCGTGCGACGCTTCACGCAGCGTCTCAATGCACCAAGCCAGGTGAGCTACGTGGGAAAGGGCAAGTTGGACGAAATCCGCGACTTCATCAAGAGCGAGGAGGACGCCGACCGGGAGATAGGCATGGTGATTTTCGACGACGAGTTGTCCGCCAAGCAGATGCGCAACATCGAGCAAGTGCTCAAAGTGAAAATCCTCGACCGCACGTCGCTCATCCTCGACATTTTCGCCATGCGTGCGCAAACCGCCAATGCCAAGACACAAGTGGAACTGGCACAATACCGCTACATGCTGCCACGCCTGCAACGACTGTGGACCCACCTGGAGCGCCAGGGCGGCGGCTCCGGTTCCGGCGGCGGCAAAGGCTCCGTGGGCTTGCGCGGCCCCGGCGAGACCCAGTTGGAGATGGACCGCCGCATCATCCTGCAGCGCATCACCCTGCTCAAACAGCGCTTGGTGGAAATCGACAAGCAGAAGACGACGCAGCGCAAGAACCGCGGGAGGCTCATCCGCGTGGCCTTGGTGGGTTACACCAACGTGGGCAAATCAACCCTTATGAACCTCCTTTCCAAGAGCGAGGTGTTTGCCGAGAACAAACTCTTCGCCACCCTCGACACCACCGTCCGCAAGGTGGTGGTGGACAACCTCCCCTTCCTCCTTGCCGACACCGTGGGCTTCATCCGCAAACTGCCCACCGACCTGGTGGACTCCTTCAAGTCAACCCTTGATGAAACCCGCGAGGCCGACCTGCTGCTCCACGTGGTGGACATCTCACATCCCGACTTCGAGGAGCAGATACAAGTGGTGGAGAAGACACTTGGCGAACTGGGCTGCAGCGACAAGCCCACCATGATTGTGTTCAACAAAATCGACGCCTACCACTGGGTGGAAAAAGAGCCCGACGACCTCACCCCTCCCACCAAGGAGAACATCACCCTCGACGAACTGCGCCGCACCTGGATGGCGCGCATGAACGACAACTGCATCTTCATCTCCGCCAAAGAGAAGACCAACATTGACGAACTGCGCTCCACCTTATATAAAAGAGTGCGGGAGCTGCACGTGCAGAAATACCCCTACAACGACTTCCTCTATCCCTCCGACGACGACCAGGAAATGGAGGAACCCACAGAAGAAAACACCTAAAACACATCAATAATATGGAATACAGGCAACTTACCAACCAAGAAATCGCCATTCTCGAGTCAAGAGGATGCAAATGCCAGGATTGGGACCTGGTGACCGTAAAAGACGGCTTCGACCCCATCTACATCCGCAACACCTCCTTCTATGGCGAGATACAACTCGGCGTCTTCGAGAAGGAAATCGAAGTGAGCAAAGGCTTCGTGAAGCACTGCGGCATCAAGAGCACCACCCTTCGCAACGTGACGATGGGCGACAACTGCTTGATAGAGAACATCGGCAACTTCATCAACAACTACACCTTGGGCGACGAGTGCTACATCAGCAACGTCAACACGATAGAGACGACCGAGGGAGCCACCTTCGGCGAGGGCAACCTCATCAGCGTGCTCAACGAGGTGGGCGACGGCAACGTGATGCTCTTCGACGGCCTCACCAGCCAGTTGGCCGCATTCATGGTCAACCACTACCGCGACAAGCAACTCATGAACATCATCCTCGACCTCATCCGCAAGGAGGTGGAGGCCAGCGTGCCAGAGCGCGGCACCATCGGCGACAGGGTGAAAATCATCAACACGGGCGAAATCACCAACACCCACATCAACGACGACTGCGAGATCAACGGAGCCTGCCGACTGAGCGACTGCTCCATCAAGAGCATCCCGGAGGCAAGCGTGTATATCGGCTCCGGCGTCATCTGCGAAAACTCCATCATCTATGACGGCAGTTCCATCCTCAACAGCGTGAAGCTGGAGAACTGCTTCGTGGGTGAAGCGTGCAAAATCACCAACGGCTTCGCAGCGGAGAACAGCATCTTCTTCGCCAACAGCTTCATGTCCAACGGCGAGGCCTGCGCCGCCTTCTGCGGTCCCTTCTCCGCCAGCCACCACAAGAGTTCGCTGCTCATCGGAGGAATGTTCTCCTTCTACAACGCCGGCTCGGCCACCAATTTCAGCAACCACGCCTACAAGATGGGGCCCATGCACTATGGCACCCTGGAGCGCGGCGTGAAGACCGCCAGCGGGGCCTACATCCTCATGCCCGCACACATCGGCACCTTCTCCGTCTGCTTCGGAAAGCTCATGTACCACCCCGACACGCGCAACCTGCCGTTCTCATACCTCATCGCCTACGGAGACACCATGTACCTCAACCCGGCTCGCAACATCACCACCGTGGGCCTCTACCGCGACATACGGAAATGGCCCAAGCGCGACAAACGCCCGCGCAACGGACAGAAGAGCATCGTCAATTTCGACTGGCTCAGCCCCTTCTCCGCCAGCGAAATCATCGAGGGCAAGCGCCTCTTGGAGAAGCTTCGCGATGCCTCCGGCGAGAAAGTCTCCACCTACAACTACCACGAATACGTCATCAAGGCCAACCACCTTCGCTCCGGCATCGAACTCTACGACATGGCCCTGCGCATCTACATGGGAGCCGTGCTGAAACGCCACAAGCTCGAACTGCCCAAGAGCCCCATCGGCACCGGCAAGTGGAACGACCTCTCCGGCCTCCTGCTGCCCGAAACCGAGGAGAACCGCTTGGTGGAAGACATCAAGAACGGCACCATCATCGACATCTACGACATCCTCGACCGCTTCACAGAAATCCACGAGAACTACAAAGAGTACCGCTGGACCTACACCTACCAGCTCATCTTGGAATACTACGGCCTGGAGACCCTCACCGAGGAAGACGCCGAACGCATCCACTCAGACTACATCACCGCCCGCCGCAAATGGATTTCCGAAATCCGCAAAGACGCCGAGAAGGAATACACCCTTGGCGACGTGGACCGCGAGGTGCTCGACAACTTCCTCAGCCAGCTGGACAAGGAAATGGAATTTGAAAACGAGAACAAATTTGAATGAGAGAAGAGCCTGGGCCGGGCATTCCGGCCCAGGCATCCACAAAAACCAAAACCATGACAAGAAACCTGTTACCGGCATTGCTCTTGGCCCTGACCGTCCTGCCGGCCACCGCCAAGGACTACAAGTATGCCACCATCCCCAACGACCCCACCCACACCCGCATCTACACCCTCGACAACGGCTTGAAAGTGTATCTCTCCGTCAACAAGGAGAAGCCGCGCCTGCAAGCCAACATCGCCGTGAAAACCGGTTCGCGCAACGACCCGGCGGAGACCACCGGCTTAGCGCACTACTTGGAGCATCTCATGTTCAAGGGCACGCGGCAGTTTGGTGTCACCGACCCGGATGCCGAAGCCCCCTACCTGGACGACATCGAGGCACGCTATGAGGTGTATCGCACCCTCACCGACCCCGCCGCCCGCCGCCAAGCCTACCACGAAATCGACAGCGTATCCCAACTCGCCGCCAAATATTTCATTCCCAACGAGTATGACAAACTCATGTCGAGCATCGGCAGCGAAGGCACCAACGCCTACACGAGCAACGACGTCACCTGCTACGTGGAGAACATCCCCTCCAACGAAATCGAGAAGTGGGCACGCGTGCAGGCCGACCGCTTCCAAAACATGGTGATTCGCGGTTTCCACACCGAGTTGGAGGCCGTATATGAGGAGAAGAACATCGGCATGGCGAGAGACCAGAGAAAGATTTGGGAGGCTCTCTACGCCAAGATGTTCCCCACACACCCTTACGGCACCCAAACCACCATCGGCACGCAGGAGCACCTGAAGAACCCGTCAATCACCAACATCAAGAACTATTTCCGCCGCTACTACGTTCCCAACAATGTTGCCATCTGCATGGCCGGCGACTTCGACCCCGACGAGGTGATTGCCATCATCGACAAGTATTTCGGCACCTGGCGTCGCAGCGACAACCTCGTCATCCCTCAGTTTGCACCATTGGCACCCATCACCACTCCGCAAGACACCACCGTGGTGGGCCAGGAGGCCGAATACCTCATGATGGGTTGGCGCTTCGGCCGTGCCAACAGCGGGCAAATCGACACGCTCAACATCATCAGCAGCGTATTGGCCAACGGCAAGTGCGGCCTCTTTGAAATCGACCTGGAACAGAAGATGAAGCTGATGGGCGCGGGCGCCTTCGCCGACGAGATGTCCGACTACTCCCCCTTCGTTCTCTACGGCTATCCCAAGGACAACCAGACATTGGAGGAAGTTCGCTCGCTGCTGCTCGAGGAGATGGGCAAGCTCAAGCGCGGTGAGTTTGACGACAAACTCATCCCCGCCGTCGTCAACAACGCCAAGCTCAATTTCTACCGCTCGCTTCAAAGCAACGAAAACCGCGCCAGCCTCATGGTGGACGCCTTCATCAACGAGCAAGAGTGGAGCGACGTGGCCCATTACATCGAGCGCATCTCCAAGATAACGAAGACAGACGTGGTGGACTTCGCCAACCGCTACTTCGGCGACAACTACGTATGCGTTTACAAGCGCACCGGCACCGACAGCACCCAGGTGAAAATCGAGAAGCCCGAAATCACCCCCATCCCCACCAACCGAGACCTCAGCAGCCAGTTCCTCAACGACATCAAGAACACGTATGTCAAACCCATCCAGCCCAGGTTCCTCGACTTCAAGAAAGACCTCACCGTGGGAAAGACGAAGCGAGGGCTGCCCCTCCTCTACAAATACAACGACGAGGACGGCCTCTTCACACTCTCCTTCAGGTACGACCTTGGCAACGAGAACGACAAAGACCTCGACTACGGTCCCAGCTACCTGGAATACATCGGCACCGACAAGAAGAGCGTGAGCGAGGTGAAGCAGGCTTTCTACGAACTTGCCTGCGACTACAGCGTCAATGTGGGTAGCCACACCACCACCATCTCCCTCACCGGCTTGAGCGAGAAGATGCCCGAGGCCCTCGCACTTCTCGAAAACCTCCTGCAAAACGCCAAGGCCGACAAGGAGTCATGGTCGCAGTATGTGAGCCTCCTGGCCAAGAGCCGTGAGGACAGCAAGAAGAACCAAAGTTCCAATTTCAGCGCCCTCCGCAACTATGTGGCCTTCGGTCCCTACAACCCCCAGCTCAACATGCGGAGCATCAAGGAGCTCAACGCCGCCGAGCCGCAGCATTTCCTCGACCTCATCTCCAACCTGAAGAACGTGGAGCACACCGTGATGTACTACGGCCCCATGAGCCTTGAAGCCCTCGACAAGACCGTGTCGAAGTTGCACAAGACCCCCAAGAAGCTCACCCCCGTCACTCCGGGCAAGGAATATACCGAGCAACTCACACCCACCAACGAGGTTTACATCGCACCATACGAGGCAAAGAACATCTACATGGTGCAATACCACAACGAGGGCAAGCCCTTCAGCCTCGAGGAGACCCCGGTGAAAATGATGTTCAACGAGTATTTCGGCGGCGGCATGAACACCATCGTCTTCCAGGAGTTGCGCGAGAGCCGCGGCCTGGCCTACAGCGCCATGGCCCAGTACACCTCGCTGCCCCGCCCCAAGCACTCTGAAAACTACATCACCTACATCGTCTCCCAAAACGACAAGATGATGGACTGCATCAACGTGTTCAACAGCATCCTCGACACCATCCCGCAGAGCCAGTCGGCTTTCGACATCGCCAAGCAAAGTGCGATGAAGAGCCTGCAGACCGCCCGAACCACCAAGTTCGCCGTCCTCAATGCCTACTACAATGCAAAGAAGCATGGCTTCGACTTCGACTTGAGCGAGCGCATCTACAAGGCCCTGCCCTCGGTCACGCTCCAGGACATCGTTGACTTCGAGCAGAAGAACATGGTGCGCAAGCCCTACAAATACATCATCCTGGGCGACCCCAAGGAGCTTGACATGGAGAGTCTGAAGAAAATCGGCCCCGTGCACCTACTCACGACAGAAGAGATTTTCGGCTATTAGAAACCTTAACCTATAACATCAAACATTATGGCAACAACACCCGCATTCAAGTACGCACCCATGTTCCAACTGGGCGAAGACAAAACCGAGTACCGCCTCCTGACCAAAGAGGGCGTCAGCGTGGGCGACTTCGAGGGTCACCCGATGCTCAAAGTGAGCAAGGAGGCCCTCACGCTGCTCGCACAGCAAGCCTTCCACGACGTGGAGTTCATGCTCCGCCGCGAGCACAACGAGCAAGTGGCAGCCATCCTGAACGACCCCGAGGCCAGCGAGAACGACAAATATGTCGCCCTGCAGTTCCTGCGCAACGCAGAGGTCTCCTGCAAGGGCGTGCTGCCCTTCTGCCAAGACACCGGCACCGCCATCATCCATGGTGAGAAAGGCCAGCAAGTGTGGACGGGCTTCGAGGACGAGGAAGCATTGAGCCTCGGCGTTTACAACACGTACACCCAGGACAACCTGCGCTATTCGCAGAACGCCGCCCTGAACATGTACGACGAGGTGAACACCCGCTGCAACCTTCCCGCCCAGATAGACATCGAGGCCGTGGAGGGCATGGAATACCGCTTCGTGATGGTGGCCAAGGGTGGCGGTTCGGCCAACAAGACCTACTTCTACCCCATGACGAAAGCCACCATCCAGAACGAGGGCACGCTCCTCCCCTTCTTGGTGGAGAAGATGAAGTCGCTCGGCACCGCAGCCTGCCCACCCTATCACATCGCATTCGTCATCGGCGGCACCTCCGCCGAGAAGAACCTGCTCACCGTGAAATTGGCGAGCATCAAGTATTACGACAACCTGCCCACCACGGGCGACGAGACGGGACGTGCCTTCCGCGACGTGGACTTGGAGGCCAAGTTGCTCGTCGAAGCACAAAAGATTGGCTTGGGAGCACAGTTCGGAGGCAAGCATCTGGCTCACGACATCCGCGTGGTGCGCCTGCCACGCCACGGAGCCTCATGCCCCATCGGCATGGGCGTTTCCTGCTCCGCCGACCGCAACATCAAGGCAAAGATCAACGCCGACGGCGTGTGGTTGGAGAAGATGGACGACAATCCCACGGAACTCATCCCGGCAGAATACTGCAAGCCAGGAGAGGGTGCCCAAGGCATCGTCATCGACCTTGACAAGGGCATCGACGCCGTGCGTGCCGAACTGACGAAATATCCCGTCAGTACCCGCGTCAACCTGAAGGGCACCATCATCGTGGCCCGCGACATCGCCCACGCCAAGCTGAAGGCCCGCTTGGACGCCGGCGAGGAGATGCCATCCTATTTCAAAGACCATCCCATCCTCTACGCCGGACCGGCCAAGACACCGGAGGGCTATCCCTGCGGCTCCATGGGCCCGACGACAGCCAACCGCATGGACCCCTATGTGGACGAGTTCCAGGACCATGGCGCCTCGTTGGTGATGATTGCCAAGGGCAACCGCTCACAAGTCGTCACCGATGCCTGCAAGAAGCACGGCGGCTTCTATTTGGGAAGCATCGGCGGCGTGGCGGCAGTCTTGTCACAGTCGAGCATCAAGTCCATCGAGTGCGTGGAATATCCTGAATTAGGCATGGAGGCCATTTGGAAAATCCAGGTGGAGGACTTCCCCGCCTTCATCCTTGTTGACGACAAGGGCAACGACTTCTTCAAGCAACTCAAGCCCTGGGCACCCTGCAAGTCTTGTTGAACCGTGCCATTGAAATGAAACCCACCTCCCCCACCCCTGCTCCAGGGATGGGGGAATTTGCTTTTACAAAGGATGTATTCATAAACGATGAGGGGAGCAGCCTATGTTAAGGCCACCCCCCTGAAATAATCCTATCCGACGTAGGATTATCATAAAATATCCGTCATAAAACGACCCTATAGTCACAGATATGTAAAGACCTTTATTATTTGGCTCAATCATGATGTGTCCTTTCATACTGTCATTATGCAGCACCATCAGCCCTACATCAACTTCAAATCTGAAACCAAAGGTGTTATATTCACTTTTCTCGTTGCAAATATACAACATATATTCATTTCTTATACTCCACCATAAATATATTTAACATTAATTAACTTAACAAAGTGTAAAGAAAAATATTCCTTTCCCAAATAGAAATATTCTGACACAAGAAAGACAATTATCGGAGGAAGAATTGTGTTTTCCTGATTTGCATCACCTGTTCGTCGGACGCCCCAGGAGCGAGAATATCGTCGGGTATGAACTGGAGGATGTTGGCCACGTCCTTTTCTGCGCCCTCCCTGATGAAGTTTCTGAAAGTGTCGAGCAAGTCGAGTTGGGAGAGCGTGGCATTTTTGGTCTGCTGCTCGAAGAGTTTTCCGCTGACCGATGCACTCATCATTTTTCCCTGCAAGGCCCCGGTAACCCCCGAGATGTCCTCCATGAAATTGAGTTGGGTCTGTAGGAGTTCGTTGATGCCCACGTTCACAGCATTTGCCGCCACCTGTTGTGGCATCATCGCCCCATTGCGGGTTCTCACGGGTATGACCCCGTTGAAACGTGCCCATTCCCTTGCCACATCCTCCACGGTATATCCTTCAGCCAGCGCTTCCTCCGGCACAAGCAGCACTCCCTTTGCCGAGGAGCGCATCACCCAATCGTAGAGTGTGATGAGCCGGTTGGTGTATCGCTGCTGGTCGATGATGTCGGCCACGAAGGAATGTATCTCTCCATCGACGAGCGGATACCCCTTGAAGACGAAGGGATGGCTCCCATGTGCGTATGGCGAGGGCCCCATTCCGAGAATGTCGCCAAATGGCGAGAGGTAAAAGCAGTTCCATTGCTCCTTCATCTGCCACTGCATGTCGATGCCCGGCTCCCCCATCCTCCGCATGGCTTCCCCGGCGGAAATCCATTCCATTGTTGCTTCATTGCGGTTGTGGCAGATGTATCCCGGACGCCGCTCCCTTCTCCACACCTCATACACCCTGCACAGACGTTGGTCGAGCGGTGCGAAGAAAGCATTGTCGGCCCTTGGCGGCATGCCCAACTGCGTCTGCAGGTGGTCCAGCCTGCGTTTGAAACTCTCAGCATCATAAACATGGGCCAGCCACTCCACTTCTGTTGGGTCATGTGCAAATTCCGCGCATAGCGCGTCAAAGCGCATGTCGTGCATCTGTCCGACAAGCGACACCCCCCACCCTCTTGTGTCGCCCATCAGTGCGTCGATGAAGAACTGGTCGAGCGGCACATTGTCGGTCCAACAATCGTTACGCCCCATCCTCCAGCCAAAAGTCTTCCTTTGCGCCACCATTCCCGAAACGAGGAACTCCTCCAATGCCCTGGCGTTCAACTCATCGGCAGCATTGGCATTCTCCACCCTTCGCAGCGCGTTGGCAAGGTGTTTCACCATCCACTTTTCGGAAGCCTGCACATCTATTGGCTTCCTCTCCGACCGATACAATCCCAACACCTGCTTGACAAGTCGGCGTATGAGGTTGTTTTTCAAAGGCTCGCTTCCCAAGCTCCTGATATATGAGTCTTCGCGCATCCACTTGCCATCCACCCATACAGGGTCGCCCCATTGGTCGCCGTAGCAATAGCGCTTGCACCTCTTGCGCTCACTCCTGAAGGCATCCATGGCCTCCCACACTCTCCTTGCCTCATCGAGCAAGTTCAAATCCTTTTGATGTTTTTCCATAATTCACTGTTTTTTTGGATGCAAAGATAGCATGCTTAGCCGCCAGTGGCGTGTCATAATCATACAAACTCTACAAAAATGAAAAGTTGCTAATTGCGGAAATGAAGGTCATCCGAAACAAGAAGAACGACATGATGGAAGGCCAAACAATGGTGTAAATAATTTTTTCCATTGCGATAAAATGACGAAAAGAGCAACAACACTTTACTATTTGTAAGTAAAAGATTTACAAATTATAATTATGCGTCCCTTTTAAGTTTACATTTTCGCGAATTTAACATTTTTTTTATGTCTTTTGCCATTTAATTGATTAATTTTGCCAAAAGAGAAATACAAAGGAAAGGAATTGCTTTCTAAAGGACATTAATCATTAAATATTTTGAGTTGTGGTACACATAGGAGAATTAATCAAACAAACCCTAAAACAGAGGCGCAAATCGGTAGTATGGTTTGCAGGTGAGTTGTCATGCAGCCGTACAAACGTCTACAAGATATTCTCAAAGCAATCCATCGATACATACGACTTAATGAGAATTTCAAGGATTCTTGACTACAATTTTTTTGAAATCTATTGTAAAGAACTGAAAAATCAAGAGTAAAGTCGCTGAAAGAAATTTCAGGCATCCAAAAATGAAGGATGCCTGTTTTTTTTGTTCCAAAAAGTTGTGGATAAAAACAAGATTTTGTACTTTTGCGAAATCAAAGCAAACAGATTGGAAATGCGCTTACTCAAATTATTGTTGCCACTGCTGGCACTTACATCATTGTTCTCGTGCAGCTCCGACACCCGTACGCTCTCGGAGGTGACATTCAGCGACTCTTTGGCCCTTGTTGGCGGCCGCCCCTTCACAGGCGACATCATTACCGACGACCACTCTTGCCAGTTGCGCAGCGAGGATGGGCGCATCATTTCGCTGACACTCTACCACAGCGACGGCACCCATGCCTTGGAGTTGTTGTCACCGGGCGACACGCTGACGTGCTTCGACGAGGCTGGCACCCCCATCCCACTTGACAGTTTTGTGAAACACTACGAGACATTGGCCACCCAGATGCAACAACTCACCATGCTGATCACCGGCCAATCGAAAGGAGACTCCGTGCAATGAAAAAAGCCTTCATCATCATCTCCATCCTCCTCCTTGGCGGCGGCGGCACGGGTTATTATTATTACGACAAGGAGCAGAAACGTATCGCCGCCGAGGAAGCCTATCACGACTCCATCCGTCATGCTCGCGACTTGGAGAATGCACGATTGGCAGCGATAGAGAAAGCCCACCGCGACTCCCTCGCCGCCTATGAGAAGACCCATGCGCCAGTGATTATCGCAGATGCTGCAGAACGTCTCATCAACGACGAACTGCTCAGCGGAAACAAGCACTGCGGCGGTTCCAACTGGACAGAGCGAATGAACGAGCTTCGCCAACAATGCGACGACGAAATAGCCCATGGGCCAGCTGGCATAGACACCATCTTCCGCTCCTTCAACTTCAGGGGGTTGATGGGCAGAGGCGTACATGTGGAGTCCGACAGCATCAAGCAGATATATTTCATCTCAAACGACTCCGCCTGGGTGGATGTGCATTTCAACACAGACAAATATCCAGAGGGTCAGAATGTCACACTGAAACTACATTTCATTGACAGCCAATGGAAGCTCGACGACTTCGTGTTCTTATATAACGACGGTGAAGCAGTGTCGGTTGCCAATGAGATGCGGTGGTTCATCGACTTCTGCAAGAACGGCGCGAAAATAAAGAAGGAAGTTCCAAAGGACGAGAAGAGACCTGACAATGACAAGAAATCAAGTGCTTCAAGCGAGAAGAGATTGAACACTTTTATGTCAAGCACTCCAAACGACAAGAAGTCGAAAGATTCCAAGGACAAGAAATCTACTGCTTCTTCAAACGACAAGAAGTCGAAAGATTCCAAGGACAAGAAATCAAGCGCTTCAAACGACAAGAAGTCGAAAGATAGCAAGGACAAGAAATCAAGCGCTTCTTCAAACGACAAGAAGTCGAAAGACTCCAAGGACAAGAAATCAAGCACTTCTTCAAACGACAAGAAGTCGAAAGATAGCAAGGACAAGAAATCAAGCGCTTCAAACGACAAGAAGTCGAAAGATTCCAAGGACAAAAAATCAACTGCTTCAAACGACAAGAAGTCGAAAGATTCCAAGGACAAGAAACCAAGTGCTTCTTCAAACGACAAGAAGTCGAAAGATAGCAAGGACAAGAAATCAAGCACTTCTTCAAACGACAAGAAGTCGAAAGATTCCAAGGACAAAAAATCAACTGCTTCTTCAAACGACAAGAAATCGAAAGATTCCAAGGACAAAAAATCAAGCGCTTCTTCAAACGAGAAGAAATCCAACACCTCCAAGGACAAGAAATCAAGCGCTTCGAACGATAAGAAATCCGACACCTCCAAGGACAAGAAGCCAAGCGCTTCGAAAGATAAGAAGCCAAATAATTCTTCGAGTGAGAAAAAGAGCAAATCGTCTGACGAGAAGAAGAAATCATAACAACGGGAGAAACAATTATCTGCCGGGAGCGCATAAAAAACTAGCACGTTATCCACAGGAGTGGGCAACGTGCCAGTTTTTTTCTATCTGAAGAGTTTAGTTGTTCTTCACCACAAGGACCTCTGCCTTTCTCAGAAGTTTGTCTTTTCTTATGAAGCCATCCTTCACGATAGAGGCTACGAGTCCATCCTCTTTTTCCTCGTCGGCTACATTTCCTACAATCTTTCCTTTGGCAGCGTCGAACACACCTTTGTCGAATGTCAATTTTTTGACATCGTATGACTCAAGCACCTCAAGGAGCTTGGTTTTGGCCGTCATGATTCTTGCTATGGCACTGGTAGAGATTTTACTTTGGTCGAGGCCTCTCTCATGTATGGTAGCCTCAGCCCATTCAAAGGCCTCAAGCACCTGCAAGAAGTCTTTGCACATATCGTAAACTTGCAAATCGCGTGAATCCTCCTGCGTTGCAATCCAATTGTTGAGGCGAATGTTCTCCTCGTGAAGTTTTTTCACCTCATCCCTTAAGTCGTCGAATTTGTTCATATCGAAACGATTTATCAAAATACAATTATTTCACGACAAGTTCTTGGCCGATTTCCAACTTGCTATTTTCCGACTTGCCGTTCATCTTGGCTATCTCCTTGTCAGTCACCTTCAGGTTATAAAGCTTCTTGGAAATACCCCACCATGTGTCTCCCTTCTTGACGACATATATTTTTTTGCCATTTTTCATCGTCACACTTCCAGGGGCAGCGGTGATTTCCTCCTTCTGCTTCTCTTCAGGCTTTGCTTTTTCCTCGCTATTCTGGGTGGTTTGCTCCTCGTTGGCCTTCTTCTCTTCCACCACCTTTGGTTTTTCACTGCTTGCGACAGGCTGTTGCTCCTGTTGCTTGGCGAGCAGATTCTTGTTGTCGTTGACCTTCTCGTTGAGTGCAGCGATGGAGTCCTCCAACATGCTGATTTTCTCTTTTTGCGCCGTTGGTGACGCACCCTTTGTGAAATAAAGAATAGCGAAAAGAAGTGCAGCAATCATGGCAACGAGTGCCACAGGTTTCCACACGGTACTTTTTGCCTTGCTCTCCATCTCGATGGCGTTGATGATGCGAAAAGCCCTCAAGTCGGAGCCACAATTAGGGCATTTGACATCCTCTTTGCAGAAGTCGTTAATGCCTTTTCGCCCGCAAATGGGGCATGTCTTGCTATCTACCATAAATATATTCTATTATAAATTCGGCATCTTGAAATGCCGTTTCCAAAAATCGCGCCAAAGTTACGAAAAAAAAATCAAACAATGATGTT
Organism: uncultured Prevotellaceae bacterium; assembly: GCA_902792855.1. Lineage (GTDB taxonomy): Bacteria > Bacteroidota > Bacteroidia > Bacteroidales > Bacteroidaceae > Prevotella. The sequence continues at coordinate 14,258 of CADBBP010000026.1, forward strand.
TTTGGTATGAAAAATGAAGAAAATATTTTGCATTACCTTGAATTATCATCTTCAATCTATTTTTTCATACATTTGAAGCCAGAACCGTCGAAGCAATGTGTACAGATGCGGCATTGTGGCAATCCGATGGCTTTGATGAGGCTCTCCTTCTTGTTAAACTTGAGTGAAGTGATACCGAGCCTCTTTGTCATCTCATCCACCATCCTCTTGTATTCAGGCGAGTCGGTTGTGGCATATTTCTCCAGGTTCTTGTTCGGAGACCCTTCAAGGTCTTGTATGATCCGTCTGGAAAGGAGTTCCAAGTCGCTTTTGGAACTGGTGAAATTGACAAAGGGGCAGCCATAGACAAGCGGCGGACATGAGATGCGTGCATGCACCTCCTTGGCACCATAGTCAAAGAACGTGCGCACGTTGTCGCGGAGTTGCGTCCCACGCACAATGGAGTCATCGCAGAAGACGACCCTCCTTCCAGTGAGGATGGCCCTGTTGGGTATGAGTTTCATCTTTGCCACCAACCTCCTTCTTGTCTGGTTTTCCGGTGTGAAGCTTCTGGGCCAAGTGGGTGTATATTTGAGCACCGCCCTCTTGTATGGCACGCCATGCCCCTCAGCATACCCCAAGGCCATGCCCACCCCGGAGTCGGGCACGCCGCAGACGATGTCCACCTCCGTGTCATCTTCCTTGCCCATAATATAGCCGTTCCTCTCTCTCATGTCCTCCACATTGACACCGTTGTATGAGCTTGAGGGGAAGCCGTAATAGACCCAAAGGAAGGAGCATATCTGCTCTATTTCTCCTGGTTGCTGGAGCACTTCCATACTATCGAACTTGATTTTGACCACCTCTCCCGGTCCCAGGTGGTGCACGGTGTGGAATTCAAGATTTGGGAAGCTTGACGACTCGCTTGTGGCGGCGTAAGCCCCTTCTTTCCTTCCAATGACAATGGGTGTTCTCCCATACTTGTCGCGTGCGGCAATCAGTCCGTCCTCCGTCAGCACGAGCATGGAGCATGAGCCCTCCACATTGTCAAAGACCTTGTTGATGCCATCGAGGAATGTCTCCCCCATGTTGATGAGCAGCGCCACGAGTTCAGTGGGATTGATTTTATTAGCTGACAGTTCGCTGAAGTGCATCCGTTTGGCGAGGAGTTTGTCGGCAATCTCACGCTGGTTGTTGATTTTCGCCACGGTGACGACGGCGAAGCGCCCCAAGTGCGAGTTGACAATCATGGGTTGCGGGTCGGTGTCGCTGATGACCCCTATTCCCATGGAGCCATGGAATTGGTCGAGTTCATCTTCAAATTTGGAGCGGAAATAGTCTTTCTCCAAACTGTGTATGGAGCGCGAGAACCCCTTTTCCGGGTCAAAGGTTACGAGTCCTGCTCGCTTGGTACCAAGGTGTGAATTGTAGTCTGTGCCATAAAACAAATCGTTGACACAATCTTTGTTGGAGATGGTTCCGAAAAAGCCTCCCATTGTTAGTTTTTTTTGCTTTTTACCTTAAAAATGTTCAAATTTCGCATGCAAAGGTAATGCAATTATATGAACTTACCAAAACTGCAAGGTCATTTTTTACAAACGAAGCATGATGAAACCGCAAGGTTTCACCATGCCATGCTATTCAAGGGGGGGGATTTACCTTGTGTAAATCCCCCCTTTCGTACTGGTTGTTTGGCCGTGACTTCTTAGTGTGACGGCCCCTTTACCATTTGTATGACTTCCGAGAGCAGGAAAGCCCTGTGGCAGTCGAGGCAAGCGATGTGCCGGTTGTGCACGGGCTGCATATACACATTCTGCGTGTGTCCGAAGATTTGGAGGACGCCCTCCAAAGGTTCCGACGCTGCCACCTCATCGTAATCGGCCCACAATATCCCACCGGCCTTTGCCCATCCTCCTCGCATGCGCCCCACTTCGGCAATGGCCTTGATGCCCTCCTCCGAGTGTGCCAGTCTGTTGAGGTTGTCGGCTGTGAGTTCGCCAATGACTTGCTTGTTGTCCTCATACCACACCGACGACACGCCAGCATGTGTGAAGAGGCAATGGGTGTCTTCGTAGTCAGCCTCGTAAGCGAGTTGGAACAACTCGTCATTGTCATTGAAAAGCTTCGCGTATTCATCACTCATGCTGTATGAATACCTGGAGCCTTCCGCCAACCTGTTGAAGAGTTCCGACTTGTAGTGCATGTCATGGTTGCCTAAAAGCACAGTGGTGGTCTCCCTATGCTCCTTGGCATACTTGATGATGTCCATGAGCTCTTTGTAAGCATCTCTTTGGTAAATATCCTCCCGGGTATATGGGTCGGTATAGTCTCCGAGGAAGATGACATGTGAGAATTTGTTTGTTACAACTGCTTTTCTCCAGAATGTCCTTCCATGCACATCAGGTATGATAAGCAAGTCATTTTGTTGGTTGTATGTCATAAATATTCATTTTATTGTTCATTCAAGTGTTACGAAATACAAATATACACAAAAACCGGCATTTTTTTGTATGGAAACGATTATTTCTCATGAAAAATCGCTATTTTTGAGGCAAAATCAGCAATTATAACCAATTAACGCTACGATTATGAATGATTTTGACGACATTTTGAAGAAGATGAAAGAGAGTCTCGGCAGCATGGCCACGGAGGCTCAGGAGAAGTACAACGACTTGGTGACCTATCTCGACACTCACGACAGTGAAGAGATCAAGGCCAACCTTCGCAAGATGGCCGACCAGGTGCTCCAGGATGCGAAGGAGGGTGTCGAGGAGATGAAGAAGGAGGCTTCTGAGATCAACGTCGAGGAGAAGGTGAAACAAGTTCGCGAAGCTTTAGACGAAGGCATTGACAAGGCGAAGGCAAAAGCCGACGAGCTTCGTGCCGACTACGAGGAGGGCCGCCTCCAAGAGAAGGTTGACGATGCCCGTGAGAGTTTGGAGAAGGGCGTAGGTGCCGCCATGGACTACATGGGCGAGGGTATGGAGACTGTGCGCAAGCAGTTTGACGAGCTTCGCAAGCGTCTCGGCATCTGAGGCCAACGAAATTGCCCGGGCGGCGGGAGAGGTGCTCCCCTTCCGTCCCGGGTTTCGTTTCCGCATTCTGAAACAATCTAATTACCTTCAACCCTACCTTTTACGGAAACTAAGCGATTTTTCTTTTTACGAATTCTTCATCAACGATGATGTCTGTTGGTGTGAGTGAGAACATGTCCTCGTCGAGCAACTTGAAAAGTGTTGACTTGAGTCCCCTCACGCCGAGATTTCGGTTATAGGCATGCTGTGCGATGGCCTGAGCCCCCTCGAAGGTGATGTAGAGGTGTATGCCCTTGGTGCTGAAATAGTTTTGGAAGTTGCAGAAGGGCGACTCCTTCGACTCGAGGAGGATGTGCGCCATGGTGTCCACGGTCATGTTGCTGACGTAGGCGTATTGTGAGATGCGCCCTGTGAGCTCGTCGCGCTTGAAATAGTTGGCGAAGTCGGTTTCTTCCACATACTTGTGGTAGTCGCCTTGCATGATGCTTCTCTTGCCTTGGCTTTCAAATCCCACCCCGTGGGCATTGAGCCTCTTGGCCACCACGTTCTCTATGTCCTTGAACACTCCGGAGAAGATGAAGAGCATGTTTTTTGTGGAGACGCGCACGTTGTCGTTGTATCCATGAGTGAAGGAGACGGAGTTGTTGTCGTCGATGACGTTGAGCAACTCATTAAGGATTCTCTCATTGAACTCCCCCGGTGCGAAGAGTTTGTCGAATTCGTCGAAGAGGATGACGGCGTTCTCGATGTTCTCGGCCTCACAGTCAGCCTCTTCATAAAGGGAGTCGAAAACGTCCGTGATGCGTGGTCCACGGATGCCTTCTTGCACGAGGTTGTTGCAGTTGACGACACCGAGGGGGAAGCCGAAAAGTTCCGCGAGTTTCTGCGGTCCGAAGGTCTTTCCCACTCCGGACGGCCCGTATGCGAGCAGGTTGGCCTTTGGCAGCTGCTCGTCGCTCTTGCTTCTCAAGACGTGGAGGTAGAAGCAGAGGGAGAGCTTCCGAGAGTATTCCTCCTGACCGATAAGAAACTGATTGAGCATCATTGAGATTTCCCTTGGGTTGAGCATGTCTCCCGCCACATCAACGAGTTTGATGGAGCTGTTCTTGATGATGGCACTCACATCGGCGAGTGTGAGAGGTCCGACATGTTTGGTCCACATCTTGATATGGTCCCTGACATATTCGGCAGCGTCGTCATTCTCAACGGCGTCGATTTCAAACTCTGAGCGCTTTTGTTCCAAAGTCTTCACCCAGCCTTCCTTGTCCCTTATGCTAAGGGTTGGAAGTGAGTTGAGCGTTCTAAGAGCCACCTTGAAATCCAAGGTGGGATTAACGAGCAGCAGTTGCCTGATTTTGGCATCGAGGCTGTAGGAATAAGGACTTTTCATCCTTTTCAAGGGGGGATTGCTGGCTTTTGGCATAGGAAGTCGGTTTTGAGTTATTCTATGCAAAATATCAGTTCCGAAGAACAAGCGAGAAGGGTTGGTGGCGGTTGTCATACCGTCACACCAGAATTGTTTTGGTTTCCACTTTGCGCACGGTTTCTTCATCGCGACATCAAGAAGACAATGCCGGTTTGTTGTGTCAACAAGTCAAAGAGCGCGTCCATCCTTGGCAACGAGGTGCGAGAGATGGTGTACAAACGATTTCTCGTCTGTCACGGGTGGTTTAAATGCTGGATTTTTAACGATTTAGATTTCTACATGCCCACCAAGGGGCCACAATACACATCAGAGGCAATAAGTTCTTTTCACTCAAATTTTTCTGCCAAAAAATTGGCGAATGGATTGCAAAGGTAAAAAAGAGTTTTTGAAATTCAAAAAGGTTGACGGTCACTTTAACTATTTTTAACAATCAAAATAATGGTGGCAGTTCGTCAACTACCACCATTTCAAGCATTTAGGATTCCTCCCTAATCGTTGATGGGCTTAATGGTTTTGAAATGTTTCCATGTTTTGGCCTTCTTGTATGCGTCGATGCTGGGTTCTGGGACGAAGAGAGGCACCTTTTTGATGTCTGTCGATTTGTACTCCGGTGGATATCCAGCTCGACAAACGAGTCTTGTCAAGCCGTCGCATTTGGCGAAAGGCTTCTTTCCCAACTTGGTCATCGAGGTGGGCAGGACGATTTCCTGAAGGTTGACACATGAGCGGAATGCCTCGTCATCGATGGTGGTGAGCGTGCGTGGCAGCACCATGGAGGACAGGCTTCGGCAGTCGCGGAAGGCCTCCTCCCCTATGGTGGTGAGCCGGGCCGGCAGTTCTACGGTGAGGAGGCTGTTGCATCCCATGAAGCACTGGTTGGGTATGACGGTCACCAAATCGGGTATTTTCAGGGTGTGCATGGCTTTGCAGCCACTGAATGCGGCCTTTCCGATGGAAGCCACCGTGGTGGGGATGGTGACTGTTTCGAGCGAGGCACAGCCGTTGAAGAAGTAGGCGGGCAGTGTGGACAGCCCCACAGGCAAGTTGACAGTGCTCAGTGCCGAGCAGCCTCTGAAGACCCCGTCGCCAAGGGCAGCCACACTGTTGGGAATTGCCATCGTCCTCAAGTTGGTGCAGCCGTTGAAGGCCCCGTCGCCAAGGGAGGTCACGCCAATGGGGATGTTCATCGTCTGCAAGTTGGTGCAGTCCTTGAAGGCATCTTGCCCAATGGTTTTGAGTGACAAAGGCAGTTGGACAGTGGCGAGTTGCTTGCATTGAGAAAAGAGTCCTTGAGGCAGGTTGTCAAGGCGAGCATTCATCACCACGGAGCGAAGGTTGCTGCAATTGGCAAAGGCGTATTCACCAATATTGCTCACCCTTTCGGGAATGGTGAAGGTTTCTATGGATGTGCTTGCGAAGGCGTTGGAGCTGATGGTCGTCACCGTCGGTGGCAGTGTGATGGATGTGAACGAGGTGCCGTAGAAAGCTTTCGGTCCGATGGTTGTGAGTGTTTTCGGGAAAGAGAAGTCCCCCTCCAGCCCTTTGGGACAGAAGAGCACGGTGGTAAGCTGCTTGTCGTAGAGGATGCCGTCCATGGCGGCGTGGTACCTGTTGCCCTTGTCCACCTCCACTGCTCTCAGTTGGTTTCCTCCTCCGGGTCGCCCGTTCTTCACTTTGGTGTCCCGCGGGATGTATAGTTCCTGCAAGGGAGTGGCACGGAAGGCGTTCTCACCGAGTGACTGCAGGGCATCGGGAAGGCGCACTTCCACCAGTCCACTTTCGGCGAAAGCTTCGTCGCCGATGGTTGTGAGCGGTTGTGGCAGTTTGATGTGCTGCAGTTTCTTGCATCCGAGGAAGCATTCGTCGCCGATGGTCTCCAGCCCTTGCGACAGGAAGACATGCTGTAAGGCGGTGCAGTTGGCAAAGGCTCTTGCGCCGATGGTCCTCACGGTGCGTGGCATTTCCACCTCCTCCAGTTTGCGGCAGTCTCTGAAAGCTTTCTCATCCACTTGACGGATGTCATTAGGCAGTCGCATGGCACGCAGGTGTGAGAGGTTGGCGAAGAGGTCGTAGCCCACCTTGTCGCGGCTCATCTGTGATCCGGAGGTGAAGCGTGCTCGTGAGAGGTCCACGTCGATGTAGTTGTCGATACTCCTTCCCTTGTCGTTGACACATGAACTGCGGTTGCACACGTTGCGGATGGCGCGGACGTCGTCATGATTGAGCGTACCTTCGACGTGGAGTCTGCGCACCCTTTTCTGCACCTCCGGTACGAGGCGGTCTTTCAATTGTCCCGGTTTGTCGAGACGAATATCAAGGCGGTCGCCGTCCATCATTGGTATGGGTGGTAGCGGCTTTTCCGGCGGTTCGTTGTCGCCTCGCCTGGTCTGCCCGTCTTGTCCGGTTCGCACGGGGCGGTTCTCTTGGGCCGAGGCGGTAAAAGAGAAAGCAAGGGTCAAAGCCATCCATGCGGTGCAGCATAGGAAACTGCTATTTTTCAAAAACTTCATGACATTCTTTTTTATGGTTAGATGCGAGATGCTTGTCGAAAAAAGTGGCCACATCACGCCTTTCAGCGTGCAAAGGTAAACTTTTTATTGGTAAAAGCATCTATGAGATGAACAAATCTTTCATACAATTCAACTAAAAGGGTGGATGTGCCTTGGCACACCCACCCTTGAATGGTTTGTCCGTTTTAGGAGCAGTCCTGCTTATCTGACAACTTTCTTGCCATTGGTGATGACAACGCCCTTGTAGCTGTCGCTCACCCTCTGACCAGCGAGGTTGTAAGCGGGCTGCGCCCCGTTCTCTCCTACTGTCACAATGTTTTTCAGTCCGTCGGTGGTGTCGAAGAAGAGCGCGTTGGTGTCATTCGTCGGCGTGGTGCTGGTTTGCTTAATGGGCAGGTACGCCTTGCAGGGTTCATTCAAGAATCTACCCCCGCCTTCTTTCATCCAGTAGAAGCCCACCTTTCCGTCCTTGACTGAAAGAGCGTAGAACTTGTATGTGGCCTCGGGGTCATCTCCCTCTGTGTAGGCGTAATCGTAGGAACCACGCAACAGGTTTTCAACGACAATACCAGGCTCTTTGGTAGGTACGAAGACGTAGTACGCATTAGGCGTTCCTTCCAGCACCACTCCACATCCAGCTGGGATGACGGAAGTGATTGGAAAGAGGTTGACCACGTTCCCACTGATGCTCTCCACCACGGATGCCGTGAGGCCATCGGGGATGATAGATGCGGTCTCGGAGTTGTAATAGGTGGCATAGCCAGTTTCGCTCATATTGAAGGAGTAGGCTTGCGGTTGTGCCGGGTAGGTCACCTTGATGGAATTATAGTATTGGCCGTCGTCGGAGAAGACGATGTCAACGGTTGCTTCGTTGCCGTCATAGACGTATGTGGCCACCTTGCTTCCACTGCCAGAGGAGGGCGTTTGCCCCGCCACGGTGGTCTCGGTGATGTTGCCGGAAGCAGAGGTGATGACCACTGTCATGCCTTTCTCTGCCGGGATGGTGAACTTGGAGCCTCTGTTGATTTGAGCGTTTGCCCGCCCGATGTTGTTGGTCTTTCCCCTGACACCTTCGATGGCCGAGCCGGTGGTGTTGTCAATGAACATCGGTATGTCGATGGTGATGGCGCCCACCTCAGCCTGTGCAACGAAGTAGCCGGTGGCTCCCTCGATGTTGAGTGCCGGCGTGCCGGTGAAGTCCCAAGTCACAGTGAGTTCACTGCTGATTTCATCAAGGGATATAATGCTTTCCTCGAAGTAGGGGGTGAAGGTGATGTCCTCGGTGAGGGTGATGGTCTCACCGAATTCATAAATAGTGAAACCTTCGTCATTGGTCCATCCGATGGCGGTAAAGCCTTCCTTGCTGATGTAGTAGTTGGCTGCAGGCAAGGTGTAGGTGCTTTCCACATATTCAGGGTTGAGTATGGTGGTCACTGTGCCCTTGTCACCCTCTCCTGCGGAATACTCCACCTTGAAGAGTTTCTTGAAGGCAGCAGTGTAAACTTCGGCGGCCGTCACATTTTCCACGGTGAGGGGATTGTCGGTGAAGGTAGCGCCGTCGCTTTGGCGGGTCCACGACACAAACATATAGCCAGTCTTCGGTGTTGCGGTGATGGTGACACTCTCGCCTTCGTCCACTTCCACGCTCGCTGGAGAGACGGTACCCATGGTTTCATCGGCGCTCGTGGCGGTGATGACGTATGAGGTCACGGTCTCCTCCACGCCGTCGATGGAGCCGGTGATGATGATGTCGCGGAAGGCGTAACTCTTCGTGTCTGCATTGTAAAGGACGATTTGGAGGCCACACTCTCCAGTGGCGGCACCGGCTTCAGGGTCGATGTCAAGGCTGTAAACAGTGTAGTTTTGCGTACCATTGTTTTCACGGGCAGGGTCGTCAGAGGTTTTGCTTGCCGCTGTGGATTTCAAATGGATGTCACCTGTATCGGCACCAATCCAGTCGATTTCCATCTTTCCACCATCTGTTCCGCAACGGGTGGCGGTGAAGGTTACATTCGTAGGATGGAAAGTGAGGCCGGCATTGGGCTTGAAAGTAAACTTGATCTTGTGGGTGTCAGCTGTAGCACTGCCGGCTCCACTCATTTTTATCTTGGTGGATTTCAAGTCTTGCTTGTCACCATTGAGGGTTTGCGTACCATTGAACGACAGTGCGCTTCCCAAGGAAAGGTTGATGTTTTTCACATAACTGGCAAGGTCTTCACTCGCCACGCCGGTGGT
>CADBBP010000027.1:0-4677 GCA_902792855.1 uncultured Prevotellaceae bacterium
CAGCTATGATACAGCGTATTCAGACTGTCTATCTTCTCGTGGCGTTGCTGCTCACTGTCGTCTGCCTTTGCCTGCCCGTGGCTGCTTTCGAGCCGGTGGGGATGGGCGGTGAGACGGTGATGCTCAACTTGTGGGAGGTGACACCGGAGGGTATGCGCAGTTGGTCGCCATGGCCGCTCTTCGCCATCCTCTTGCTCTCATGCCCGCTCTGCGTCTTCGCCATCAGCTCCTACAAGGACCGCAAGCGGCAGGCGGCCCTATGCTCCTACTGCCTCTGGCTCAATGTGATATGGGCGGTTGTCTATGGAGCACTCGTCTATTTCAAGGCGGCAGACGAGCAGACGGAGGGTGCCACCATCCGTTTTGCAGCATGCATTCCCGTCATTTCCATCGTGCTGTATTTCCTGGCCAGAAAAGGCATCAAGCACGATGACAAACTCATACGTGACATGGACCGCATCAGGTAAGCACTTTCATCATATTAATTATTTCATATTGCGCAAAAGTCCGGCCCCTCGTTCGCGAGTGTGGTCGGACTTTGTGCATTTATGGAATATCAAGTGGCTTGTTTGTCGTATCAACGGTTTCCATGCCAATATACCGAAAAAAATGGGAAAAGAACAACCTTTTTTGTTAAACTATCGTTGAAATGTAGAAAAATCAAAAAATAATAGTATCTTTGCAAAATTAATGCGCGTTAAGAGCAAACAACTGCCATGAAGCGCCCAGACATTCTACAAGTGCCTTTTCCTACATTCCAAATGAATCAAAAAACCAATATAATAACCTAAATGACAAACAAGTGTACACTTCAGACAATGCTCTGCCTTGTCCTTGCCAGCCTCTTCGCAGTGTCGTGTCATGACATTGCCGATGATGACCATTACAAGTCGCCATCATGGCTCAAGGGCAACGCATGGGAGGTCATGGAGAGCGAAGGCAATCACAGCCTCTTCCTCCAGGCCATCGAACTGACTGGCTACAAGCCTGTTGTCAACGGCCAGAGCGTCATGACCGTCATGGCTCCCGACGACGACGCTTGGCGCACCTTCCTGCAGCAGAGGGGCTATGCCTCCGTGGAGGACATGAACGCCAAAGCCCCGGCGGAACTCAAGAAAACAGTAGGCTATCATCTCATGTATTACGCCTACGACTGGGCGAAGATGGTCAATTTCCGACCCAATGAGGGAGACGGGGCCACCGACGAGCAGAAACAGGTCAATGCCGGCCTTTACTACAAGCACCGCACCAGGAGTGCTGATGACATGGAGCAAATGAGGGGGAAACTCAACGGTGTCGATACCACGGTCACCGTTTATCACTATGAGCGATACCTCCCTGTTCTCAGCCACCTGCTTTTCGCCACCAAGGGCATCGATGCCAAGAGCAACTACGAGTATTTCTACCCGGGCAGCCAGTGGGGTGGGGGAACAAACGGCTTCAACGTCTCCAACGCATCCGTCACCGACCAGGAGGCTGTTGTCACCGACAATGGCTACCTTTACCACGTCAACCAGGTGGTGGCGCCTCTCGAGACCATACACGCCACATTGAAGGCCAATCCCAACTACAGCGACTTCATCAGCCTCTACGACACCTACGCTGAGTTCACCCCGGCATCCGAGGATGTCACCACATCGGTGGGAAAGGTGGTCTATACCATCAGCCACGGCGCTTTGCCAGACATCGCTTGCGAGTGGCCGGTGAACAGCTGGAGGGCCATGGAACAGCTCGACAGGGTGGCCTACAACATCTTCGCTCCTTCCAACCAGGCCATCGCCAAGTTCTTCACCAACTACTGGAAGCCGGAGAGCGGATACCGCTCGCTCAAAGACCTCGACCCGCTCATCCTGCAATATTTCATCATGCAGTCCTTCGCCGACGAGACGACACCCGTCTTCCCCGAGGAAATAGACAAAGGGCTTGTGGAGACGGCATACGGTACGCCTGTCAACATCAACACCGCAGCGGTGGACGACCGCCTCTTCTGTGAGAATGGCATCGTTTATGGCATGAACGACATGGAGGCGCCGGCCATCTTCTCCTCTGTCGTGGGTCCCGCTTTCCGTGACACCACCTACCAGTGCTTCATGTATGCCCTCGACAAGAGCGAACTCGTACTCTCGCTCGCGTCGGACAAGTCGGAGTTTGTCACACTCGTGCCATCCAACCTCCAGTTCAACCAAAACGAGCCGCAGATGCGCCTCAACACCACCACGGCGGGAAGAAACCTCGAGGTGTATAGCGACGTGGACGGCAACTTCGCCAACATGGGCTCGGGGCAGGCTCGCAGCATCGTCAACATGCACACCGCATCCAATATCGCAGAACTGAAAAGCGACGGGATACAGGTGGTGGAGACCAACACCGCGTTCAACTATTGGTATGTCAGCAACGGGCGAATCACCACCAGCGCACTCTTCAACGAGCAGCTGAGCCCGACCTACCAGGGAGACCCCTTCGTCAATTTCCATGAAATCACCAACAATGGCTTGCCTTGGAGCAACGGAAGGGCATACGCATACGACTATCAAATGCTCTTCGCCGAGGCCTCCGGGGACGGACTGACACACCGCCTCGCCGTGGGCAACGACAAGAATTATGAGTACTACCTCTTTGCACAACTCCTGCAGAAGGCCGGTCTCGTGCAGAATGGAGGACTGCCGTCCATCACCAGCGAAGACACACGATACATCGTCTTCGTGCCAACCAACGAGGCCATCAAGGCTGGCATCGCCAACATCCCCGGATGCTCGCAACTCACCATCGCCGATGACTACACCATCTCAGGCAACCTCTCCAACACCAACAAGACGCTCTTGGCCAACTACCTGCGCAATTATTTCGTCTCATCGCTGATGAACACCATCACCAGCTACCCCTACCCGGGCTCCTCGTGCAAAGGCACCTTCAACTCCATGGGCACGGAGCAGGTGGTCATCTCTGAGAAAGACGGGCGGTTGTTCGTAGGCATTGGAGACAACAATATCGCGGCCGTCAGCATGAAATACAACTGCCTGCCATTCGCCTTCGCCGACGGGTGCATGCAGTTCATCGACAGCCTTCCGCAACCTATAGACGGCACCTTATATTAATAATGACCGCCATGAAACAGAACAAATCATTCATCATATTGCTCATGCTCTTGTGCTCCATGGCTGCCATGGCACAAGAGAAAGTGCTCACCGGAAAGGTGACTGAGAAACTCGACAACGGCACGGAAGACCCCATCATCGGGGCTAACGTTGTTCTTGTCAACAACCAGAACCGTTACATACAAGGAGCGGTCACCGACATCGACGGTAACTACATGCTGCAGGTTCCCTCCGATGCCAAGAACCTCAAGGTCAGGGCCACTTACATCGGAATGAAGACCGTCACCGTCAACTACAACGGACAGACGGAACTCAATTTCACCTTGGAAAGCGAGGCCATGCTTGAGGAGGTGACGGTCACAGGAACAAGAGGAGGGCGCGACGGAATGGGCATCTCAAGGCTCGAACAGACCTCCGCCGTGCAGAAGGTGGACCTCTCGTCCATCGTCGAGACGGCTCCCGTCACTTCTGTAGAGGAAGCCCTTCAAGGACAAATCGCCGGCCTCGACATCAACCTCGGAGGAGACCCGGGAGCGAGGAGCAGCATTCGCATTCGCGGAACAAGTTCGCTCAGTGCTTCCAATGAGCCGCTCATCGTCATCGACGGGGTGCCGCAGGATGTGGACATCACCGACGACTTCAACTTCTCCACCGCCAACGAGGAGGATTTCGGAGCGTTGCTCAATATCGCACCGGCCAACATCGAGAGCATCGAGGTGCTCAAGGATGCTTCCGCAACGGCCATCTACGGCACAAAGGGAGCCAACGGCGTGCTGCTCATCAACACCAAGCGTGGCTCCATGGGAAAAACCAAGTTCTCCTTCTCAACCAAGTTCACCGCCAAGAAGGAGCCGGAGAGCATCCCGCTGCTCAACGGAGCACAGTATGTCTCGCTCATGCAGGATGCCATCTGGAATGCAGCCAATGCGAAGGGCATCAGCAACGCCACCAACGAGATGAACATGCTCTTCAACAACCCTGAAATCAACTACGACCCGCAATACCGATACTACGACGAGTACAATGTCGATACCGACTGGCTCGGTGCGGTGAAGCAGGACGCCATCATCACCGACAACAACTTCTCCATGACGGGAGGTGGCGAGAAGGCTGTCTATAAGCTCAACCTCGGCTATTACGACGAGCAAGGCACCACCAAGGGCACGGGCGTGCAACGTCTTTCTGCCGGTATGAAAATCACCTACAACTTCAGCGACCGCCTGCGTGTGCGAACAGACTTCTCGTTCTCCAACACCAACAAGGATGCCAATGCGCTCTCGTCTGTGAGAAGCATCGCCATGCAAAAGATGCCAAACCTCAGTCCGTATTGGATTGACGATGCCACGGGAAAGCCCACGGACGTCTATTTCTCACGCGACGAGGACTTCCAGGGGTCTTACTCTTCCAACTACAATCCCGTGGCCATGGTGAAGGAAGGTTACAACAAGACCACGCAGCGCGATGAGAAGATGACCATCACCCTGCAATACGACTTCCCTTTCCACCTCCAGTACCAAGGGTGGGTCTCCCTCAACATGCGCACCACGAAGAACAAGCAGTTCCTGCCGCAGGAGGCAACGGG
>CADBBP010000027.1:4788-49027 GCA_902792855.1 uncultured Prevotellaceae bacterium
CCGACAACGAGAGCTTCAGCTACACCAGCGGCACCTACGGCAATGCTTCGGCCAACCTCAGCGACCCCGTCGTGGGAAGCGTCGTCGCATCGTCCGGCTCCGGCAACTCCGAGCGCCGCTCCATCTCCATCATCGGGCAGGCCGTCTATTCATTCGACAACAGGTACATCCTCAGAGGAACACTCAACCACGAAGGCAACTCCACCATGGGCAAGGAGAAGCGATGGGGCACATTCCCCGCCTTTGGTGCAGCGTGGAACATTGAGCAGGAGCATTTCTGGAGCGACAGCTTCAAGAAGTGGTTCAACGAGGGAAAGGTGCGCTTCGGATACGGATGGTCCGGCACTTCGCCTTCGGGAGCTTCCATCTACCTCGGTGCTTACAAGAGCCTCGGTCAATACATGGACATGCCTGCCATCACGCCCGACCGCATGCAGCTCGACAACCTCAAGTGGGAGACGACAAGGGAGATGGACCTCGGTATCGACCTCAGGTTGTTCAACAAACTGTCGTTCACCTTCGACTATTACGACAAGCAGACCAGCGACATGCTCCTCAAGGACACCAAACTACCGGCATCCACTGGCTACAGTTCCGTGAAGTACATCAACTCCGGAAAGATGAGCAACAAGGGTGTGGAGCTCAGGTTTGAATACACCATCCTGAAAAACAAGGTGTGGACCATCTCCGCCAACGCCAACGTCAGCCGCAATGTCAACAAGGTGAAGGAACTGCCCAGCACATGGGTGATGGACAACTACTCTTTCGGAAATGGAAACTACGCCTTGCGCATCGTGGAGAATGCCCCTGTGGGTTCTTTCTACGGTTACAAATACCTCGGAGTGTATCAGAACACAGCCGAGACCTATGCTCGCGATGCCATGGGGAATGTCATGTACGACTGGCAGGGCAACGTCATCACCATGAAGAACGGCACCGTGCAGACCTATCCGGGCGACGCCAAGTATGAGGACATCAACCATGACGGTGTCATCAATGAGAACGACATCGTGTATCTCGGCAACGCCAATCCCAAGTTCTTCGGAGGCGGTGGCTTCCAAGTCAGATGGAAGGACCTCACGCTCACCACTTTCTTCTACGGACGCTACGGACAGAAGGTCATCAACGGTGCCCGCATCTCCCTCGAGAACATGTACGGCAAGAACAACCAAAGTACTGCCGTGCTGCACAGGTGGAGAGCCGAGGGCGACCAGACCGACATCCCCAGGGCACTCTACGGTATGGGCTACAACTACCTCGGTAGCGACCGTTTTGTGGAGGACGCATCGTTCATCCGTCTCAAGACACTCTCGCTGAGCTACAACTTCCCCAAGAAATGGCTCAAGAACTGGGGCATCAGCAAACTCAACGTCTTCGCAACGGGGTACGACCTCTTCACATGGACCAAGTACAAGGGACAGGATCCCGAGGTCTCCATGCCTTCAGCCACAAGCCTCGTCAGGGACAACGCCACCACGCCTGTCTCCAGGAGATTCGCCATCGGTATCAACCTCGACTTTTAAAACAGAAGAACATGAAGAAGAACATCATATACACCCTGATTATCGGCGCACTCACCATCACCACTGCCACGTCGTGCAACGACTGGCTTGATGTGCTGCCCAACAACGAGCAGGTGACCGACGACTACTGGAAGTCGAAGGAGGACGTCGAGGCCGTCATAGCTTCCGGCTACTACTACATGCGCCAGTGTGTACCAACTTTCATCAAGTGGGGAGAACTGCGCGGAGGAGCCATCTACACCATCAACACCTCCGATGCCAAGCTCCAGGACTTCAACATGACGCCAAGCCATTCCCTTTGCGACTGGTCCAACCTCTACAAAGTCATCGGAATGGCCAACTCTGTCATCCTCTACGCACCCGATGTGAAGGACGACACTTATTATGAGTCCATTCTCAACTCACACCTCGCCGAGGCCTATTTCCTCCGGGCATATTGCTACCTCGTCCTCGCAAAGAACTTCAAGGAGGTGCCGCTCGTCATGCAGGCATACGTCAACGACAATGCAAGTTTCGACCTCGCCAAGAGCACGGAGCAGCAAATCGTCGCGCAAGTGAAGGAGGATGTGAAGACCGCCCTCGCTACAGGAGCCGCCAAGGGCACCTACGAGGAGGAATGGGCCACCAAGGGAAGGGCTACCAAATGGGCGCTCTACGCACTCATGGCTGATGCTTGCCTGTGGAGCGAGGATTATGACCAGTGCATCGAATACTGCAACATGGTGCTCAATGCCACCGACGCCTTCAGGCCGGTCTTCATGACCAACACCAACGACTGGTACACCATGTTCTATCCTGGTAACAGCAATGAGTCCATCTTCGAACTCAACTGGGACTATTCCCAGAACCAGACCAACAACTTCAACTCACTCTTCACCCTCAACGCCTCCACACCCCTAAGACCCACGACAAGGGCCACGGAGCGGATGAAGGAGGAGACGCAGACACTCAAGGACGGTGGTCTCACCGAGGATGGACGCATGGGTCGCATGCTCATGGCCACATACGTGCCTGACAACGGGCAGGTGAACGCGTGGGCTGCCTCCAACCAGTATTACATTTGGAAATACTACGGCACCGACGTGCCGGACATCACTGGTGGAGCACGCGCTCACCAGGACGCCAACTTCATCATCTACCGTGTGGCTGACGTCATGCTCATGAAGGCCCTCGCGCTCACCATGAAGGGGCAGGGCTCGTGGGCCGAGGCCGTCAACCTTCTCAACAGGGTGCGCAACCGTGCCATGCTTGGCAATTTCAAGGACATCGACACCGCAACACCGGAGGCCGCCGCGCAAATCTCCCAACTCGACGAGATGACACTCATCGAGGAGATCCTCGACCAACGCGAGATGGAGTTCATGGCGGAGGGCAAGCGGTGGTACGACCTGCTCTGGCTCGGAAGAGTGGCAGGAGGAAAATACAAGGCACAGTTCATCAACAAAAACAAAGTCATCGAGGGCAACCAGACCACCAACCAGCAGTGGATACGCTCCGTGCTGCAGGATGAGAATGCGTGGTACATGCCCATACCGCAGGCTGATATGGAGCACAACAAACTGCTCGAGCAAAATCCCTATTATTCATCAACCAAGTAAGGAAAGGAACGAAGCATGAAATACATGAGACTTTTCACACGACACGCTTTCGTCATCGCTGCGGCTGCCATCACATTCGCCGCATGCGACAAGGACGTGTTCGACATCAATACCGACCCGTTCAAGGACGAGGTCTATAGCACCACACTCATGTCGCCCATCTCTACCTTCCTCACGGAGCAGGAGGGATATGGGGAGTATGTCAAGATGCTCAACTACGCCAACATGTTCAACGCGCTCAACCAGTCGTCGTCTGGCATCAGCTTCACGGCTTTCGTACCCACCGACGATGCCATGCACGAGTTCTACCGCAGAAGGGGAGTGGACAGCCTCCAGCAACTCTCTCCGGAATATGCCAAGGCGTTCATCCTTTATCACACCGTCAAGGACTCCATCCTTCCCGAGTCGTTCGTTCAGAAGAAGTCGGTGCAGAACCTCAGCGGCGACATCATCAACATCAGCATCGACTCGCTCAACGCTGGACAGGCCATTCTCAACAATGAGGGGCATGTCGTGGAGATGGGGCTCAGCGCATACAACGGAAAGGTGTATGTGCTGTCCAAGGCCATGACGCCGCTCGTCGAGACGGTCTTTGACCGCGTGGTGCAGGAGGGCAGGTCGGCCATCATGGCCGAAGCCCTGCAAGCCACGGGATGGGCGAGGCGACTCAGCGTCGTTCAGGACACCACGCTCAACGAGGCACGGCAGAAGGTGGTCACTCACTACTATTTCACACTCCTCAACGTCACCGATGACACCTTCGCCAAGGCCGGCATCAACTCCCTCGACCAACTCAGGAGCCAGCTCAGGGCCGCCGACGAGGAGGGGCTGGCTGATGACTCGCTGTTGAGGAAATACGTCGGCTATCACGTGCTCACCAACCAGTACACCACCGATGAGATGGGGGCCATGACTGGTTCGGAGGCAACGCGCATCTGGAGCTCGTCGGCTGCCAACCAGGTCTTCACCGTCACCTACGACAGTCTCGCTACAAGGGAGGCCGACAAGTATGTCATCAACAATGCTGGCGTGCCGGCTCGCTTCATACCAGAGGCTTCCAACATCCTCTGCAAGAACGGATACTTGCACAACATCGACGGATGGATGCCCGTCTGGGAGCCAAAGCAGGCCACAGTGCTTTGGGACTTGGCAGACTACACCGAAATCAAGAACATGGTGGATCCGGAGTTCTACCAGCCGGCAGAGCCTACCGCTTCGGAGCAGCGCTTCCGCGTGGCCACTGCCACATGCTTCGAGTATGAGATGGGAGAAGCCGGCTCCAAGAACCGCAACTACAGCGACATCGACTATGTCACATGCAGGAGCAACATGAAGGATGCCAACAACCACGACCGCATCGTCTTCAACCTGGGTTACATGGGGAAGGCATCCATGCGCACGCCCACCATCGTCAGGGGAAAATACAAGGTGGAGTTGACCATCATCTTCATGACGGGAAACAACTTCATGCGGCAGCAGACCGACGGTAACGGAGGAATGCTGAAGATGGCCTTCGACGACAAGGACGAGTACACCGTCTTCAACGCTCCATACACCAAGGTGCCAAGTGCACTGCCTGGCGTTTACACCAGCACCATCTACGAGGAAATAGAATTCCCCGAGACGGCGTCGCACACCTTCAGCTTCATCGTGCTCGACCCGGCTGCAAGCACCAACAGCAACTTCAGCCTGCAGTTCGACTACATCAAGTTCACACCCATTGAATAACATAAGACCGAAAAGACATGAAGACCATTAGAAACACCTTCATCATGCTCCTTGCCCTCGGCATCGCAGCAGCGTGCTCCGAACTGGAGGACGACAACCATTACGGGAACTCCGACACGGTCATATCCAACAACGAGTTGAAAATCGTCAACATATCATCGGCCGAGTACATCAAGAGCCGAAGCGACCTCTCAAGCATGGACCAACTCTTCCAGGCACAGGGCATCTACGAAGAACTGCAGAAGAAGGGGCAGCTCAGCACCATGCTCGTCGTCACCAACGACCACTTCAAGTCTCCGGAGGAGAAGACGGAGTTCGTCACACGCTCCCACGTCAGCGACATCTCCATCTCCCCGGCAAACCTCGAGGACGGGACGCGCCTCATGATGTGGCACGGGAAATACGTCAACGTGGCCATCGACTCCATCGGCTTGCAGGGAAACATCATCGACCACATCCTCTTCAACAATGGTGCTGTCAAGGAGGTGGTGAAAACGACAACGGGATACATCTATGTCATTTCGGAGATGATAGAGACACCCACCTCGCTCTACGACTTCATCAACGACCTGGGGGATGACTACTCCATCTTCCGCGAGATGGTGCTCGCCTCGGGAGGGAAGGAGTTCGACAGGGCCAACTCAAAGGCCATCGGGGTCAACGACCAGGGCAACACCGTCTATGACTCCGTCTTCATCTACCGAAACACATTCTTCGAGAACGTCAACTTCGACATGAACTCCGAGTCGCTCACCGCCACCATGCTCCTGCCGTCCAACAACATCATCAACGACGCGCTCGCCGATGCTCACCAACGCCTCGACGCATGGGAGATGACAAGAAGCGACAGCATCATGAAGGACTGGATTCTCAAGACTTCCTTCTTCGCAAGGAGATACACCTCGGCTCAGATGCAGACAACAGAGGAACAGGACCTCAAGAGCATCTTCGGAACGCAATGGCGGACAAACGTGCAGCAGGTGGACGTCATGGAACCCATCGAACTCTCCAACGGCATCGTCTATAAGGTGAAGAAGATGCACCTGCCCAACAACCTCCTCATGTACAGGCTCAAGGACTATTTCTACTACTACGAGAACTGCACCGACGAGCAGAAGGCGGAGTTCTTCAAGGCGGTCAACCTCAATTTCAAGGAGTGCAACACGGAGGTGGCCGCATGGTCGCCACTGCCGGGCGTGTGGCCTTACCATGAGAACCGCATCATACGCTTCGACAAACCATCGGAAATTGCTGACGACGACGGCTTCCAACTTGACTTCACCCCCATCAAGCTCAACGACGACGGCACCGTCAGGCCATGGCTCTTCCCACCGGGTGCCTACCGCTTTGCCATGGGGTCCGTGCAAAACCAAAACCTCGACATCGTTGTCACAGTCTTCGCCGACGGACAGGAAATAGCAAAGACAAGGGCCATCACATGGGGAACCTCGACGGAGTTCCACTACGACCGCGGCACCACACTCTCCAACACCCACCCGGAGGGCTTTGACGCCACATACGTCAGAGAGGTGGGAGGCAACAGCAAGGCCGCCAACTACGACACCGACGGAGGGCAGATGCTCGACGAACTTGTCATACCCGACATCAAGGGCGACGGCTCGCCGGTGAGAATTGTCATGAGACTCACATGCGCCACTTGGGCTGGAAAAACCAACGTGAAGATACATCACTGGTGCCTCAGGCCTACAGCCAACAATTATTAATCCTTTGAACACATCATACGACATGACCAATACCATCAGCAAACTCATCGTATGCCTGGCACTGACGCTTACGGCGGCGGCGGGAGCCAAGGCACAGAAAGTCAGCGGGCAGGTGCTTTCATCTACCAACCAGCCCATTGGCGACGCCATCGTCACCTCACCGGGATGCACCGCGGCAAGGACGGCCGACGACGGCTCGTTCACCATCGAGGGTGTGAAGAAAGGGGCGCCGCTCACCATCTGGCACGGAGGTTTCTACCAGAGACTCATATACATCAACGACCCGCAGGCGGCAGACCTCAAGGTGTACCTCGTGGAGGAGAACAAGACGAGATACAATGAAACTGCCGTCACACCCTTCGCCACCACCCAGGGAGACCCGGCTGCCACCGGCATGACCAACATCAACCGGAAGGACTTTGCGCTTGGGTCGCTCTCCATCGACAACGCCCTCCAGGGAGAGGTGGCAGGACTGCAGGTGACCAACAAGAGCGGAATGACAGGTGAAGGGGCTTTCCTCCAACTCAGGGGCGTGCGCTCCCTCGTGGCTGAAAACGCACCGCTCATCGTCATCAACGGTGTGCCTTACATGCCCGACGCCAACCTCAGTCAGATTATCGGTGGGTATTCGCGCTCCTTCTTCCAGGCGCTCAACAACCTCGACATTCGAAACATCACCGTCCTGAAGGGGGCGGAGGCCGCCGCATACGGTTCCATGGGTGCCAACGGCGTCATCATGATCGAGACCGACCAGGCAAGTTCGTCGGACATGAACACGCGCATCTCGTTCTCCGCCATCGCCGGCATGAACTGGAACTCCAAGCGTGTGCCGCTCATGAAGGCTTCGGAGTACAAGAACTACCTCAGCGACATCGGACTGACCTACTATCCCAACATGGAGGCCTTCTTCAATGACTTCAACTTCCTCTCCGACCCCAACGCCAACAAGTCGTACCTCTACCAATACGACACCGACTGGCAGGATGAAATCTACAGGAACAGTTCCACCATGGACTACCTCTTCCGTGTGGAGGGTGGTGACAACATCGCCAAGTACAACATCTCCCTTGGGTACATGGGCGACCAGGGAACGTTGAAGAACACCAACAGCGACCGATACAATGCTCAAATCAACGCCTCGGTGCTCGTCAGCAAGAAGTTTGAAATCAGGGCCAACATCAACACGGCGTATCTCAAGGGTCAATACCAGGAGCAGGGAATGTCCCGCGAGACTAATCCGCTCCTCGCTGCTTACCGAAAGGCTCCTCTGCTCAGCCCCTTCAAGAGCGACATGTATGGAAACCTCATCAACACCTACGCAAGCTATTGGTTCGGTGCCATCGAAAACGAGGACTTCATTGTCAGCAACCCCCTCTCGCTCGTCAACACGATGTCGGGGAAGAACAGGCAGTATGACATGAACCTGAAGATACAGCTCATCTACAACCCCGTCAAGAACCTCACCATCAACGGCATCGTGGGCATGTACTACAACTACAACCAGGAGGAGGCTTTCATTCCCGGCATCAACAACCAGGACATCGTGCCGCTCTTCGACCAGTACGGACAGGCCGACAACACCATCAGGGTGGGAACCAACCACACCTTCAACATGTACTACAACGCCAATGCCGCATACCGCATCAACATCGGCGAGCAGCACAAGTTCAACATCAACGCTGGATGGCAGGCGGTCACCACGTCTTATGAGTATGATGCCGGTTTCGGACGCAACTCCAACAACGACTTCTACCAGACGCTCGGCGACGCACAGAGCCTCGGCAGATATTTCTCCGGCTACAACAACAAGTGGAACTGGATGAACGTTTATGCGCACGCCGACTGGACTTTCCAAAACCTCGTCAAGGTGGGGCTGACGGCGGCCTTCGACGGCGCCTCGTCGGTGGGGAAGGACGCCACGAGGATGACGCTCTACCCGGCAGCCGACGTTGTCTTCATGGCAAAGAACCTCCCCGCGCTGAGTACGGCGGAATGGCTCGACAAACTCAATGTCCATGCCAATGTCACCATGACGGGCAACAGCCGCTTCTCGTCAAAATTCGGAAAATACTACTACACGTCAAACCCCTATCAGACCATCTCGGGCATTGTAAGGGCCAACGTGCCAAGCACGGCCATCAAGGCGGAGAAGGACCAGACGCTCAACTTCGGCCTTGAAACGGCCTTGCTGCACCACCGCATCATCATCGGGGCCAACTACTTCAGCACGAAGGCCACCGACGTGCTCATCTCTGGAAACCGCTCGCCCATCCTCGGCTCAAGTCTGTACTACAACAACGAGGCCGAACTGAAATCCAATGGCTTGGAGCTGTCGCTCGCCGTCTCGCCCATCTACACCAAGGACTTCAGATGGACCATCGGAGGAACGCTCTCCACGCTCGACAACAAGGTCAACTCGCTCGGTACGCTCAACGAGATTGTCACCACCCTCAACGACGGCGCGCAGGTCATCACAAGGGTGGGGCAGAACCCATACGCTTTCTACGGACTCAAGTCGCTCGGGGTGTTCAAGACCACGGCGGAGGCGGAAGCTGCCAACCTCACCGCCAACGGACAGAAATTCCAGGCCGGTGACATCCATTATCAAGATGTCAACAACGACGGGGTCATCGACAGCGACGACCGTGTCATCATAGGCTCCTCCACTCCCGACCTCTTCGGCTCCTTCTTCACACGCTTCGAATACAAGAACTTCGCACTCGACCTCACATTCGCTTTCTCAAGCGGCAACGACGCATACAACGCCGTGAGGAGGGTCACGGAGTCTGCAAGCGACTTCTCCAACCAAGCTTCTTCCGTCAACAGAAGATGGCTCATGGAGGGACAGGACACCGACATACCACGAGTGAGATACAACGACCGCGTGGGAAACAACGCTTTCAGCGACAGGTGGATAGAGGATGCAAGCTACATCAAGTTGAGGGACGTCACATTCAGCTATGCTTGGAACAAACCGCTGTGGAACTTCATCCAGGGTGGTACGCTCTTCGTCACAGGGCAAAACCTCTTCTGCATCACCGACTACCTCGGTCTCGACCCTGAATTCTCCTATTCTTACAGTCCGCTCATGCAAGGCGTGGACTACGCCAAGGCCACGGCCCCAAGGGCGGTCAAGTTTGGAGTCAACCTCAGATTCTAATAACCGATAACAGAATAACGACATGAAACATATCAATCCATTCTTTAGAATAGCATGCGCCATCGCATGCATCGCAATGTTGGCGGGATGCTCCGACTTCTGGGACCCGGAGACAGAGGATGAGTTCAACGGAGAGGACGGCTTCACAAGCAACACCGAGATGTACACCGGCTATCTGGGCATCATGACCAAGATGCAGGAGATAGGAGACAAGGAAATCCTCCTCACCGAGACAAGGGGTGAACTCGTGGAGCCGGCCGATGAGTCAACCAACGAACTCATCGCCCTTTACAACTACGACCAGAACCTGCAGACCAACTCCTACGCCAACCCGCAGGGATATTACGAGGTTGTCATCGCATGCAACGACTACCTCAACAACATGCGGGAATACAAGTCAAGGCCCAACGTCAACACCGACGCATGGGAGGCTCTCGTCGCTTCGGCACTCAGGGTGAAGGTGTGGACTTACAAGACACTTGCCGAAATCTATGGAAAGGCGGTGTGGTTCGACGACCCCATCACCGAGGTCACGGAAATCAAGTCGGGTGACAAATTCCAACTCCTCCAACTCGACCAACTCATCGACAAGTGCATCAGCACGCTCGACCAAGGCTTCGAGGGAGTGGCCTCCAACAAGGACATCGACTGGTATGAGTGGCTCGACCCCACGCACAGCGTCAGTCTCGCAAGCAGCCAGTACCGCAAGTGGAACTACATGACACCGCCGTATGCTGGACTATACACCGAATTGTGCCTGTGGAAGGGTGCCATCCTCGATGCCGCCTCGCAGGACGCCACGACGTGGTACAAGAAGGCTGCGGACATCATCCTCGCCGCACTTGGTGAGCAAATCAACGTCACGTCTGACCCGGGCTCCAACGTCTATTGGCTGCCGTCGGCGGCTACACCGGGTCACTACTCGCCCATCTGGAACAACAGTCAGCCCTATCCCTACGAGGCTGTGGCCGCCATCATCTACGACTACACCAACAACCAGACAAACACGCTGCTCAAGCATTTCTCCAACGAGTATCCCAACCTGTATCTGCTCAGGCCTTCGGAGAACGGAAAGGCACGTTTCACCGACCCCAACTTCAACCCGGGGGCTACCACGTCCGACACGAGATACAAATGCATCTTCGGCAACTCTTCCGGACAGGACTACATCGCCAAGTTCAGACCCGTGGGAAGTTCGGCGCGTGTCAATGCTTACCAGGACGACTGCCACATCTACATCTACAGGGCTACGCAATACCACATGATGCTCTGCGAGGCGCTCAACCACCTCAAGCGCTTCATTGCCATGAACGCCGTGTTCAACTCTGGAGTGAAGGCGGGAGAGGCTGACAACTGCTTCCACCCCGGACTGCCGGAATGGGAGGGCTTTGCAAGCACCGTCGACCCCACCAAGTGCGACTGGACGGGAACGGCCAACTGGGGCACCAGGAGATACCCCTCCATGGGCATCAGGGGATGCTTCACCGGCCTCGTGCCAAGGGACGTGAAGGAAAACACCCACGAACTGGGAGAGACCGGCACGTTCAGATACAACGACATGGCCATCCTCAACGAGGCCATGCTCGAGTTTGCCGCCGAGGGCAAAGTCTATCCTCTCATGAACAGAATGGCCGTGAGATACAACGACCCCGCCATCGTCGCCGACCGCGTCTGTGCCAAATACACCAACGAGGCACTCGCCGCTTCCGTCCGTGCCAAAATCATGGAGGGGGCATACTGGGTGCCCTTCGATTTGCAGTTTAGATAGGTCATGGGGGGCACCACCCCCATGACCCCTATAGCCTCTATATCCTCTTTCATCCTCTTTCATCCTCTTTCATCCTCTTCCATCCTATATATCATCCCTCGATTTTTCACCAATCTAAAAAATACCATTATGAAAAAAATCTTTACTTTGACATTCCTCCTCGCGCTGACAATGAGCGTCAGTGCCCAGGAGAGCTACCGTAAGTCATGGGACTTCACCAAGTGGAGTGCCAAGACTGTAGAAAACCTCAAGGCGGAGTCGGCCAAGGGTCCTTCAACGGGTGCTTGGTCCGACGTTGAGAAGAAGGACGCCACGGAGCCTACGGAAGTCTCCAAGGACAACTGTTTCTGGGAGGTGACCCACCAGGGAACATCCGAAGGCGCTACCCTCCAAGCCAACGGAGAGCCGATTGCTGAGTTGGAAGGACTTCTCTACACCAACACCACCGACCGCTCGTTGGCCATCGCCGTGAACTATCAGGAGCCTAATGCCGCCAGCAGTTTCGGTCCCTATGCAGGAGCCTCCTATCTCTGGTTGGGTGGTTCGAAGAAGAACTACTTCGTCATCCCCCACGTGGCCCCGGGAACCATCATCAAGATGGGTGTGGAGTCGCATAAGAACACCGATGCCCGTGGCGTGAACCTTTACCTCGGCTTTGGCACCTCCGGTACACAGCTGAAGGGCCCCGATGGCAACGACGTGGCTGCGCCGACTGCCTATACCGACCAGGAATGGTTGGTGCCTACCGACGCTACTGACACGCCTAATGACGATGGCACTTACAACATCCAAATCTACAACACCAACGGATGCCACATCTATTACATCACCGTGGGCGAGGGCGACGAGCCTCCTGTGCAGGATGCCAAGAACATCGGCTACCTCTTCAGCGGTAGCAATGCCGATGACTTCGCGTATGCTTTCATCAGCGGTGACAGCAAGTTCAACGTCACCGACATCGACGTGGCTGCTACTCAGCCCACGGCTGCTGAACTGCAGGCTTATGACGCCATCGTCATCAGTCCCACCATCGCCGCCGACAACGCTTACCTCCCCGTCATCAAGCAGGCCATCGCTTTCGTGCCGGTGCTCAACCTCAACCCCAACCTCTACGAAGCATTGGGTTATGGAAAGGCTGTGAAGACTGAAACCAACGTGCTCACCATCACCGACCCTGCAAATGCCGCCTTTGAGAATTTCGACACCGATGCCGGTATCGAACTGCTCACCACTGGTGGCATTACTGGTGTGGAACTGGGTGAATACTTCGCCAACGACGCCATCCTCGCCAAAGCCGGCGACGTGGTGGCCATGCACGTCCACAACAAGACGCGCAATGCTTACATGCTCCTCCCGCTCACCCTCGAAGACATGATGTATGTCGCTGAGGAGGCTATCGTGAACCTGCCCTCACAGGCTCTCTACGCCGTGGCTTCCACCAAGAACAACGTCATCGCCGTGAGCAAGCCCAATATACAGCAGGACAAGCAGGACAAACAGACTATTGTCACTATCACTGCTGCTAATTCCACTGCAATTTACTACACAACAGATGGCTCAGATCCGACAACGGCGGGGGGCATTCTTTACAAAGGGCCGTTCGCTGTCACCCAGCCTTGCACCGTCAAGGCCTTCGGCGTGGGCGACGGTTACCTCGACAGTGAGATAGCTGAGGCTGCCGTCACCATCATGGGCAAGGCTGCCGCTCCCGTCATCGCCGTGGCCCGTGAGGCCGGACAGTCCACCGTCACCATCACATGCCCGACGGAGGGTGCCAATGTTTATTACAGCTTCCGCAACACCACCACGCTGACAGAGGCCAAGCAATACACCGAACCGGTGGTGCTCACCGAACCGGCTACCATCTATGCTTTCGCTGCCAGCGACGACTTCCTCACCTCCGATGTCACGGGTAAGTTCGTCGGTGTCGATGGCTTCAACGCCAACACCGTGCGCTGGGACATCATGGCACACTTCGACGCCAACGCCGACGACTGGAAGGGCAAGGGCCAGCAGACCGACGACTCTGGCGCCATCATCAACGCCAACTACCTCTTCACATGGGGCAAGAACGCCGGCCTCTACTACGACACCAACTCCATCAAGGAGGTGGTCGTGGGTTCCGAAGGCCAGGACTCCATCATCTACAACCCGCTGCCTCCTGAGACACTCGTCGGTGGCGACTGGGTGTGCAAGTCTCGCGGTCAGGTGATGACATGGGAGAGCCTCAACTTGGGCTACAACATCGGCGACACATCCATGCGCAACCCGGACAGCGCAGAGGATGCCATCGGTGTGAACGACTCCATCGGCATCACTGCCAACGCCCTGACCTTCGGCAAGCAGCCGAGCGACGGCCCGTTCAACGCCAGCCTGGAGACCGTGGCCAAGTGGCAGGCTCCGTTTGATGTCATCGTCTATGCCGGCAACGGCAACGAGGGCCAAATCCCCACCATGCAAATCGAGGTGTCGGCCGACGGCGAGAACTGGACGAAGTTGGGCGATGTGGACTACTCGCTCATCAAGCGCAACTGGAAGCGCACCAAGTTGGCCTACGAGGGCAACGACCAAGTCTATGTGCGCATCCTGCACACCGCCGCCAAGTCGAGCGGACAGATTTATGACATCTACCTGATGAACAACGGCGAGAAGTCAAAGCAATACGCCGAGGACGCCCTCGACGGCATCATGACGCTCATCCCCGCCGGCGACATCACTCGCACGGAAATCTTCACCATCGGTGGCGCACGTGTCTCCACCATGGCAAAGGGCGTCAACATCATCCGCCGCACCTACGCCAACGGAGCTGTCACCACGCACAAGGTGATTGTAAAATAATTCTCCTTGGCGCATCAATAAAAAATCCTCCCCGGCCGGGGAGGATTTTTTGTCGTTATGACGTTATTTCGTTATTTCGTTATTCCGTTATTCCGTTATTCCGTCATGACGGTATTACGGAATAACGTTATGACGTATTATCGTTATATCGTTATAACGCTTTTGAGTGGTCATAGGCGGTGTGCCTCTCTATTGGAACTTTTTCTTCCATTCCGACCACTTCACGGCGTAGTTGTTTTTGCGGTTTTCCTTGATGTATTGTTCCAGTAATTGAAGCATTTCCACCCTCTCTTGTTTCAAGGGTATTTTCCATTCTTTCTCGTTTGGTTTGCTGCCATCGTCGAGGACGAATTCCCCACCGAGCTTGTACTGTCTGTAGGCGGCATCGCGAAGGGAGAGGTCGGGGTTGCGCAGCATGTCGAAGATGGTGAGGTAGGTGGATGTGCGTCCCTTGCCTGCCTTGCAGTGGAAATGCAGCCAGATGTTGTCGGGCAGCGACTGTATGAAACTGATGAACCTTTCTATGTTGCGGTCGCTTGGGAATGCGTGGTCGAGCGAGTTGAAGCGGATGTACCCCACACCACGAAGTGCGCAGGCCTCGCCTTCTGTCTGTGCGGTGCTCACGTTGATGTCAATGGGGTCGATGGGCACGTAGTTGTTGTCGCTGTCTATGGTTGCCCCGATGATGACCTTGCCCATGGCACTGTGGATTTCGGCATGCTCCTTTTCCATCGTCTCTTCAAGGCTCAGACCGATGTTGGCCCAGTTTTGAAATCCGTAATGTGACAATTGCATGCCGTTGAAAAAGCCGTGTGTCTCTGAGCGCAAGTCCACGATGGTGATGGGGCCTTGGTGCAGCTTGCGCAATGCTGATAGCAGACCGTCGAAGCCGGAGGAGGAGAAGTTGGCGCTGGCACTGGCTTTCAGCTCTTTCAAACCTTTGATGGAGGGCATGTAGTCAGGGGCGTAGCCGGGAATGACGTCACGCTCCTTGAAGTCGTCGAGACAGGTGCGGTGGTTCTTGGGCATCGTTTCGTCGGTGAGGCATTCCAAGCGCCAACCGTAAGGGGCATATTTCTCACGGTCGGCCAAGGAGGTGTTCTCGCGCTCGTTGGACGCATATAGGTATTTGTAGCTCTTCTTGTTGTTGTCGTTATCATCGTCGGAGCATGAGGTTATGCTGCAGAAGATGAAGGGGAAGAGCAAGGCTGTTATAAACCAGAGGCCAATTTTTCTTCTCTTTTCCAATTCCTATGATGATGTTTATTACTTTTGCATCGCCACGAAGTCCAACTGATTTCGCTTGATGATGAGTGGATAGCGTTCAGGGTGACGGAGACTGTCAATTTCAAGGTCAACGTCAAGGTCGGGCCACTCTATGGCTTCAGGGCCGCACATTTGCACGTTGAGAACACTGCGGATGGAAGCGTCTCGCATCCAAGGGATGCGATTGTACGACAGAAAATAATCGTGCCCACATACCGAAAGCATGATGCCCTCCGCATTAATCATCAATACGCTTGCCGATGTGTTGCTGGAATTGTCTTTTGAAACTGTCTGCATATTTCTCTATTATTTTTTTGATTTCGTTCAACTTATGTTCGGGTATGCCTGTATTCTTTGCTAATTCCACTCGTGGCTCCAGCCAATACTTGGCTTCATGGCCACCGAAGAGCACGTGAATGTGCATACGTTCCTCCTCGTTAGAATATATTTTAAAAACATATTCATTTTCACGTCGGAAAACAGGACTCATATTTTTTCTATTATTAGGTTACGCAGTTTTTCTTTGCGTCAGCAAAGTTAGTGCATTTATGTGAACTTGCCAAAAAAGTTGTCATTTTTCTTCAATGGTCGCGATTGGTCTTGTTTTTTCGCTTGGTATTTCGTATCTTTGCATCGCAATTTGAATTATCAAAAACAATCCATACGCATCATGAACAAATCTACCAAAACATTGTTGCTTGCCTTGGCTGTCGTCCTTGCACTTCCCGCTGCGGCACAGCAACTCGCCTTCCCCGGTGCACAGGGGTGGGGGCGCTTCGCCACCGGCGGGCGCACAGGAACCGTCTATCACGTGACCAATCTCAATGACACTGGCTCCGGCTCCTTGCGCGACGCTGTGAGCCAGCCCAACCGAATCATCGTCTTCGACGTCGCCGGTGTCATCAACATCAACGACCGCATCGTCTTCGCCAAAAACCTTTATGTGGCAGGGCAGACGGCTCCGGGAGAGGGCATCACCGTCTATGGAGACGGCGTCTCTTTCTCAGGAGCCTCCAACATCATCGTGCGCCACATGCGCTTCCGGATGGGCAAGGGGGGGGCCTCCGGCAAGGATTGTGCAGGCATCGCCTCGGGCACCAACATGATTTTCGACCACTGCTCCTTCGCGTGGGGACTTGACGAGGTGTTCTCCATCAACCCCGACGGGAAGGGAGACCTGCACAACATCACGCTGATGAACTGCGTCTTCGGGCAGGGACTTCTCACACACTCCGCCGGCGGCCTCATCCAGGCCGACAGCATCACCCTTTACCGCAACTTCTACTGCGACAATGCCACGAGAAACAACAAGGTGAAGGGCGCACACCAGTATGTCAACAACATCGTTTACAACTGGAAAAACGGATGCTATCTCATGGGTGGCGACTCACAGGGAAAGAGTTATGCCAACACCCAGGGCAACCTCTTCATCAACGGCCCCGCCGGCGGTGGGGACGCCTGCACTTCCGGCAACAGCGACTTCAACATCTACGCCGACGACAACTGGCAGGACAAAAACAAGGACGGGGCATTCAATCCCTACCTCATCCCCAACAGCGAATATGGGGGTGGCCCCACCTTCCGCTCCACGCCATTCCCATACCCGGAACTTGACATCGTCAAGGCCACCACGCTGCTCGACGACCTCTTGCCCACCGTGGGCGCCTCGCTGCCACACCGCGACTACACTGACTGCTACATGGTGGATGAGTGCCGCTCGTTTGGCACCGACGGCGTCATCATCTCCACGGAGGATGTGATGCCATACGGCAAGCCCTCCACTTGGAAGGTGTGGGGCGGCAATGCTCGCACCGACACCGACAAGGACGGCATGCCCGACGCATGGGAGACGGCCAACGGCACCGACCCTGCCAAGAACGACGCCATGGCCAAGGCTGCCAACGGATATGCCAACATAGAGAACTACATCAACAGCATCACGGCGGAGAGCGTGGACGCATTCCTGCGCGCACCACAACTCCTCGGACAGGCCGACGCCACACCCACCACCATCACCTTGCAGTGGAGAGACTGGACGGAGGGCGAGGAAGGCTTCATCGTGGAGGTGGAGAAAGACGGCGCCTTCGTGGAGGTGGCCCGCACTGGGGCTGGTGCCACCACGGCGGTCATCGCACAGGGATTGGAGCCCGCCACGGCTTACAAGGTGCGCGTTTGCGCATACAAGGGTGACATGGCTTCCGAGTACGCCACGGCAACGGTGAAAACCATGCAGGAGCAGGTGGAGATGGTGGATGTGGACAATTACCAGCCCGACTACACCTGGAAAGGCGGCGACAACACATGGGACACCACCACGGAGGCATGGCTTGAGGGCGTCTATGCCGACGGGGGAAAGGTGCTCTTCAATGGTGAAGAGGATGCCACGGTGACGCTCGCACAGGCCGTGGCACCACAGGCCGTTGTCGTCAAGGGGGCGGCCAGCACCACATTCTCCGGTTCCGGGAAAATCACTGGAGCCGCCTCGGTCAACAAGGCAGGAAGCGGGAAACTCACGCTCGCCACCAACAACGACTACACCGGAGCCACCGTGATACGTGGCGGAGAGGTGGTCATACCCACGCTCAAGGACGGCGGTGCTGTCAGTTCCATCGGAGCTAGCTTGGAGTACGCTCAAAACTGGGTGTGGTATGGCGGTACATGGAGATACATCGGAGCCACCACGTCCACCAACCGCAGTGCCATGATTTACAAGGACACGGAGCTCAACATACAGAATGCCAACACCACGCTCACCATGTCGGGGAAGATGGAGGGAGAGGCCGGCCTCACCCTCAACGGCGCCGGAACGCTCGCACCCAAGACGAAGGACTTCTTCAGCTACGGCGGTCCCACCACGGTGAAGGGTGGCTTGCTCAAACTCAACGGCGTTTCTACTTTGTGGAGCGACAAGATATGCACGCTCGGAAAATCCAAGCTCGTCCTCGCCGGTGGGGAGTTCCGCACACAGGACCCCAACGACACATACTCCACTTACGACTTCCCCATCGAGGTGGCACCCGACACCTATTCAAAGGTGTATTTCTGCCGCAACTGTTCCATCAAGAGCAACGTCACCGGCACCGGGGCATTGGAATGGGAGGTCAACTGGGTGCGCGAGTACATCAACGGTGACTGGAGGGGCTTCTACGGCACGCTCGTCGTCAACGGCACCGGCTCGTCGAACAATGGGGCGCAGTTCATGCTCAACAACGGCAGCTACAACGGAATACCCAATGCTTCCATCTACTTGAAGGGCAACACCAGAATCATCTACTGGCCCACCAACGGCGAACTGTATCTTGGAGGGCTCAGCGGCGACACGGGAACCTTCCTTAGCGGAAGCAGCAAGCAGACAGCCGGGCACACCATGACCTGGCACGTGGGAGGGGCCAACACCGATGAGACCTTCAAGGGGGTCATCGACAACTGCGCCAGCAGTACGGCATCCAAGTATGACGGCACCACCAATATCATCAAGGAGGGTGATGGGTACTGGAGGCTTACCGGCACCAACATCTACAAGGGATACACCATCGTCAACGGTGGCAAACTCATCGTCAACGGGAAGAACAACGGCACCGGGGCCGTCACCGTCAACGCATCGGCAACGCTCGCAGGAACTGGTTCCGTGGCAGGGGCTGTCACCATCAAGGAAGAGGGTGCCATACAGCCGGGCGACGAGGAAGTGGACAGCAAGAAACTCACCCTCGGCGGGGCGCTTTCCGTACAGAAGGGTGGCATCGTCAGCATCCCAGCCAACCGTGAGGCGTGCAACACCATTGCCGTCAAGGGGAATGTGACATTGGCCGAGGGAGCCATCTTGCAAATCGTCTTCGACGCGAAGAGCATCAACGGCACGTTCGCACAAATTATGCCGGAAATACCGGGTGAGGGACAGACATGGGACCTCAGCCAACTCTACACCGCCGGCATCATCAAGGTGGTGGGCGGCGAGAACAACCCCAACGTCGAGCCTGACCCGGGGCCCGGACCTTCAGGCGAGAAGAAAACAGCTCTTCTCACATGGGGCAACATGTCCACTGACTCTTACGACAACAGCGGGGTGAACAACATGCTCGTCGGCGTGGTGGACGACGACGCGGAGGGATTCTCCATGGTGGTCACTGGCAATTTGGAGAAATACTACAGCGCAGCCGACAAAATCAATGTGGTGTATAACGGCAACACGCTCACACGAACCACCATCAAGTGTTCCAACGGAGCGGAAAACACCATCTTCCTCCCGGAAAAGGCAAAGGCAACCAAAATCACGCTGTGGAGTTACACCAACGTCTCCACGCCCAACAGGACCAGTTATTGGGCCTCCGTGGGAGGAAAGACCTACACCGAGGCGGAGTCGGTCATCCTCCAGCCCTCCAAGGACACTGCCAACCCGTCGTGCGTCAGCTTCGACCTCGACAACCTGGAAAAGACCATCACCTTCAGGAACACCGGCGAGCAGCAGTGTGTCATCATCGCCATCGAATATTTTGAGGGAGGCGCCGACGGCATGGACAGTGCCTTCTCCTCTGCCACCACGCCCGTACGCGTAGCGTATTATTCCCTCGCCGGAGAGCGCGTCACCACACCAATCAACGGCATCTTCCTCATGCGTGTCACCATGAGCGACGGAAGCACCATCACAAGAAAAGTGGCACGATAGTTTTTCCCTCCCCCGGTGACAAGGCCACCGGGGGAGGGAGACCCTAAGGTCCTTACTCCCCAAGCTCCTTTTGATAGAATCCACGGTCGGGGCGGGTATATTATGGGTGAGACAGTGGCGACAAGTGAAATTAACATTTCTTATCCCATATTTCCTTGGTGAATGGGAAATTTTGTCGTACATTTGTCGGTTAGAAATGATAGATAGCCGCACCATAGACCGCATCATGGACGCCGCCAACATCGTGGATGTCGTCTCAGAGTTTGTCACGCTGAAGAAAAGCGGGGCGAACTACAAGGGGTTGTGCCCCTTCCACAACGACCGGACACCATCGTTCTCCGTCTCACCGGCAAGGGGCATTTACAAGTGCTTCTCATGCGGGAAGGCCGGCAATGCCGCCAACTTCATCATGGAGCATGAGCAGATGACTTACCCGGAGGCGCTGAAGTGGTTGGCGAAGAAGTACAACATCGACGTGGAGGAGCGCGAGCTCACCCCGGAGGAGCGGCGGCAGGAGACCGAGCGCGAGAGCATCTTCATCGTCAACGAGTGGGCGGCAGGCTATTTCAACGACAACCTGCTCAACGACCCCGACGGGAAGGCCATCGGACTGGCCTATTTCCGCTCACGAGGCTTCCGCGACGACATCATTGCGAAGTTCCGCCTCGGTTTCGCCCTCTCACGACAACGACGAATACCTCGCACTCAGCGGACTGTGCGTCAAGAGGGATGACGGTTCGCTCTACGACCGCTTCGCCGGGAGGGTCATTTTCCCATGGATTGGCGTGGGAGGGAAGGTCACCGCTTTCGGCGGCAGGCTGCTCGACGCACGCACCAAGGGAGTGGCGCAGAAATATGTCAACTCTCCCGACTCCGTGGTCTATCACAAAGACCACGAGCTGTATGGCATCTACCAGGCCAAGAAGGCCATGTCGAAAGAGGACTGCGTGTACATGGTGGAGGGCTACACCGATGTCATCTCCATGCACCAATGTGGCATAGAGAACGTGGTGGCCAACTCCGGCACGGCCCTCAGCGTGCACCAGATAAGGCTCCTCCATCGTTTCACGCAGAACGTCGTGCTGCTGTACGACGGTGACGAGGCCGGCATACACGCCGCCTTGCGAGGCACCGACATGATGCTCGCCGAGGGGATGAACATCAAGGTGCTGCTCCTGCCCGACGGCGACGACCCCGACAGCTTCGCTCGCAAGCACACCGCCAGCGACTTCAAAGAATACATCGCGAGTCACCAGACCGACTTCATGGAGTTCAAGACGCAAGTCATGCTCAAGGGAGTCAACGACCCGGTGAAGAGGGCGGAGGCCATCTCGAGCATCGTCAAGAGCATCAGCGAGGTGAAGGACCCCATCATCAGGGCAACCTACGTCAAGGACTGTTCGCAGCGTACCGGCATCGCCGAGCAGACGCTCATCAACCAGATGAACAAGTTCATCAGGAGCGGAAGGGAGGAGAGAGCCAGACAAGAGGAGCGCGAGAAGGCAAGGGAGGAGCGCGAGGCGCCCCCGACCGTGCAACAGGCGGGTCCACCTGCGGCGGCGAAGGTGACAAGGGAACTTGAGCAACTCCTCGTGCAGATGGTCTTGAGGCATGGGGAAGAGACGGCATTCCGTGGACTGGATGGCGGTGGCGGCGAGACCTACGACCTCACCGTGGCCGAATACATCTACTACGACCTCCAAGAAGACGGGTTGCGGCTCCTCGACGACGTGTGCCAGGGCATCCTCGAAGAGGCCGTCACCCTCGTGCAGGAAGGGAACAACAACCTCCTCGACCATTTCATCAAGCATCCCGACCCGGCGGTGAGCAAGCTCGCCTCGCTGTTGGGGGAGGAGAACTATCGCCTCTCGGAGAGCATGCGCATAAAAATGGAGGAGGAGAGGCTCCGGGCACAGGTGGAGCATCTCCTGCTCGACTATCGCTTGGACATCCTCAAAAACCGGATGGACACCCTGAGAAAGGAATTTATGGCAGCTGGCAGCGACGAGCAGCGCCTCTTGCTGCTCGACGAAGTGAAGAAATTGCAGGAAATGAGAACAGTGATAGCCAAAAGGCTTGGAAAAAGCATCATCATATAGACGATAAGTAGATTATGGAAATATTTGCTATTATACTTGCAGGAATCATCGGCTTTGCCTACTACCAGTTGTGGTTGAAAAGGAAGAAGGAGATGGAAGAGGCCGAAGCCATCTCCCAGACAACACAATTGAAGGGGGAGCAGCGGGCGAAAATGCTCGAGAAATGGGCAGACAACGCACTCTCACAACTCCACTGCAAGGTGGCGTGGGCAACGGAAGACGAGGCAAGGGTGGGTACATACGACTACCAGAACGGCCACTTCAAACTCCATGTGGAGAAATCGTCGCCATACGTGAGAATGTCATACCTCTTCTGCTACAACTCCTCACTCGACAACATCGACATCGCAAGGAGCGTGGCCAACAGGTGCAACATCAACAGCGACAACCTGCGCGTGGTTTATAGCGTCAACGACGAGAGGCACGAAATCGACATGCACCTCATCTCGGGCCTCCTCCTCCATCCCGACACGGCAAAGAACACCTTTGTCGATGCCATGGCATCCACTTTCAGTTGGCAGAACGCACTCGTCAGAAGGTTCGACGAGATGGAGAAGACAAAGGACGAGACCGGGGAGGCAGACAGTGAGAAGGCCGATGCAGACAGGAGGCGCGAGTTGTTCATGGTGAGGCAACAGGAAATGAGGCTCCAGGGAGACGAGAAGGGCATTTTCAGAGCCTCCCTCGGAGAGGGCATCGCCTTGCAGACACTGCTTGAAAAGGCCATGGGCTTGATGGACGCACACCCCCGCAGGATGGAGGTCTATAGCAACGTGGTGGAAGTGCTCCGCGACGAGGAAGGAATACTGCAATACCGCCTTGACGACCTGGCCAAGGAACTCAAGGGAGAGGAGGGAAGGAAATACGCCACTGCCACGTTGTGGGTCGTGTTGCCCGACGACCCCAAGACGGAGAGGACCATCGCCATCACGCTCAACGATGAGGGGAGCGACGGCGACACGGCATGGTTCCGCGTCACCGCCACGCTCGTCCCACTGCCCGCCTCCACGACACATCCTTACCGCCGCGACCCCAACGTGAACACATGCTCCGTTCTGATGGCGCGTGACAATGTCTCTCGGCAGCAACTCATTGAGGAGAGCAACTACATGTGGAAGGAGGCCGTGCAGAAACTGAAAAACGGGGAGGAGGCAACGCTCACGGCTGAGCAGGCACTCATCGCCAGTTGCACCGACAGCACCTTGGCGCAGTTGCTCTATCATGGGAAGAAACTCTTCTTGGCTTGGAGGTATTTTGAGGCATTGCCGCTCTTCGAGTCTGCCTTCAGGAGAATGCAGCCCAGGTTCGACAGTATGAAAAACAGGGAGAAGGAGGCTTTCTACGAGGTGATTTATCACATCGGGTTCTGCTACCTCGACCTCAAGCAGTATGACAAGGCGCTTGCTTACTTGGACATGCTCACAGGGCTGCACAGAATATCCTACACCACCGAATTGGTGAATGCCATGGTCAATTCCGGAGACTTCAGGTCGATGAGCACCATTGAAGGCCTCATGGAGACCATCAACGAGAACCTCGACCTCGAGGAGGGGGAGAAGCCGGCTGATTACATACAGGCGTTCCTCGCCTTCCTCAACAGGAGAAAGGCGTTCCTGCTCGTTGACAAAAACAAGTTTGACGAGGCGAAAAAAATGCTCAACAAGATGCTTGAAGACCCGCTGTCGTCAGACTACGCCATCAACGAACTGGCTTACATCCAACGTAAGGAAAAGGAGGGACTGTAGGATATGGACGGGCGTGACTGGTTAACTTTGACAATCTACCTTGTGCAGGCATTGCTTGTGGTCTCCATGGCAGTGGTTGTGCTAAGAGAGAACCGTCAGCCCGTCAAAACCATGGCATGGCTCCTCGTGCTAAGTTTCATCCCCGTGGTGGGCATCGTCCTTTTCATCTTCTTTGGAAAGGATGTCAGAAAGGAGAAATACATCAGCCGGCACAGCCTCGACCTGCTCACAAGGCAGTCCATGTTGCACTACGTGGAGCAAGGGGCCATCGTGGAGAGCGAGCCTCATGCCGAACTCATCCGGCTCTTTGAGAACCAGAACGTGGCCCTGCCTTTCGGCGACAACCAGGTGAAGGTGCTTGCCGACGGGTATGAGTTTTTCCCGGCGTTGCTCCAGGCCATGAAAAATGCCAAGGAACACATTCATCTCATCACATACATCTTCGACGATGACGCCTTGGGGACGCTCATCGCCGACGCCCTCATCGACAAGGCCAAGGAGGGGCTGGTGGTAAGGGTGATTTACGACGACGTGGGTTGTTGGAAGGTGAAGGACAAGTTTTTCCGCAGGATGAGGAAGGGCGGCGTGCTGATAGAACCTTTCATGCCCGTCCGCTTCCCTTCTCTCACCTCGAAGGTCAACTACCGCAATCACCGAAAAATATGCGTCATCGACGGAAAGGTGGGGTTCATTGGGGGGATGAACATCGCTTTGAGATATGTCAAGGGCGAGGGGAGGCCATGGCGCGACACGCATCTCAAGGTGGAGGGAAAGGCGGTGTATGGCTTGCAGACGGCATTCCTCACCGACTGGTATTTCGTCACGCAGACGCTTATCTCGGGCGACGAGTACTATCCCGCCATGGAGAAAATGGAGGGGGGCTCACTTGTTCAGGTGGTTACCAGCGACCCCACGTCCAGATGGCCGGAGTTGATGCAGGGGTACATCCGCATTTTGCTTGAGGCACGACGTTATGTGTATATCGAAACCCCTTATTTCCTTCCCACCGAACCGGTGTCTTTCGCGCTGCGCACATGCGCGCTCGCCGGAGTGGATGTCAGGGTGCTCATGCCGAGGAAGGGGGACTCCAAGATGGTGCATTGGGCAAGTAGGTCGTTCATTGATGACATGCTCGAGGCCGGGGTGAAATTCTATCTTTACGAGAAGGGTTTCAACCATTCCAAATTGCTCGTCTGCGATGACAACCTGTGCTCATGCGGTTCGGCAAACGTGGATTTCAGAAGCTTTGAGAACAATTTCGAGGCCAACGCATTCATTTACGACACAAAGACGGTGAATGAGATGAAAAAAGTCTTATTCGACGACATGGCCCATTGCCGCCGCCTCGACGCTGAAACCTTTGACAAAAGGCCCTTCCTCGAAAAGTTGTGGGAGTCCGTCATGCGCCTCTTCTCGCCACTGCTGTAAAGTCACAGTGTCATTCCCAATGCCTTGGCAACGGCATTCTTGATGAACGCATTGATGCTAATGCCAGCCTTGTTGGCTGCCATTGCCGCACCGCTGTGAATTTCGGGAGTTAGTCGCACATTGAGAACACCTGTATAAGGTTTTCTTGGTTCTATGCTATTCTCTACACAGAGCTGGAGATAGTCATCTATTGCTCCTTGGAAGTCCATGGTCAGCTCTTCAACGGTTGTACCCTCGTAGGTGATATGGTCTTTTTCCATACCCAGAACCTTGCCAAATAGGCATTTGTCTTCTTCGCTGTACTCAACACTTCCTGTATATCCTTTGTACTTTAAGTATCCCATATTCAGTGTTTTACTTGATATAGTTGTTCTTTTTCAGATAATTCAACAAGTCACGCATAACATATCAATAGAAATTATAGTCGCTGCAAAAAAATATAGTTTTTCTGATATTTGCAACATTCTTTTGGAAAAAGTGATTTTATAGACACCAAAATACGTGTGTTCCAAAAACACTTCCACTTGCAGACAATAAAAAAGCGCCAATGCTAATGAAAACCGATTTTTTTGACTACATTTGCAGCGGAATAACAAGAAAAGAACATGTATAAGGAGGAGAACGTTCACAATTTGACCATCAGGGAGGCGCGCCCCGAGGATGCGGAGGCCATGAGAGGCATCTACGCCCCTTACGTGGAACACACCGCTGTCACGTTCGAGTATGAGACTCCTACAACAGAGGAGTTTTTAAGACGCTTGGCGACCGTCCAGGCTCGATACCCCTGGCTCGTGGCGGAAGATGATGGGCGCGTGGTGGGCTATGCCTACGCCAGTCCCTTCAAGGAGCGCGATGCCTATCAGTGGGCCGTGGAGACAAGCATCTACCTCGACATCACGATAAGGAGAAAGGGTGTCGGCAGTCTCCTGCACGAGCATTTGGAACAAGCCCTCCGAAGACAGGGCATCCTCAACATGAACGCATGCATCTCTTACATTGAACCCGAGGACGAATACCTCACCCTCGACAGCGTGCGCTTCCACGAGCGAATGGGTTATACCTTGGTGGCACACTTCCACCAGTGCGGGAAGAAATTTGGTCGCTGGTACGACATGGTGTGGATGGAGAAACTTATAGGAGAACACAAATGAAAACAATAAACCAACCTGCTTATGAAACGTATTGCAACCCAAATCCTGCTCTTGTTGGCAACGAGCATCTGCGCCTTTGCGCAAAACTATGAGAAATATTATCAAAACCTGCCTGCAAAGGTGGCTAAGGTGACCACCTTCGCCATCCCCGCCAATGAGGTGCGCCTCACCGACTGCGGCGGCGTGGGCGACGGCGTGACCCCCAACACCGAAGCTTTTGCGGAGGCTGTCGGACGCCTGAAAAAGATGGGTGGGGGAAAACTCGTGGTGACCGACGGCGTGTGGCTCACCGGCCCCATCGCCTTGGAAGACAACATCGAACTGCATGTGGCGAAAAACGCCATCATCTACTTCTCACCCGACAAGAGCCTGTATAAGGTGACCAACGGGCGTTCCAGTCGCGTCCTGCCGTGCATCAGGGCGGACAAGCGAACCAACATCGCCATCACCGGGGAAGGGGTCATCGACGGCAATGGCGCACAGTGGCGACCTGTCAAGCGAAGCAAGCAGAGCGATGTGGAGTGGAAGCAATACAACGACATGGGAGGACAAGTGACAGAAGACGGAAGTCTCTGGTACCCTTGGAAGATGAAAAGCGGATACCCCGACATTGCCGACACCCCCAAGCAACAGGAGGGGATGCGCAACGACTTGATACGCCTCACGGACTGCGTCAACGTGCGAATAGAAGGAGTGACCGTGCAAAACGCACCACGCTTCCATGTGCATCCCTGCAACAGCAAGAACGTCATCGTTGATGGCGTCACTGTCAGATGTCCGTGGAATGCGCAAAACGGAGATGCCATCGACTTCAGCGATGTCAACATCGGACTGATTGTCAACTGCGTGGTCGATGCCGGTGACGACGGCATCTGCATGAAGAGCAGTCCCGCCAAGCCCAACTCCCCTGCCAACGGGTGCGAGGACATCGTGGTGGAGGGAAACACCGTCTTCCATGCCCATGGCGGCTTCGTGCTCGGGAGCAACACCACGAGCGGCATCAGGCGCATCGTCGTCAGGAACAACCGTTTCTGCGGCACCGACACAGGGCTGCGCTTCAAAAGCGGACTGGGAAGAGGTGGAAAGACCGAGCAATTGTACATCTCCAACATCGTCATGAGCGACATCAAGGACGAGGCCATCGTCTTCCAGTGTGACTACGTGGACAATCCCGCAGGCAGGGAGAACAACAAGGCGGCAACCGACATCCCGTTGAAAAACATCCCTGATTTTCAGGACATACACATCGACAACGTGGTGTGCAGGGGATGCAAGACCGCCATCAGGGCAAGCGGCCTCAGCCAACTGAATTGTGTGCACGACATCACCATCAGCAACACAACCATCGTTTATGACAAGACCGACCGGCAGATAGACGAGCAAACCGCCCAGTTGACCTGCAAGAATGTCAAACTGGTGAAAAACAAGAAAGAGTAGTGGGTGAGATTAAACTATTGGAGGACTGAAACGTCATAAAGATATGAAATATCTTTACCAACTCGTTGTGGCCGCCCTGGCCGGCGCCACCCTCTTCTCGTGCAAGGGAGAGGAAAAGAAGCCCCAAGAAAAGGAACAAGTCAGAAACAAGGTCATGGTAGTGAGCAAGAGCGACAT
Source organism: uncultured Prevotellaceae bacterium (assembly GCA_902792855.1). GTDB lineage: Bacteria > Bacteroidota > Bacteroidia > Bacteroidales > Bacteroidaceae > Prevotella. Next base: position 33,094 of record CADBBP010000027.1, read on the forward strand.
GACACTCTACCATGCATATAGCGCACGCTTCACAGGATGCCAAATCGTGGAGGTGCGACCACAGGTGTCCGGGAAAATCACACAGGTGAAAATCAACGAGGGTGACAAGGTGAGCAAGGGGCAGGTGCTCTTTGTCATCGACCAGGCACCCTTCATCGCCGCCACACGCGATGCCGTGGCAGCAAGGAAGATGTGCGAGGCCAAACTCGCCACGGCACGCATGAACTACAACAACGAGGTGAAGCTCAAGGAGAGCAACGTGGTGTCGGAATACTCTGTGGAAACCATGCTCAACACGCTGCACGAGGCGGAGGCCGCCCTCGCACAGGCACAAGCCAGGGAGGCGGAGGCCAACAACAACTTGACCTACACCGTGGTGAGGAGTCCGCTTAGCGGAGTGGCCTCCATGATACCATGGCACGTGGGTTCCTTGGTGAGCAGCAGCATCAGTCAGCCATTGGTCACCGTGGCCGACGACCATGAGGTGTATGCCTATTTCTCCATCTCGGAGAACGAGGCCATGAGTCTTGTTTCTGACTATGGCTCCGTGGAGAAGTTCATCGCCCATGCACCGGCGGTGAGTCTGCGATTGGCCAACGGCGACGAATACAAGAGCGAGGGAAGAATCACCGCCATGAGCGGCACCGTCACTTCCACCACCGGCGCCGTGGGGCTGAGGGCCACCTTCCCCAATCCGCAACGACTGCTCCACGACGGGGGAAGCGGCACCATCTTTATGCCTGTGAGGAGAAACGACTGCATCGTCATCCCCCAGGAGGCCACCTATGAGTTGCAAAACCGCACCTTCGTCTATAAGGTGGTGGATGGAAAGACAAAGGCAACGCCCGTCACGCTCTTCCCTCAAAACGACGGACGTGGATACATTGTGGAAGAGGGGCTACAGGTGGGAGACACCATCGTGGCTGAAGGAGCCGGACTGATCAAAGGAGGTATGACGGTATGCAAATAAGGACATTCATCGACAGGCCCATCCTTTCCGGGGTCATTGCAGTGCTCATGGTGCTGTTTGGCCTCATCGCGCTTGCCAACCTCGCCTTGGAGCAGTTTCCCGAAATCGCGCCGCCCACCGTGCGCATCAACGCCAACTATACCGGCGCCAATGCCGAGACGGTGCAGAAAAGCGTCGTCGTGCCGCTTGAGGAGGCCATCAACGGAGTGGAGGGGATGATGTACATGTCGTCCACGGCGTCCAACACCGGAAGCGCGTCCATCTCTGTCTTCTTCCGCCAAGGCACCGACCCCGACATGGCCATGGTGAATGTGCAGAACAGGGCCGCCACCGTGCAGGGCCGCCTGCCCGCCGACGTGGTGAAGGGTGGCCTCACCGTGAGAAAGCGGCAGACGAGCAACATCAAGCAGCTCACCGTCTATAGTGCGGATGGCACCTTCGACCGCACGTTCCTCGCCAACTATACGAAAATCAACATCGAACCCAGGCTCTCACGCATCGCCGGAGTGGGCGACGTCAACGTCATCGGCGCCGACTACTCCATGCGCATCTGGCTCGACCCTCAGAAGATGGCCAATTATGGCATCACACCAGCCGACATCAACAAGGTGCTCGACGAGCAGAACGTGGAGGCGGCAACGGGAACCTTGGGAGCCGACTCAGAGAACACCTTCCAGTATGTGCTCAAATATAGGGGGCGCTATGAGGAGGAGCAGGGCTATGAGCAGATGGTCATACGCTCCCTTCCCAATGGCGACGTGCTGCGAATAGGTGACGTGGCAAAGGTGGAACTTGGGGCGCAGAGTTACAATTTCATTGGAGAGACCAACGGCCATCCGGGTGTGAACATCATGATCAACCAGGTGGCAGGGTCGAATGCCAACGAAATCATCATGGAAATCGACCGCGAGGTGGAGCAAATCAGGAAGGATTTGCCACCGGGCGTCGTCATCGAGGACTTGGAATCGAAGAAGGACTTCCTCGACGCTTCCATCAAGAGTGTGCTAAGGACGCTGCTCGAGGCGATGATGCTCGTCATTCTCGTCGTTTACCTTTTCCTGCAGAGCTTCCGCTCCACCGTGATACCCACCATCGCCATCATCGTATCCCTCGTGGGTACATTGGCCGTCATCTATCTCATAGGTTTCTCGCTCAATATGCTCACGCTTTTCGCGCTCGTCCTCGTCATTGGCACCGTGGTGGATGATGCCATCGTCGTGGTGGAGGCCGTACAAGCGCAGTTTGACAATGGGTGCAGGTCGGCATACGAGGCAACTGTCAATGCCATGCATGGCATCACGTCGGCGCTCGTCACCACCACCCTTGTCTTCATGGCAGTCTTCATCCCCGTCAGTTTCATCGGCGGTGTCACCGGCACTTTCTATACACAGTTTGGCATCACCATGGCCATCGCCGTGGCCATTTCGCTCTTCAATGCACTCACGCTCTCGCCAGCACTCTGCGCATTGATGATGACACCCCATGCCGACACGGAGAAAGGTGAGAAACTCAGTTTCTCCTCACGCTTCCACATCGCTTTCGACAACGCTTTCCACCACATGGTGGGCGGCTACAAAGGAGGAGTGGGGTGGCTGGCAAGGCACAAGTGGCTGCCGACCTTGCTCGTTGTCGTGGCATTTGTCGGACTGGCGGTGCTGATGAAAGGCACGAAGACCGGACTGGTGCCGGGGGAGGACATGGGCACTGTGTTCATCAACGTGCAAGCTGCCCCGGGAAGCACGTTGAAACAGACCTACGCCATCATGAAGGAGGTGGAGAAGCGCATCAAGGACCTGCCCCAGTTGCGCTCATACTCGCTCGTGGCAGGAACGAGCATGGGCTTCGAGCAGTCGGCCTCCAACGGCAACTTCACCTTGAAATTGAAGAAATGGGATGAGCGCACCGGCGAGGAGGACAAGGTGGAGGCGGTGACGGAGGACATCTACCGCAGGACGGCCGACATCGCCAACGCGAAAATCCAAGTCAACACGCAAGCCATGCTTCCGGGCTTCGGGCGCACCAATGGCTTTGAACTCCATGTGCAGGACAAGAGGGGCGGCACGATAGAGGAACTGCTGCAGCACACCAACCAACTGATAGCAGCCCTTAACGAGCGCGAGGAAATCAGTCGCGCCTTCACCAACTTCTCCCTTAAATACCCACAATACAGGGTGGAGGTGGATGCCGCCTTGTGCAAACGGCACGGGGTGGCCCCGAACGACGTCTTGAGCGCATTGCAGGGATATGTGGGTGGCACATACGCGTCCAATTTCGTCAGATTCACCAAGTTGTACCGTGTCATGGTGCAGGCCTCGCCAGAATACCGCCTTGACACGGAGAGCCTCAACCGCATCTTCGTCAAAAACGGACAGGGGGAGATGGCTCCTGTGGGGCAATATCTGAAACTATCGCGCATTTACGGTTCGGAGACGCTCTCGCGCTTCAACCTCTTCCCGAGCATTTCCGTCAGCGGAACGCAGGCGGAGGGATACAGCAGTGGGCAGGCCATCGAGGCCATCAGGCAGGTAGCGGCAGAAACATTGCCGGAAGGCTATGGGTATGACTTCGGAGGGATGACAAGGGAAGAAGCCTCCACGCAGAACACTGCCACCATGGTGTTTGTCATCTGCGTCGTCTTCATCTACCTCATTCTGTGCGCACTCTACGAGAGTGTCTTCATTCCATTGGCTGTCATTCTCAGTGTGCCTTTCGGACTGGCTGGCTCCTTCATCTTCGCCGCGATATGGGGACTGGAGAACAACATCTACATGCAGACGGGACTCATCATGCTCATCGGACTGCTGTCCAAGACGGCCATATTGCTCACGGAGTATGCCTCGGAGCGCAGACGGCAGGGAATGGGAATTGTGGAAGCCGCCCTCGACGCCGCCGGCGTGAGACTGCGCCCCATCCTGATGACCTCCTTGACGATGGTCTTCGGACTCCTTCCCATGGCGTTCGCCGCCGGTGTGGGAGCCAACGGCAACCGTTCCCTCGGCGTGGGCACCATTGGCGGCATGCTCATAGGCACCACGGCCTTGTTGTTCATCGTCCCCGTGCTGTTCGTCATCTTCCAAAAGGTGGAGGAGAAGGTGTTTGCAAGAAAAAGGGCGAGCCGTTGAGACGACTCCCCCTGATTCGATATGAAAATCAAATATGAAGACAACGCCGCGGAGACCTTGAAACAGATAGGCCTCCGCGGCGTTGCCGAAAAATACCGCCTTCAGCGAGTGATAGTGTCAGTTGTCAGAAGCATTGTCCATCTTCATGTCCGAGAGGGCAAACTTGCCGTTCTCGTCCATTTCGATGGCGGCGGAGATGGTGGGCGTGTCGTCATAGTGGAGCACCAGGCCGGTGATGAATTTCACGCCGGGGGTGACGCAGACACGCGGTTGTCCATTGCCGAGGTCGTAGGTGATGTTGTCGCCTATCCATAAGGCATCGTCATCAAATCCGCCCATGTCGGTGACGGTGTTTGTGACGGTAGTGGCAGGCTTGTTGTCTATGTAGAGCGTTATTTGCTCGCCTTCAGTGGCATAGCCTATTTTTTGGAGAAACGCCTGCTGGATGTCGTATGGGTCGATGGTGGCAACGACAACGGCACTGTCGTTCTTGAAGTGAAGTTGGTAAAGCCGCTCTACTTGGACACCTGTGCCTTCTACTGCGCTGGATGTCAGCCAGAGTTCGTCCTTGGCACTGTCATAAAACGCCTTTGGTTGGCGTGTGTTGCGAATGTTGGGGAGTGTGGTGGAGACGGCGTTTTTCACGATCACGATGCCATATCCCTCTGTTGGATACGAGTCGGCTTCGCCAATGCCGGACACACTGACATTGTTCACTGTGTCGCTGAAGATTTCAAACTGATGATACTTCAATGCTTTGTTCATTGCCTGCATCACTTGCTGAGGCATGGAGTCGGCACCAAGGGGTTCCTCGATGGTGCCGCTGAGGGTTTTCAACTCAACATTTGTACCGCAAGAAGCGATGAGCAGACACAGAGCCATAAGGCTTAACGTTGCATGGTGTTTGTAGTTCATGTTTGTCTTTCTTTATTGATGTGTTAATCTGATTCTTTCTTGTTTTCTGCGGCAGTAAAGGCATTGTTGCGGAAAAGGCTGAAATTGACGCTGCCATACTGCCTGCGCTCCACGAATTGTGGCATTTCAGAGAAGTCATCCTGCTTGCCGTGTTCCAGGACAAAGAGGCCGTCGTCGGCCAACAAGCCGCTGCCCAACACGATGGATGGCAGTTCGCTTAGCCTTGGAAGGGCATAGGGCGGGTCGGCGAAGATGATGTCAAACTGCTGGTGGCAGTTGTTGAGGAACTTGAACACGTCGCCTCTGACGACAACGCTGCATTCCGTGCCAAGGCGTGCCATGCACTGCTTGATGAAGGCGTGGTGCTCGCGGTCGCCCTCCACACTCACCACTTGCGAGCAACCTCGTGAGAGAAACTCCAAGGAGATGCTGCCGGTGCCGGCGAAGAGGTCCAAGGCGCGTTTGCCATCCAGGTCGATATAGCCGTTGAGTACGTTGAAGATGTTCTCCTTGGCGAAGTCAGTGGTGGGACGGGCCTTGAATGTGCGGGGGATGTCGAAGCGACGGCCCTTGTAGATGCCGGTGATGATTCTCATGGGCGGGAGGTGTTGAGGTGAAGAAAGAGGTCGAGGGGAAGCGTCTTGTCGGAAGGCGGCTCCGTCACCACGCGCTCCACATACTTACTTAGGTTGTCGGAAATCCATTGTTGGTGGGGCGTGGAACCTATGAGCACCACCTCGTCGCGGGTAGCTTGCATGCCTAATTGCGAGAAGGCGCTGAGCAGGAAATAGAGGGCGTCGTGAGAGTGCGTGGCACTGAATGTGTTGCAAAACTTGAAGCGGTTGCCGGAAAGGCAGAAGACGTCCACCTTGCCGTCATGGAAATAGCCATGGAGACGCTGGCGGGGGCCGGAGGCCTGACGCCCGAAATGCTCCCACACGGGATGGCACACGGGCAGGAAGAGGGCATCGGGTGCGTGGTCGCACACGACGGTCTCCAAATCCTTGTCCAAGGCGAAGATGACGACGGCGTGGAGAGTTTCCAAGGCAGCGTGGCGCTTGTTGTCGCGCTCGTGGCCGGTGAAGCAGTGGTCGAAGAGCGTGGCAGCGTCTTCAGGGCGGAACTCGTCATCGGGCACGAGCATCGTGGGACTGTCGGTCAGCACGGTGCAGCGGTCGAAAGACATGCCGTCAAGTTGTGGATGCTTGAAAGCGGTGCGAAGGTTTGCGGACGGGGAGACGCCTCCTAACATCTCCACGACGAGGGGTGGGTTGGAGGCCACTCCGTTTTCAGTAGGTTGAAAGATGAGTGCGCTACGACCGATGCGGATGCATAGCTCACGCTTCATAGGGGAAGATGGTTGTTGCATGTCGGCGGCTTCTTACAGATAGGTGGAGTTCTCGATGGTTTGGAAGAGTTGATAATGCTTTTTCGCCTTGCTCACATACTGCTTGTAATAGTCGCTGTAGGCGGCCGGAACGGAGGTTCCGGAATAGGTTTCCTTGAAAGTGCTCTCTCCGGGGGCGCGGTTCTTGACAAGTACCTTGATCAGGCGGTTGCCACTGAAATAGAAGCGCAACTCACAGCCAACGCCGTCGAAGTCCACCTCGGAGGGGTTGCTGTAGATGAAGGAGACATTGCCTTTCTCGTCATAGAGGTATTCCTCGTAATATTCGCGGGCGGCGAAGTTGTATTTAGAAGTCACCAAGGAGAGACGATGTGAGGGGTAAATCTCATCATCATCGAGAAAGTCGTAATACAGGCATACCTTCTTCTCGTGACGGCCCGTGGCAGGGAGAAACTGTGTGACGTTAAGTTGGTAGAACTCCTCAGGATGGTAATCGTCCTTGCCCATCGCCTCAACTTGGGCTTTCGCCGCAGCATAACGCTTGCGAATTTGCTCCACAGCACCCTGAGCGTGGGCGGAGGTGCAGAAGACGAGGAGCGTCAGCATCGCCATGGCGATGCGGTGGCGAAGGTTGAATGCGGTGAATTCCTTCGATGTTAATTTTGTTATCATACGATACGAATAGTTGTTTATCGACTGCAAAAGTATGAAATTTGCTTCAAAGTACCCCAAGGCAAAGCAGAAATATCTGCTTCGCCCATTCTTTTTTATTCGTTTTGCTGACACGGCTGATGGGAAAAGGAACTTTTGGCCTTTTTTACACCCATAGAAAGCATTTTTTCACACATTTTGTTGCATGGAATGAAAAATATTCATAAATTTGCCCGAAAGAAACCATTTTTTAACTATGATAGACGTTAAAGCAACACTCAGCGAAAGCGAAGAGAGAATGGAGATGGCCGCCATGTTCCTTGAGGACGCATTGGCCAAGATACGCGCAGGAAGGGCCAATACGGCCATCGTCAGCGGAGTAAAGGTGGAGTCATACGGAAGCATGGTGCCGCTGAACCAAGTGGCAAACGTGTCAACACCCGATGCCAGGACCATTGCCATCAGACCATGGGACAAGAAGATGATACGCACCATCGAGAAGGCCATCATGGATTCCGACGTAGGCATTACACCTGAAAACAACGGCGAAATCATCCGCCTCAACATCCCGCAGCCCACGGAGGAGAGAAGGCGTGAACTCACCAAGCAGTGCAACAAGATTGCAGAGAAGGCGAAGGTGGAGGTTAGAAACGTCAGGGGTGACATCAAGGACAAACTGAAGAAGGCCATCAAGGACGGACTCTCCGAGGACAACGAGAAGGATGCCGAACAGGAATTGCAGAAACTCCACGACAAGTTCATCAAGAAGATCGAGGAGATACTTGCTGCCAAGAACAAGGAAATCATGACCGTGTAGGCCGGTGAAGGGACTGGTAATCAGAAACACCGGAAGCTGGTACACCGTCCTCACCGACGACGGTGAGATGGTGGAGAGCAAAATCAAGGGCAATTTCCGACTTAAGGGCATCAGAAGCACCAACCCGGTGGCAGTGGGCGACCGGGTTGGAATTGTGCGCAATCAGGAAGGCACTGCTTTTATCAATGAAATAGAGGACCGCAGGAACTACATCGTTCGCAAGTCGCCAAACCTCTCCAAGCAAAGCCATATCATCGCGGCCAATGTGGACCAGGCCTTCCTTATCGCCACCGTCAACTATCCTGTCACCTCGCTGACCTTCATCGACCGTTTCCTCGCTTCTGCCGAGGCTTATCGTGTCCCGGTGGTGCTCGTGCTCAACAAAACCGACATTCTCAATGAGGATGACTTGCGGCTCCAACAGATGGTGGACCACCTTTACTCCACCATTGGTTACGACGTGTTGCAAGTCTCGGCGCAAAATGGAATGGGAATGGAGCGCCTTGCCAGCATGCTTGCCGGGAAGGTGTCTCTCTTCAGCGGAAACAGCGGAGTGGGGAAGTCAACACTCCTCAACAGGCTCATTCCCGGGTTGAAGTTGCGCACGGCCAACCTCTCCCAAGCACACGGAACAGGAATGCACACCACCACCTTCAGCGAGATGCTCCAACTGCCCGGGGGAGGGTGGGCCATCGACACACCGGGCATAAAAGGTTTCGGCTCCTTCGACATGGAGCCAGAGGAAATTTGTGGATATTTCCGAGAAATATTCCATTTCTCCAAAAACTGCCGCTTCAGCAACTGCACGCACACCCATGAGCCTGGCTGCGCTGTGCTCAAGGCGCTTGACGAGCACTACATCGCGCAGAGCAGGTACAACTCATACGTGGGAATGCTCGAAGACAAGGACCAGGCTAAATATCGGGAGGCGTATTAGCGCCTTTTGCTTACGGACAAACTACATCAACAGCAATTGTATTTTAATAGAATGAGAATTTTCAATAGGTACGGTATGACAACAGTACAACAGTGTGCACGTCTGACAGCCTGCGCTCTTCTGGCGTTGGCCGCTACTCCCATGCTCGCCGAGGATGACATGCAGGGCGAGCCCATTGAGACAGAGATTGCACCGAAAATGGATGATGGGGAGACAATCGTACATCCAGGAATGGGCACCACCAGCAAGGCCGACGGGGGAGAGCTCACACTCACCATCGTCAACAAGCATGTCAACTACAAGGGATGCCCCAAGGATTGGATTGACCCATACGTCAACTCTCCCAAGTCGGCCAACATACACCCCGATGGAACGAAATACTATGTCAACTCTCTCGAAGGGTGTGCCACGGTGGTGTATGACATGAAGACGCACGAGCGCAAGAAGGTCATCAAATATGACTTCAAGGATGGAAAGGATGATGCTTTGTGGAGCAAGCCAAGCAGCTTCTATCCATTCACGCACTACACTGAAAACCTCAACACTTTCCAGGGGAAACCGGTGGAGAGCACCTTCTCTCACGGCGGCAGGTACTTGTGGATACCTTTCTACCGCCGGACATACGACCTCAATGCCCAGGACCCATCGGCGGTGGCTGTCATCGACACCCGCACCGATGAAATCGTAAAACTCATGGAGACCGGGCCGCTGCCGAAGATGGTGGCAACATCACACGACGGACGGCACGTGGCCATCACGCATTGGGGCAACAATACGGTGGGACTGGTCAATGTGGCAAGCCTCAACCCCGATGAGTGGTTCCATGAGAAGTTGCTCGTCGTGGACTACGTCCTGCCCCTTGACTACAGCCTGACTGAGCAGGTGGACCGCGACAACAAGAGCGGTTATTGCCTGCGAGGCACCGTCTTCACCCCTGATGACAAATATCTCCTCGTGGGGTGCATGGGTGGGAACGGCGGCATCGCCGTCATCAACATGGAGACGCAGGAGTATTTGGGCCGCGTCCTGGGGATGATGCCCAACGTCCGACACCTCGTCATACGCGACGGATACCTCTATCTCAGCATCAACCGCTCAGGGTATGTGCAAAGGATAAAACTGGAGAAATTCATGCAGGCTGCAAAGGCGATGACCGGCAAGACAACCACCCTGAAGGGATGGGAGGAATGCAAGGTGGGGGCGGGCGCACGCACCATCGAACTATCGCCAAGCGGGCATTTCGTCTTCGCTGCATGCCACCTTGCCAGCAAACTCTACGTTGTGGATACAAGGACAATGAAGGCGGTGGCGAGCATCGACGTTGACTCTTATCCCGTGGGGCTCGATATTTCCAATGATGGGAGATTTGTCATCGTCACGTCGCAGGGAAGGGGAACGGCAGGCACCAGCGGCAATGCTGTCAACATCTACAAAGTGGAGTATGCCGAGCCGGAGCCGGTGCTGGAAAACACTGATGGGGCCGCCGTTTTGGAAACCTTGAAGCATCACGACGAACCATCACCTGGCAATAAAGAAAATGCCGCCGGCAACATCGCCACTGCCTTGGGGCGGGATGGCGACGCTGCCGGCGGGGCAACTCCCCTGTTGGTGGCAGGGGGAGTGGTGTTGCTCCTGGCCATGGTGGGGTTGTTCGTCAGGCGCAGGATGCAACGAAGATGATTAGAAATTCACGCCGACGTTGAGGAAGAAGGCTCCGTTGTGCGTGTCGTCGAACGCATTGTCTCCAATGTTGCTCAATCCGAAGTCATAGCCAGCCTCTGCGTAGAGCATTTCCCATGCCAGGCCGCAACCCACGCGCACACCGCCGTCGAAACGCTTGAAGTTGGCACCGTAGCGGTCGTCGAAGGAACTGAAGGCCTCGCGGGCGCCGTAGTCCTTCACCTTGCCGCCCACACCACAGGCCAAGTAGCCGCCCACAAAAGGCTCCACAGCGGTGGCGGGGGCGATTTGTGCGGAGTATTTCAATACCAAAGGCACCTCCAAGTAGTTGAGGCCGATGGAGAACTTGTCGCCGGAGAGTTTCCCTTTTCCTCCTTTTTCAGAATATGTCAAACCCGTCTCGAAGAACATCGGCGCATGGGGGGCGAGTTGGATGCCCACAACAGCACCTACGTTGAGTCCCGTCTTGCTCGTGCTGCCGTCAAGGCTCGGAGCATCGGAGTTGATGTGGGAGGCGGAGAGACCGAAACGGAAGCCGTAATACATGTTGGGAGCATAGCCGTAACTGCGGGAGGGCGATGGGCGCACACCATAACGAGGGGCGGGTGGGGTGTATCCACGACGGGGGCGCATCTGGGCGTTGGCCGGCATCGAGGCCAGCAAGGTGGCAAGCAAACAGAAGGCTGCCAGGAAAGTTGTTGTCCTTTTCATTTTCATTCTTCTTTAAAGGGTGATGTTTCTGATGCAAAGGTAGCACTTTCCTCATTGCCGTTTCTGGGTCTTATCCCTATTTTCAGGGGGGATTTTCCCTATTTTATTTCTGCTGACCCGTAGCAGCGGTGGTGACGGGTGTCATACACCACGCAGAACTGGCCAGGGGCAACTCCCTGGATGGCGTGGGCGGAGCGCACCACATACTCGCCGGGCGCAATGGCCTCCATCACAGCGGGATGAAAGTCCGGGGTGTGGCGTATCTTGAACGTCACCTCGTGCAGTGGCACTTCCTCGGTGAGGAAGTGGAAGGCATGGATGGAGAACACGTCCTTGTAAGCCGTGCGTGGCTCGTAGCCCTTGCTCACATAGAGCAGGTTGCGCTCCACGTCCTTGCGCACAACAAACCATGGGCCGCCGCCAAAGCCCAGGCCGTGGCGCTGGCCGATGGTGTGGAACCACAACCCGCGATGACGGCCGATCAGGCGACCACTCTCCAACTCCAGCACGTCGCCGGGACATTCGCCCAAGTAGCGGCGGATGTACTCGTTGTAGTTGATTTTGCCCAAAAAGCAGATGCCTTGTGAGTCCTTGCGGCGGGCGTTGATGAGGTGTTCGCGCTCGGCAATGTGCCGCACCTCCTCTTTCATGTAGTGCCCGATGGGGAAGAGGGCTTTGCGCAACTGCCAGTCTTCTATTTGTGCCAGGAAGTCGGTTTGGTCCTTCACTGGGTCGGGACTGGTTACAAGCCATTTCTTGCCTTCAGCCATCTCGGTGCGGGCATAGTGGCCGGTGGCGATGATGTCGTAGTCATGGCCGGCTTTCTCGTCGAAGGCTCCGAACTTGATGAGGCGGTTGCACATCACGTCGGGGTTGGGGGTCAGTCCGGCGCGCACCTTCTCCATCGTATAGCGCGTCACGCGGTCCCAGTATTCGCGGTGGCAGTCCACCACCTCCAAGCGGCAGCCGTAGCGGTGGGAAAGGGCGGTACACATTTCCAAGTCTTCTTCTGAGGAGCAGTCCCACTCCTCGTCCTCCTCGGGTCCTATCTTGATGTAGAAGCAGTCGGGGTGAAGGCCCTGGGAACACAACTCGTGCAGGGCCACGGCACTGTCCACGCCGCCGGAAAGCAGCAAGGCAATGCGTTGGTTGGCAAGGGACTCAGTCATGGCTTCAGGGATTGTTTTTGTCGTAATTCACCAATGCCAGAGTGGAGTGCTCCTGCAAGTAAGCCTCCATGGACTCTTTCTTCACCGTGGTTTCCAATGCCTTGCGGGCGGTACGCTTGGCACTGGTGGGCTTGGTGTAGTATTCCACACTGTAATCGCAGTACAGGTTGTAGGCATCCTGACCATCTTTCTGTGAAGGTTGCACGCCTTTGGCAGTGGCGGTGACGGTCATCTTGAAGTCGATGTCGTGTTCTCCGTCGGTCTTCTCGAAGAAATGCCATTCCTCGTTGGTCATCATCTCAGTCTTCTCCCGTCCGGAGACGTCCACGTAGGTGATGCTCACATCATAGAAATGAAGCAAAGCCTGACTTGCGGTCAGTTTGTAGTTAATACTGGTGTAGTTGGGGCGGTCCATCACACCGTCGCCGCTGTCGCCATGGCAGCAGGCGAGGAGGATGAGTAGGGTGCAACAGAGAACTGTTGCCAGGAGTCTTTTCATTCGTGACATAATGATGTGTTGGTGGATATGGTCTCGCGTGCGCAAGAGAGCAGTGTGGGCCAAGCATGATGGAACTCGTCCATGCTGTGAAAGAGGAGGTTGGCACCGGCGGCGAGCAGACGCTCGTCGGGCAGAGGACCAGTGTTCACCGCCACGGTGAAGATGTCGGCGGCAACGCCGGCGGTCACGCCCAAGGGGGCGTTCTCCACCACGATGGCCTCATGAGGGGCCACGCCGCATTTGCGCAACCCGGCAAGGTAGGGATAGGGCTTGGGCTTCCCCTCTTCGACGTCGTAGCATGTCACCATCAGTTCGCGATGGAGCAGTCCGGCGAAGTCGCGTTCCAAACGGTCGAGCAAGGAATGCTGGCCGCTGCCCGTCACTACGCACAGTTGCAGACCGTCGGCATGCATCTGCCGCATGAGAGCTTCCACGCCCGCCATCTTGGCTGGTTCGCCGTAGGAGGCGAAAAGGGCCGACTTGTGGGCGTAGATCTCATCCGCCTTTTCGGCCAAGTGTTCTTTGCCGGGCTGTTGCATTGCTATTTCGCGGATGGTCTCCATACCGCGCATGCCCTCGTGCTCGTAGGCCTGAAGCTCCGACATTTCCAAACCGTAGTCTTTCATCGATTGATACCAGGCGCGGGCATGAAAGGCCATGGAGTCGTAGAGCACGCCGTCCATGTCGAAGAGCACGGCTTTGGGGGTGAGCCCCCCGAAGCCGTGTCGATTGTTGTATAGCCTGATGGCCGTCTTCACGTCCATGTCTTAGGCCAGACGCTCTTTGATGGCCTTGCTCTCTGCCTCGTAGCCTGGTTTGTCGAGCAGGGCGAACATGTTTTTCTTATATGCCTCCACGCCGGGTTGGTTGAACGGATTGACACCCAGAACGTTGCCACTAATGCCGCAGGCAATCTCGAAGAAATAGATGAGTTGGCCGATGTAGTAGGCGTTGAGCTCGGGGATGGAGATGCGGATGTTGGGCACGCCACCGTCCACATGAGCCAGGCGTGTGCCAAGTTCGGCCATCTTGTTCACCTCGTCAACACGCTTGCCGGCAAGGAAGTTCAGACCGTCCAAGTTCTCTTCGTCCTCCGGGAACAGCAAACTGCAGTTGGGCTTCTCCACGCTGATGACGGTCTCGAAGATGGTGCGCTCGCCGTCCTGAATCCACTGGCCCATGGAGTGAAGGTCGGTGGTGAAGTCGCAAGATGCGGGGAAGATGCCCTTGTGGTCCTTGCCTTCGCTCTCTCCATAAAGTTGCTTCCACCACTCGCTGATGAAATGCAACTTGGGCTGGTAGTTCACCATGATCTCTATCTTCTTGCCGGTGGCATACAAGCAGTTGCGGATGGCAGCATATTGTGCGGCAGGATTGTCCTCGAAAGGAACGTCCTTGCCACAGCAAGCCTCCATGTCGGCGGCACCCTTCACCAACTGGCGGATGTCAAAGCCGGCGCAGGCGATGGGCAGCAGACCCACTGGGGTGAGCACGGAGAAGCGACCGCCTACGTTGTCGGGGATGATGAAACTGGTGTAGCCTTCCTTGTCGGCGCAGGTGCGGGCGGCTCCACGCTTTGCGTCTGTAACGGCGACAATCACCTTGCGGGCCTCTTCTTTGCCGCGCTGGGCTTCACACTGCTTTTTCAGCAGGCGGAAGGTGAGGGCGGTCTCTGTCGTGGTGCCTGACTTGGAGATGTTGATTACACCGAATTTCTTGTCCTTCAGGTAGTCGGTGAGCTCTGAAAGGTAGTCCTCACCGATGTTGTTGCCTGCAAAGAGGATGACAGGGTTGTTGGAGGGGATGAGCCAAGAGAAGGAGTTGCCAAGGGCCTCAATCACGGCACGGGCGCCAAGGTAGCTGCCACCAATGCCTGCTACCACGATGGCCTCGCAGTTGGCACGAAGCACGTCGGCACAGGCTTGCACCTCGTCGAGGAACTCTGGGGTGATGGAGGAGGGTAGGTGAAGCCAACCTAAAAAGTCGTTACCAGGGCACGTGCCGGCTTCCAAAGAAGCTTGGGCGGTTTTCACTTCTGGGGCCAAGGCCTCCACAGCGCCCGCGCTTACAAACGGGGCGGCTTTCGAAATGTCTAAAACGAGATTCTTCATTGAAATGATGTTTGATAGTGTTTAGGAATGGTTTTTGCAAAGTTACGCCTTTTTCACCACAACTCCAAACTTTTTACAAGCATTTTTCGCAAATAGTAACAAACAGACAGAATGCACTACTCTGCTGGTGCGAAGATAGACTTGCACTACTCTGCAGGTGCGAAGATGGGCTGCACCTCATCAAAAATAATAAAAAATGCTTTTTTATTTTGTTTTGTATTCGGCTTGTACTATCTTTGCAAAAAAACCACAAATCAATGACGATGGAACAGCAAAAGCCAAAGCGAATCCCATACGGGATGCAGAATTGGGAGGACGTGCGCCTCTGCAATTATTATTATGTGGACAAGACCCGCTTTATCCCGGAGATAGAGGCGGCCAACCGCTTCTTCTTCTTCATCCGCCCTCGCCGCTTTGGCAAGTCGCTGCTGATGAACATGCTGCGCCAGTACTACGACGTGCGAAAGGCTTCGCTTTTCGAGCGGCTCTTCGGCGATTTGTGGATAGGCCAACATCCCACAGAAGCCCATAACACTTACTTAGTACTTTACCTCAATTTCGCTGCCTTCTCCGGTGGATTGGAGGGCTATAAAGAACGGATGGATGATTATTGCAATACGCATTATGAAGGGTTTATCAGAGACTATGCTGAACAGCTTCCCGCCAATGCCCTTGAGGTGCTTCGCGATAAAAAAGGTGCGGCCAACCAACTGGATGCTTTGGTGCGCATCTGCAATGAAGCAGGGCTGTCGATTTATCTCTTCATCGATGAGTACGACCATTTCACTAATTCCATCCTCTCCAATCCCAGCACAGAACTTGGTTACAAGGCTGAGACTCATGGCACAGGAGCCTTCCGTGCCTTCTTCGATGCCGTCAAATCCGGAACGGATGGTGCCATCAAGCGCCTTTTCGTCACTGGCGTAAGTCCCGTGACGATGGACGACCTGACCAGCGGCTTCAATATCGGCACCAACTACACCATGCACCCCAAGTTCAATGCC
>CADBBP010000028.1 GCA_902792855.1 uncultured Prevotellaceae bacterium
AAGGATGGCGATGCACACAGGCTCCTCCCACGTCTTCACCTCGTTGTAGATGGGCTCCACGATGCGCTTGTCAAGGTATTCTATCGTACGCATCTTTAGGGCAAGGTTGCCATCGTGGCCGGCCTCGTCGCTCGCCTCCAAGTGGAGGAACACGAAATCGTCGTGACGGAGGGCCTCTATCGCGGCGGCTGCCTTGCCCTCGTAGTTGGTGTCGTAGAGACCCGTGGCACCTTCCACTTCCACAATCTTAAGGCCGGCGTAGTGGCCGATGCCCTTGATGAGGTCAACAGCGGAGATGACACTGCCACTGTGTACCTCCGGGTAGGTGGTGCTGAGTGGGGCCATCGACGGACGGTAACCGGGACTCCAGGGCCAAATGGAATTGGCCTCGTCAAGTCCTTTCGCACGACGCTCCAAGTTGAGCGGATGGGCAGACAAAAGTTCCTGGGAACGGAGAATGAGGTCGTTGAGCAACGCAGCGGTCTCCATGGAGGTCATGCGCCCGGCCTCGCAGGGTGCTTCGGCGGAGCCTTCCACCAAGAGGGGGCGCCATGGCTCGTCGGGGTGGTCGTGGGGTGGGGAGCAGGTGATGTGCTTGTTGCCTCCGCGCACCACCAATAGGTGGCGGTACTGGATGCCGGTGATGAAGCGCACACGCTCGTTGCCAAGGTGACGGTCGAGATGGCGGATGAGGATGTCGCCGTCGGCGGTGGTGAGGTGTCCGCCGTGGTGGTTCTTGATTTTGCCGTCGCTTAGGCAGATGATGTTACAGCGGATGGCCATGTCGTCGGGGCGCATCTCATAGCCGATGGAGGCGGCTTCCAAGGGGCCGCGACCCTCGTAAACCTCGTTCAAGTCGTAGCCCATGATGGCGGTGTTGGCCACCTCGGAACCGGGAGGAAAACCTTCCGGGACGGTGATGAGACGGCCGTTGCGCCCCTTCCGGGCGAGCATGTCCATATATGGGGTGTCCGCTTCCTGAAGCGGCGTGCGGTTGCCAAGGGCCTCGATGGAGCGGTCGGCCATGCCGTCGCCCAATATGATGATGTGTTTCATTGTGGTCAGATGTTGGCGATGCTCATGATGTTGGCGAAGACACCGGCTGCCGTCACGCTCGCGCCGGCACCGTAGCCCTGGATGAGCATGGGGAAATCATGGTAGCGCTCCGTGGTGAGCATCACGATGTTGTTGGAGCCTTGAAGATTGTAGAAGGGGTGGCCTGCAGGCACTGCTTGCAGAGACACGCTGGTACGCCCGCGGTCCATCACGGCGACGAAACGCCACCGCTTGCCTTCGGACTCCAACTTGCGGCGACGAGACTCGAAGTCGGCGTCCAACGCTGGCAGACGCTGCCAGAAGGCCTCCAAACTGCCAGTGAAATAGTCGTCGGGAACGAAGAGGTGCTTTTCCACATCGCTCTGCTCCACGCGATAGCCGGCTTCACGAGTGAGAATCACCAGTTTGCGAATGACGTCTGTGCCGCTGAGGTCCACACGTGGGTCGGGCTCGCTGTAACCTTGTTCCTTGGCACGACGAACCGTCTCAGAGAAGGGCACCTCCGATGACAACTCGTTGAAGATGAAGTTGAGAGTGCCGCTAAGGACGGCTTCGATGCGTAGAATCTTGTCACCGGAGTTCACCAAGTCGTTGATGGTGCCTATGATGGGAAGGCCGGCGCCGACGTTGGTCTCGTAACGGAATTTCACACCACGCTGCAGGGCGGTCTGCTTCAGGCGGCGATAGCCTTCGTAGTCGGAGGAGGCGGCAATCTTGTTGGCGGCGATGACGCTGACGTTGTGCTCCAACAGTGGTTGGTAAAGGGCGGCAACCTCGCGGCTCGCCGTACAGTCCACGAAGACGCTGTTGAAGATGTTCATACCTATCACCTCTTCCAAGAGGTGCTGCGTGTTGCTCGGGGCAGACTGCTCCAACTGCTCCTTGTAGGTGTCGAGGTTGATACCATCGCGAGTGAAGATGGCACGCTTTGAGGTGGCTATGCCAACTACGTTGAGCTTCAACTGGTTGCGCTCCTTTAACAATTCATATTGGGAACGTATCTGCTCGATGAGCTTGCTGCCCACCGTGCCAATGCCGCAGATGAAGAGGTTGAGCACCTTGTATTCGGAGAGGAAGAAGGAGTCGTGAAGCACGTTGAGAGACTTGCGAAGGAAGCGGCCATCGACAACGAACGAGATGTTGGTCTCAGAAGCTCCTTGTGCACAGGCGATGACGCTGATGCCGCTGCGGCCCAACGTGCCGAAGAGCTTGCCGGCAATGCCGGGGGTGTGCTTCATGTTCTCACCAACGATGGCGATGGTGGCAAGGCCGCTCTCGGCATGCATGGGGAACATGGCACCGGTCTCAATCTCCTTGGCAAACTCATTGTTGAGCACATCGACGGCTTTTTGCTCGTCGGCATCGCGAACACCGATGGAGGTGGAGTTCTCGGAGGAGGCTTGCGATACCATGAACACGGAGATGCCGTTGGCGGCAAGAGCGGTGAAGATGCGCTGGTTGACACCTATCACACCCACCATGGACAAGCCGGTGACAGTGATGAGCGTCGTGCCGCTGATGCTCGAGATGCCCTTGATGAGTTTGCTGTCGTTTTCCACCTTCTCCTTGATGATTGTCCCGGGATTGGAGGGGTTGAACGTGTTCTTCACACGGATGGGGATGTTTTTCACACATACCGGGTAGATGGTAGGGGGATAGACCACCTTCGCACCGAAATTGCACAACTCCATCGCTTCGATGTAACTCAACTCGTTGATGGTGTAGGCTGTCTTGATCACCTTGGGGTCGGCTGTCATGAAACCGTCAACATCGGTCCATATCTCCAAAATCTCCGCGTCAAGGGCGGCGGCGATGATGGCGGCGGTGTAGTCGCTACCGCCACGACCAAGATTGGTCACCTCGCCAGTGTCGCGGTCACGACTGATGAAGCCGGGAACCAAGGACACCCTGGGCATCTCGGAAAACGTCTTGCGAACCAAATGGTTGGTAAGGTCGCTGTCAAGGGTGTGGCGACCGTTCTTGCGGAACGTCTTGATCATTTCGCGGGCATCATACCAACGCGCTCCCTTCACCAAAGTGGCAACGATGTTGCTGCTAAGGCGCTCGCCATAGCTCACAATGGCGTCAAGTGTCTTCTCACTCAAGTCATGGATGAGGTAAACGCCGAAATAAATGCTTTTCAACTGCTCGAACAAGGAGTCGATGGTGTTGAAAAGCTGCTCCCGCTTGTGGGGCTCGGTGATGATGGTGTCTATCATACGATGATGACGGTCAACCATCGCCTGGAATTCTGACTTGTAGCTCTCGTCGCCTTTAAGGGCAAGATGAGAGGTGGCGATTAACTTGTCGGTGATGCCGCCAAGGGCACTGACCACTACAACAACTGGCTCGCGACGAGCCTCTGCCTCTACGATGCGTTTTAAACTAAGAATGCTCTTTACGGAACCAACGGATGTTCCGCCGAATTTCAATACTTTCATTGTCTCTCTTTGCTTTTGGCACCCCAATACAAAAGGGGCCTGGTCCATAATTGGCCGCAAAATTACGAATATTATGCGAATCTGCCAAAAATGCGGACTTTTTTTTCTAAACGAGTGCCGCATTACTGTTAATAACCAAACATCCATTTTCAACATATACTTTAATTGATAGAACCATAACGAAACATCGACAAATCATGTCTCTGCAATGAGATGATAAAGAAATACAATCTTTTTTTTCGCATTTCATTATTTTTGCATACCTTTGCAAATAAAAATATTAATTGTTGGAGAATGAATACTATCTATTTCAGAGCACAGATGCTCGCATTCGCTTTGGCTTTCGCGTCAGTGGCAATGGCACAGAGAATACAAACTGTTGACACAGAGGGAAACCCTGTGGGATATGCCAGTGTGGCCAACGCCGACAATGGCAACGTCATAGGGGCAACAGACTTGAAAGGAGTTCTCGAAAACGTGGGTGGGGCAAAAAACATATCCATCTCTCATGTGGCATTCACACCTGTCGTCGTTAGCGTTGCATCGTTGCCGCCCGACGGGACCATCGTGTTGACGGATGCAAAATTTGAGTTGCCAGAGGTCACCGTTAAGAAGAAGGAGTATGTATATGTCCAGACTTACTACCGTGTCTTCCTGATGTTCGACGATACTCTGATGTACTATCGTTCAGGTGTCACCGACAATACATATAATATAAGGAAGAAAACCGTCTCGTCACAACATGAGCATTTCTCAAAGGCTAAGATGGGGTTGTTGAAATTCATTCTCGATGGAATTGTTGGGGGAGTTATCGACGATTATTCCAACTTGAGTACAAATAACGTCTGTCTTGGCAACAATGACGGCAAACTGACCTTGGAGAAGGAGGAGGCCAACAGGCAGCGCGTGCTTTTTAAAGACACGCTCGTGGGATACATCGTGGACGACCATGACGACCACTTGAGAAGACTTTCCATTGACAACGAGACTTATTCAAGATTATACCATGCGGACAAAGACTCGGAAAAGAAGGCTAAGAAAAGGGAGAAACGCAAAGAGCAAAGAAAGAATGAAGTCTCTACACGATACATGGTATATCAGATAGACGATGACGGCAACTGCAGGCCGGAGGACTTTGTTTCCAAACAGATACGCACCGATTATGACAAGTACAGCAACATCAACAAGAAAGAGGAGCATCACACCATGTTGGTGGAGATTTTCTCCACAGACCGGGCATACGTGGATAAAGATGAACTGAAAGAGAAAAAGCGTGAGAACAAAATAAAAATGGATTACAACAGCCTTATGCAGTTCGAGAAGAACCATGGCATTCCACCCCTTCCCGACAACGCGCTGAAGTCGCTGCAAGAAATCGTCAACAAGTAGTACATAAGCTACTCTCACTCGGAAAACCTAAAAAGTTTTTGGCTTTTCACTCGTTTATTCGTAACTTTGCAGCCGAATATCAAGCAAGTACGTTTTTATGGTCATATCTATTGATTTCGACGGGACAGTGGTGGAGCACCGATATCCCAAGATTGGTGAGGAAATACCACACGCCACAGAGACTCTTAAGAAACTCATCGCCGATGGACACAAACTGGTGTTGTGGACGGTGAGAGAGGGAAGACTGCTCGACGAGGCTGTGGATTGGTGCAGGGAGAGAGGTGTGGAATTCGCTGCCATCAATGAAACTCTCAGGGCTGACACCAACGAGCACAGCAACAACACCAGGAAAATTGATGCCGACATCTATGTGGACGACTGCAACATTGGTGGTCGCCTTGATTGGGACATCGTATATCACATGATCCACGATCACCTCTCCTTTTATCAAGTCATCAGGGAGGAGAAACGAAAGGCACAGCAACTGCAACAGCAGATGGAGGAGCAGCCTAAGAAGAAAAAACGCTGGTTCGGTTTTTAAGCACACCACGTAAGAAATACATCACAACAGCAAAAAGCCATCATGTCGCAAAATATTTTCAAAGGACTGGGCATTGCCCTGGTAACACCGTTCAAGACCGACGGTAGTGTGGACTACGAAGCTCTTGAGCGACTCGTGGAATACCAACTTGACAACGGAGCCGACTTCCTGTGCATTCTCGCAACCACCGGAGAGACACCATGCCTCACCGCAGACGAGAAAGACCGCATCAAGCAACAAATTGTCAGGCAGGTGAAAGGCAGAGTGCCCATTCTTATGGGATGTGGCGGAAACAACACCGCAGCCGTGGTGCAACAATTAAAAGAAGGGGACTTCTCTGGTGTGGACGGCGTGTTGAGCGTCTGCCCGTACTACAATAAACCGTCACAGGAGGGGCTATATAGGCATTTCAAGGCCATTGCAGAGGCTACAAAGCTGCCTGTTGTCTTATATAATGTGCCGGGAAGGACGGGCATCCTCATGAAAGCGGAGACCACATGCCGGCTCGCACACGACTGCACCAACATCGTCGCCATCAAGGAGGCAAGCGGAAGCCTTGAACTCGTGGATGAAATCATCAAGCACAAACCGGCCGACTTCGACATCATCAGTGGAGACGACGCACTCACTTACCCCATGGTGGCAAGTGGGGCGGTGGGTGTCATTTCTGTCATTGGAAACGCGCTGCCAAAGGAATTTTCAAGGATGATCAGGCTGGAATTCAATAACGAGTATGCCGCTGCAAGGAAGATACACCACAAATTCACCGACCTTTACAGTCTGCTCTTCGTGGATGGAAATCCGGCGGGAGTGAAGGCACTGCTGCATGAGATGGGCTTCATTGAGAACGTACTCAGGCTGCCACTGGTGCCTACAAGGGTGACCACTTTGCAGAAAATGAGCGAGATACTCAAGGGACTCAAACTATAAATCCCTTGCACCCATGGACGAAAGGAGAATCATTCATGAGATTACACCTCTTATGGGGAAGGATGTGCTCTACATCGCCGATAGGAGGAAAAAGGAGTTCACTTATCCCATACACAACCATGAGGTGTTTGAACTCAACTATGTGGAGCACGCTCCGGGCGTAAGGAGAATCGTGGGGGATAGCAGCGAGGTGATTGGGGAGTATGATCTCGTGCTCATCACAAGCCCGGATTTGGAGCATGTGTGGGAGCAATATCACTGCGTTAGTGACAACATCAGGGAAATCACCGTGCAGTTCGACTTGCATACCGGGGAGGACACGCTCTTCAGTCGAACTCCTTTCCTGTCCATCAAGAAAATGATGAACGAGGCAAGAAAGGGCCTGTGCTTCCCCGTCAGTTCCATCATGAAAGTTTATGGTATGCTTGATACGCTCAGCAGCATCAAGGAGGGATTCTATGCCGTCACACAATTCCTGACCATACTCTACGAACTTTCCAAATGCGAGGGCGCAAGGCCGCTCGCATCTTCAAGCTTCGCAAAAATTGCTGTGGAAGACGACAGCAGGAGAATACTAAAGGTGAAAAACTTCATCTCAAACAATTATATGGAGGAGGTGAGGCTCGCACAACTTGCAGACATCGCGGGAATGAGCCCCAGCGCATTCAGCAGATTCTTCAAACTACACACCGGGAGAAACCTCACCGACTACATCATCGACATCAGACTGGGGGCAGCTTCCAGAATGCTGGTGGACACAAGCAGAAGCGTATCGGAAATTAGCTACCAATGCGGCTTCAACAACCTCAGCAACTTCAACCGAATATTCAAAAAAAAGAAAAACTGCAGCCCCACAGAATTTAGGGAAAACTACCGCAAAACACGAATCATCGTATAGAACAACAAGTCGTGGAAGTGATGACCAACGGAAACCTCGTTTTGAAGATACATCTTGAATGAGTTAAACTCTTCAACGAAAGGTAAAGACTAAAAAACAACGATATTGAAGCAGGGGACGGCAAAAAGCCGTCCCCTGTTGCTTGGTATGAAGCCACTTGCAAGCCACTTGCACGCAGCCTTGGAAGAGACTCAATAGTTCTGGGCTGACAACTCGAAATAGCTTTGTGGGTGGTCGCACACCGGGCAAACCTCAGGTGCGCACTTGCCGATGACGATGTGTCCACAGTTGCGGCACTGCCAGATGCTGTCGCCCTCACGGGAGAACACCACCTTTTCCTCGATGTTGGACAGCAATTTGCGGTAGCGCTCCTCGTGGTGCTTCTCTATCGCTGCCACGCCGCGGAACTTGGCTGCGATGTCGGCAAAACCTTCCTCCTCTGCCTCGCGTGCCATGCGCTCATACATGTCCGTCCATTCGAAATTCTCACCGTCTGCAGCCGCTTTCAGGTTCTCCTCTGTGCTGCGGATGCCGCCGCCTTCCAAGAGCTTGAACCACATCTTGGCGTGCTCCTTCTCATTGTTGGCCGTCTCCTCGAAGATGGCGGCAATCTGCTGATAACCATCCTTCTTGGCCTTCGATGCCCAGTAGGTGTACTTGTTGCGAGCTTGGCTCTCGCCAGCGAACGCCTCTTGGAGATTGCGCTCGGTCTTTGTTCCTTTCAGTTCTTTCATGTTTGTGTAATGTTAATAATGTGTAGATGATGTATGGATGCTAAATAGTAATCTCGCCGGCAAGGGAACGGTTCATGTCGCGGCGGATGAGGGAGGCCTCACGATGAAGGGCCTGCAGGTACATCAGCTTTGTCACGGCACCTTCCACCGTACTGTCATGGCCGCTCACCACGCCTGCCTCCTTCAGTTGCAGCCCCGTGTCGTAGCGGTCCATCTCCACGCTTCCCGACATGCACTGGCTGATGTTGACAATGGTGACACCACGTTGGCTCGCCTCCCGCAAAAGACGCAGAAGCCATGGCTGTCGAGGGGCGTTGCCGCTTCCGAACGTGCGCATCACCACGGAGCGCAACTCGGGAGCATGGAACACATGGCGGAGGAAGCACTCCTGGATGCCAGGGAAGAGCGACATCACGATCACATTGGGGTCCATCGACACGTGAGGGGTCATGGGGCGCGAGTAGTCGGGGGTGAGGATGTGGTGGTCGTGGTAGGTGAAATTCACACCCGCATGGCACAGCACTGGATGGTTGAAACTGGCAAAGGCGTCGAAGCCGTCGGAAGATTGCTTCGTGGAGCGGTTGCCACGGAGCAGCCGACCGCCAAAATAGATGCAAACCTCAGGGACGCGAGGACGCCCATCGGTATGGTGCTCAGAAGCCAACTCAATGGCTGTCAGGAGATTTTCCTTTCCATCGGTGCGCAACTGCCCAATGGGCAGCTGGCTGCCGGTGAGGATGACGGGCTTGGTGAGGTTCTCCAGCATGAAAGAGAGTGCCGAAGCGGTGTAGGCCATCGTGTCCGTTCCATGAAGGATGACGAAGCCGTCGTATGCGTCATAACGACTGGAGATGATGCGCACCAATTCCGCCCATAGAGGGGGAGCCATGTCGCTGGAGTCCACAGCAGGGGAGAAATGATAGGTGTCGATGTCGGTGCTGATGTAGCGAAACTCAGGAAGATTTTCCACCAAATGACTGAAGTCCAATGGCTCCAACGCATGCGTAACAGGGTTGCTGCCCATGCCGATGGTGCCACCTGTATAGATGAGTAGCACCTTGTTGGTGCGCCTCAATGAAGGGGGCGATGAGGAGGTGGAGACATTGTACGACATCGTTTGCGTAATTTTTAGTGCAAATATAGTGAAAAAAAGACGAGTGAACAAATTTTTTTCGTATATTTGCAAAACAAAAAGCAAACACAATTCATACATCAATCTACAAGCAACTATTTATGAAAAAGTTCATGGACGACAACTTCCTGCTCGAAACAGCTACTGCGCAGGAACTTTTCCACCAACACGCGGCTAAAATGCCCATCATCGACTACCACTGTCACCTTATTCCCGAAATGGTGGCCACTGACCATAAGTTCAGCTCCATTACAGAACTGTGGCTGGGAGGCGACCACTATAAATGGCGTGCCATGCGTACCAATGGCGTGGATGAGCGCTTCTGCACCGGGAAGGACACCACCGACTGGGAGAAATTCGAGAAATGGGCCGAAACGGTGCCTTACACTTTCAGAAACCCCCTTTACCACTGGACACACCTGGAACTGAAGACCGCTTTCGGTATTGAGAAACTGCTTAGCCCTAAAACGGCAAGGGAAATTTTCGACGAGTGCAACGAGAAATTGAAACTGCCTGAGTACACTGCACGTGGCTTCATGCGCAGATACAATGTGGAGTGCGTTTGCACGACCGACGACCCGGTGGATGACCTCCGCTTCCACAAGCAGACAAGGGAGAGTGGCTTCGAAGTAAAGATGATACCTGCTTGGAGACCCGACAAGGCCATGAACATTGAGAAGCCTGACTTTGCTGCATACGTCAAGCAGCTTGCAGAGGTGGCAGGCATGGACATCGCATCGTTCAAGGACATGGTGGACGCATTGCAGAAACGCCATGACTTCTTCCATGAAAACGGATGCCGACTCAGCGACCATGGCATCGAGGAGTTCTACGACGAACCATACACTGATAGCCAGATAGAAACCATTTTCAGCAAAGCGCTCAGAGGACTGACGCTCTCTACACAGGAGGTGAGACAATACAAGCACTGCTTCCTCTTCGTCATGGCGGAGATGGACCATGCCAGCAACTGGACACAGCAATTCCACTATGGTGCCATTCGCGACAACAACAGCTTGATGTACAAGCAACTCGGTCCTGACACTGGTTTCGACTCCATTGGCGAGTTCAACACAGCAAGGGCCATGAGTTCATTCCTCAACGAACTCAATGAGAAGGGGCATCTCACCAGGACCATCCTTTACACACTCAACCCCTGTGCCAACGAGGTCATCGCTACCATGTTGGGCAATTTCCAGGACGGCTCTTGCCCCGGAAAGATACAATTTGGCTCCGGGTGGTGGTTCAACGACCAACTCGATGGCATGACAAGGCAGATGAACGCACTCTCCGTACTCGGGCTGCTCAGCAGATTCGTGGGAATGCTCACCGACTCTCGCTCCTTCCTCTCATATCCCAGGCACGAGTATTTCAGGAGGCTTCTTTGCAACTTGCTTGGAAATGATGTGGAGAAGGGACTGCTTCCCGACGACATGGAATCACTTGCAAGAATGGTGGAGGATATCAGCTACAACAACGCTAAAAACTATTTTAAGTTCTATTAAACATTCGGCATGTGCCGTCTGTTGCTTTGCATCATGGGAAGAGGGAGTGCTGATCTGCACTCCCTCTTCCCATAATTAGTTTGCACATCGAAGATACCTGCCTTCATACCATTATTTGTCACACTATTCCATACTTTTTGCAATCTTTCAGCAAAATAATTTGTCAGTTCCAAAAAAAGCAGTAATTTTGCAGAAATTTTAAAATTCACTATTCAAAAAATGAAGAAAATATTACTACCATTGGTAGCCGTGCTGGCAGTCATGTTCATGGATAGTTGCCAAACAAGCAAGCAGGTGCCCTACATGCAAAACATTGACAGCATTAGTCTTGCTGCGTCGCAATACCTCTTCGACGCAAGAATCAAGCCGAAGGATGTGCTGCACATCACAGTGCATACCACAGACCCTTCAGTCTCCGCACCATTCAACCTCACCGTCTCAAGGAGGTTAAGTTCTTCGGGAGACCTTTCCACTGGAGGCGGCACCCTGCAAGGATACCTTGTGGAGAATGACGGAACCATCAATTTCCCCGTCATCGGAAGAATACACGTACTGGGACTTACCAAGAAGGAGTGCGAGACCTTGATTGAGGAGAAACTGGCTCCATACTTGGCAAAGACAGAGAAACCCGTCGTCACCGTGAATATGTCGAGCTTCAGAGTCACGCTGCTTGGTGACTTTTCCTCACCAAAGGTGGTGGCCGTCACTACGGAGAAGATGAGCCTTCTCGAGGCACTGGCTTCAGGTGGTGACCTTACTCTCTACGGCAAACGTCAGAACGTGTTGCTCATCAGGGAGGATGCCACGGGAAAGAAATCCGTGCACCGCATCGACCTCACTGACGCCAATTTCATCAATTCACCCTATTACTACGTGCAGCAGAACGATGTAATCTATGTGGAGCCAAACGCCACCAAGGCTAAGAACTCCGCGCTTGGCCAGTCGGTCACCATCTGGTTCTCGTTCATCAGCATCGCGACTTCTGTCGCTTCGCTGCTCGTCAACATCCTCAGAGACTAAAAGTCAGGACTTAAGGGCTTCCTCCATGGAGCCAAGTCTTCCTATGCACTCAGCGGATGCCTTTTCACTGCCGGCTTGTCTCTTCAAGGGGATGCGGCAATGAAAAGGCATTTGCTTTTCAAATCAAAACATCTGACACATGGCAAAATCCTTTCTTCTTTTGCTCATGATGGCCGTCGCCAATCTGTCCTTCGCACAGGAAGGCATCGGAGACAGCAATGAAGGGCAAAATGTCTTTACCATCGAGGACTCCGTCACATGGGGAAACATCACGATGGAGCAAGTGGAGAGGCTCGCCGACATGGCCAGCAAGGGGCACTCCAATGCACAGTACTATCTCGGAAGATGCTATTTCAACGGCTTCGAAGTGCCTAAGGACAGGCGCAAGGCCGTGGAGTATTATGGTATGGCGGCCGAAAAAGATCATACGGAGGCACTTTACTACCTCGGCTTTTGCTACAAATATGGATTTGGCGTGGCTAAAAATGAGGATAAGGCGTGGATGTTCTTCAGCAAGGCGGTGAAATGGTTGCAGGAGGAACTCGAAAAGGACCCATGGGCACCTTATTACCTCGCCATGTGTTACAACTACGGATTTGGTGTGGAAGTGGACAACAAGAAAAGCGTGGAACTGTATGAAAAGGCGGCTCAGATGGGCAACTCGCAGGCTCTCGTCAACCTCGCACTCGATTACCAAATGGGCAACAACGTGGCCAAGGACAGTGGGAAGGCCATCGCGCTTTTCACGCAAGCGGCAGAGAAAGGAAATCCGCAGGCTCGCCTCTCCCTCGGCTACTGCTACCTCGAGGGGGATGGAGTGCCGGTGGACAAGGAAAAGGCCAACCAACTGTTCAACTTGGCTGCACAACAGGGACTGCCGGCTGCCAAAAAGGCCTTACAGCAACCATGAGCAACATTTCGCCATTCGAAGGCAAAAAGGCGGCTTTTTACACCTTGGGCTGCAAACTCAACTTCTCTGAAACAGCAACGTTTGCCAAAGCCTTGCGGGAAATGGGTGTGACGGAGGTGGAAAAGGGGGAGAAGGCCGACTTGTGCCTTGTCAATACTTGTTCCGTCACTGACGTGGCAGACCACAAGTGCAGGCAGGCCATCAACCGGATGGTGAGAAACCATCCAGGTGCTTTCGTCGTCGTTACTGGATGCTATGCACAACTGTCGCCCCAAAAGGTGGCGGGGATGGAAGGCGTGGACCTCGTCCTCGGCTCCAACGAGAAGGCGCGACTTGTCAAGTTGCTCTCTGAAGCTTGGGACGACAAGAACGACACCACGACGATGCACAGATGCCATACGGAGAAAACCAAAGACATCAGGGAGTTCGCAAAAAGTTGCTCCAGGGGAAACCGGACAAGGTTTTTCCTCAAGGTGCAGGATGGCTGCGACTATTTCTGCACATACTGCACCATACCTTACGCCAGGGGGAGAAGCAGGAGCGACACCATACAGTCGCTCGTCGAACAGGCACAACAGGCTGCAAATGAAGGGGGAAAGGAAATTGTCATTACAGGGGTCAACATCGGGGACTTCGGCAAAAACACCGGCGAGAGTTTTATTGACTTGGTGAAGGCGCTCGACAAGGTGGAGGGGATTGAGAGATACCGCATCAGCAGCCTCGAACCTGACCTCATCTCTGATGAACTCATCGAGTGGTGCGCACAAAGCAGGGCCTTCATGCCACATTTCCACATTCCTCTGCAAAGTGGGGCTGACCAAGTGCTCAAAACCATGCATAGGAGATATGACACCACGCTCTTCGAACAAAAGGTGCACAAAATCAAGCAACTCATGCCCGATGCCTTCATTGGTGTGGATGTCATCGTGGGGATGAGGGGGGAGACGAAGGAACTCTTCCAACAGACCTGCGACTTCCTCGAAGGGCTTGACTTCTCACAACTTCATGTCTTCCCCTATTCCGAGAGACCGGGAACGGCTGCCTTGAGAATACCACATGTCGTGGAAGAGGGTGAGAAAAAGGAGAGGGGGGCAACGCTCATACAACTCTCCAAAAGAAAAACCCAATTGTTTTACAGCAAATTTATCGGAAGGACCATGGACGTGCTTTTCGAAAAGACACAGAACGGGAAGGCCATGCATGGCTTCACTCCCAACTACATCAGGGTGGAACTGCCGCCTGAAATGGCCAATCCAAGCCTTGACAACAAAATTGTGAGCGTAGAGTTGGGGGATTTCAATGACGACAAAACTGCCCTCATGGCTATCATCAACCATTGATTTTTATGGATAAGGTTGCTGTTGTCATACTTAATTGGAACGGGAAGAGGATGCTTGAAAAATACCTCAACTCCGTTGTTGCATACTCTAAACAGGAAGCTGTTGTTTATGTGGCCGACAATGCCTCCACGGATGACTCTCTTCAATTCCTCAACACGCACCACCCCGAGGTGAAAGTGATTCCCTTGGAGAAAAACTGGGGTTTCGCTGAGGGATACAACATGGCTCTGAAAAAGGTGAGCGCACAGTATTTCGTCTTGCTCAACTCCGACGTGGAGGTGACACACCATTGGCTTACACCGCTCATTGAGTTCATGGACAGCCACCCGGAGGTGGCGGCTTGCCAGCCAAAACTCCTCGCTGATGCCAACCACGACCAATTGGAGTATGCTGGGGCGGCGGGAGGATTTATCGACTGGCTTGGATACCCGTTCTGCAGGGGGAGGGTGTTCGACACCGTGGAGGAAGACAATGGGCAGTATGACTATCCCTTGGAGGTGATGTGGGCCACGGGGGCGTGCCTCTTCATACGAGCGGATGACTATTTCGGGGCCGGTGGACTCGACGCACGCTTCTTCGCCCACAACGAGGAGATAGACCTTTGCTGGAGGCTCAACATCATGGGGAGGAAGGTGTGGTGCATTCCCGAAAGCACAGTCTTCCATCTCGGCGGAGGCACGTTGCCACAGGGAAATCCAAGAAAGACTTTCCTCAATTTTAGAAACAACCTCACCATGTTGTATAAAAACCTTCCAGAGGAAGAACTCAAAAAGGTGATGCGTTGGAGATGGTGGCTTGACTATCTCGCTGCTTTCCAAACGCTTATTCTCAATGGCAATTGGGGGGACTTCAAGGCTATCTTCAAGGCAAGGAGGGCTTTCAAAAAATGGAGGCATCTTTTCAAAGATGACCGCGAGCGCATCCAAGCAGCAAGAAACACTGCTGACAGCCCCAAGCTGCGCGCCCCATTCTCCATCGTCTGGCAGTATCATGCCAGAGGCAAAAAGACTTTCTCACAACTCTTCTCATAAATCATCATCGCCCTTTTGTCCTCTATAATCCTCTTCAATCCTCTTCAGTCCTCTCCAATCCTCTCCAATCCTCTCCAATCCCCATAAAAAAATACCGCTTGACCTCACGGCCAAGCGGTTTCTTTGAATTTTTTTCTGTCCGTAGGGATTAGTTGTTCTCTGCGGGAGCCTCAGTAGCAGCCTCGGTGGCAGCAGCAGCAGCGCTGTCAACGGTCTCAGTGGCAGCAGCAGCAGCGCTGTCAACAGCCTCAACAGCAGCCTCAGCAGTGCTGTCAACAGCCTCAACGGCAGCCTCAGCAGCCTCCTCAGGAGCAGCCTCAGTCTTAGGAGCATTGTCACAAGCAGCGAAAGTCATGGCTGCAGCAGCTACGAACATAAAAAACAGTTTCTTCATTTTCTTTGCTTTTTTAATCTGTAAAACATTTATGTTTATTAAAACGATGCAAAGGTAGGCATTTTTTTGTTACCGCAAACATTTTTTTCGATTTTTTTTCACCTCGTTTTGTAACATTTCTGCAAGTGGCTGATAATCAGATGTGTTTCAAAAGTTAAATTGTCTTAAATACACTCATTATTCCTTCCACACCTCCGAAATGGCTGTTCCTATGCAGCAGTCGGGCATTTGCACATGGAGCATCGCGCACACAGTGGCGGCAATGTCGGTCATAAAGGTGGGGGTGCTCGTGCTACCTTGTTTCACATTCCAACCCATGAAAATGAGGGGAATGTGGGAGTCGTCAGGATTCCATGTGCCGTGCGACGTACCTTTATAATCGGGACCTACCGTGCCATGCATGTGGCTGCCCTGGATCACCACCATGATATCGCCACTACGATGGCTGTGATAGCCGTTGGTAATGCGCTCGCGAAGGAATTGCGGTAGCGTGGTGTTCTGCACTTCTTCATAGTCAACGACGTAGGCGAATTGGGGATCCTCGCGAAGGATTTCCACCACGGCTTTCTTCACTTTATGGTAGTCCAGGCCGTGGCTTGAGATGAACTCACGGTCGAGATAGATGCGGCAGTCCATGATTTCCTTGATATAGTTGCCTGACACGCCAAAGCGGCTGGCAAGGGCGGCTTTCATTTCCTCTGCCTTCGTACGTGAGGAGAAACCGCCGCCGGGGAGTTTGTGCGCGTTCAAGAAATTGCCATTGTGCACAGCTCCGTGGTCGGCAGTGAGGAAAAAGAGGTAATTGTCCTTGCCCAACTCGCGGTCCAGCACTCGGAAGAAATGGGCCAGGTCTTTGTCCAATTGCATGTACACCTCGTAGTTCTCTTTGCCTCGTGTGCTGTAGGTGTGGCCGATGGCATCGGTGGAGGAGATGCTCACGGCCAGCATGTCGGTCTCCTCGTGCTTGCCAAGGTGCTCGTTGGTGATGGCGGACTCTGCCATTTTGAAGGTCATCGTCACGCCTTTGTTGGAAGTCTTGATGTCGAAGCCAGACTCGGTGTGGTTGGCCTTGTTGAATGCCTCCACCCAGCGGGGTAGTTTCTCCATGTAGTAGTCGCTGGTGATGAAATGGCCGGCTTTCGTGTCCCACCAGTAGGCGGCATCGGCGGCGTGGCCACCGGGGAGGATGGCGGCACGGTCCTTCAAGGCGACGCTGATCACCTTTGACTTGAAGTCGGTGGCAAGTTTCAACTGGTCGCCAATGGTGTTGGCAAGCAGGTTGCGGGGGGAGCAGTGCCCGTCGCTGCTGTCGGGAGTGCTGCCCACGGCATGGCAGGTGGGGTCCGTCACGCTTGTCACGTTGCGGCCGTTGAGCATGAAATTGTTGCCGGCTATCCCGGTGAATGCCGGCACGGAGCCGGTATAGACGCAGGAGTGACCGATGGCAGTCACTGTGGGCACGTAGGGGATCATCGTGTTATTGCAGCTGTAACCGTTGGAGAGTAGCCGCTTGATACCGTCTTCGCCGTATTTGTCGTAATAATAATAAAGGTAGTCCCAGCGCATCTGGTCAACTACGAGGCCCACGACAAGGCGTGGACGCTTCACACCGCCGCACCAAGCCGACAGGCAACACAGGGCGACAACAAAAAGGGTGATGGTTTTTTTCATAATGTCTTTCGGGTTTGTTGGCTGCAAATTTACGCTTTTTTCATCAAAAATGCAAAGGTTTTCACCTTTATATATATTTCCATCTTTGTTCTTGGGGATGTGTCCAACATAAATCAAAGCTGGCTTTTTGTGATTTTTTACTAAAAAATCCACAAAATAGTGGGCTCTTCTTGCTTTTGTCATCCCACTTTCGTATTTTTGCCACAAAATGCTGACATTATGAACAACGGAAAGAAGATTTGCGACATCCTAAAAGGTATCAGGATGGAAGTGGCACAAAGCAATGGCATCCCTTACACTCCGGTGAAGTGTACCCACGAGGGCGACTGCGCCGGTACCTGCCCCCGCTGTGAGGAAGAGGTGAGATACTTGGAGCGGCAGCTCGACTTGCGACGTGCATTCACCAAGGCGGCGGTTGTCATCGGCGTGTCCGTGGGGATGGCTGCCATGGTGGAAAGTTGTGGGCATCCGTTCCTTGCTGGCATGATTGAAAGGCCGCCGTCGGAAATCGACTCTACAGCGACGAAGGGCAACACCGTGGGCAGCACCACCGAAACCCCTGCCGATACCACGGTGGTTGATTTGCAATGAGAGCTTGTGTGACAAGCGAACCCGTTGCGATGAGCATCAAACTGATAGAGACGAGAAAAAAGAAATGAAAAATCCCCTCCCAATGCCATCGGGGAGGGGATAGGGTTGCTTGCAGCCGTCTGCAGGCTGCTTCCGCTCTATAAGAGTCCTTGGCTCTTTTAGTATTCCATCAGAGGCTCCAACTCCTTGGCCTGCTCAATCATCTTCTCTACTTCCTTCACGCTTGGCACGCGGTTGCAAAGGTTCTTGGCCTCGTTGATTTCCACCAACTTGGCGGTGAGGTTCTCTGCGTTGCGGTGGCGGAATTCCTTCACGGTGTCAACGCCGGCGGCCTCCAACAATTCGGAGAACTGAGGGCCTACACCGTTGATGCGCATCAAGTCGCAGTGGTTGGTCCATGTCAGGATGAGTTTGGGAGAGATGCCGGTGGCCTCTGCCAAGGCTTTTCTGCCTGCCGGCTTGGCGCATTTCTCAAGCAAGTCGCCGTCGGTGTTGATGCCGGCAGCTTTCAGTTTCTCTGCATAAACGGGGCCGATGCCCTCGATGTCGATAATCTTGTACGTCATAGCATTATAATGTTTAGGTGAATGATTTTGGTAAACATTTAGCAAATGTAAGCATTCTCTCGCAAATGGCAAGCATCCCGGCTCGTTTTATAATATATTTTAACAAATCACCTTTCATCTAATCACTTTCCTCCCTTTCGTCACCACGATGTGGCTGTTGCTGGTGGCGGGACGACCGCTGAGGTCATAAGTGCCACGAAGGGTGGGGGAGTGGAGGACTGAGGGCGTGCTGATACCCACGATGTTGTTCACGTATTCGTCGGGGTCGCTCACGAAACAGATGTCATGGATGTCGCTTTGGCCCGTGGTGGAGGTGAGGCCGAAGATGGTCTGTCCCACGCAGACATTAGGGTGCACGCCGGAGAAATTCTCGTAAAGCCCGCTTTTCGTCATGTCCCAAGCCACCATCGTCTGGTTCACGCTATCTATGGTCAGTGGAGCCACTTTGCTGGGAGCCACCTGCGTGCCGTGGTTGGAACCGTTGAGCCACCACAGGTAGGAGGCGCCGGTGCCGGTGCTCAGGTTGGTGCCTCTTACCACCAAGTAGGTCTGGTCGCTCTCGATGCAATAGTCTAAGTTTTGGTAATTGAGCATCAGGGCCACGTTGTTGGCCCCGGAGGCCTTCACGTGGATGATGTTCTTCGCCGTGTCGTAGGTGATGTTGGAGGCCGCCACGCGACCGGGGTCGCCGGTCGTCCATTCGGTGGCCTTGAATTGGTAGGGCGTCCAAGCC
Source organism: uncultured Prevotellaceae bacterium (assembly GCA_902792855.1). Classification (GTDB taxonomy): domain Bacteria; phylum Bacteroidota; class Bacteroidia; order Bacteroidales; family Bacteroidaceae; genus Prevotella. The sequence goes on from CADBBP010000028.1 coordinate 18,883, forward strand.
TCTTCCACATAGTCTTTCAACAGGCGGACGTAGTAGATGCCAGGACAGAGGGTCGTGGCGGAGGCGGTGAGGCGTACCACGAATTGCCTCTTCACCTGCCCCTGGTTGTCGGTGAGGAGGCTGGAGGGGATGGGGTATTCCGCATTGTAGAAGCCGTTGCTGTCGCTGCCTTTTGCGGTAGAGGGGATGGTGATGTCCGCCACTTTCACGCCGTCGATGGTGAGCGTTGCCTGGCGGCCCTTGTCGGCCAGGTTGAAGCGGAACATGACGCTCAGGTCTTTCGACACCTGCAACTCGTTGTAGAGCGTGTACTGGATGTGGCCGTTGGCTCGTGCGTCGCGGTAGCGCTCGGTGTTGTATTCACCCGTGCTCGAGTCGTTGGAGTAGTTGTATTCGTGCCCGGCCTCGCTCTGTTGCTCACCAGGAGCCACGAAATCGAGCGTCCTGGCGGCAAGGGCCTCATTGGCTGCCTCTGTCAATGCCATGTCGCTCTTCTCGTAGTTTTCTGCCGTCTGTTGGTACCAATAGCAGGCATAGCGGGCGTGGTGGATTTGGTAGAAAGGCTTGAGTTCCAACTCCTTCCACGTGTATGATGACACGTCCGGGCGGCTGGCGTCGATGGTGAAGCGCAGGCCGGAGAGGTCGAGGGGCTTGATGCGCCCCAAGGTGGTGGCACGTTCGCCGATGAGCAGCGGGGCGGAGACGAGGCTTTTCGACGAGGCACGGCTGCCGGGGGCGTGGTCCATGCGGCCTGCTCCGGCATACTCGTTCTGAAGCTGCTCATACGGAAGGTCGGTGGTGGTGGCCTCCGCCGACGTGGTGGCAGTGGTCTGAGCGGCGAGAAGGATGGGGCCGAACTTGAAGGCGATGTAGTCGGTGTAGTTGGGGCATTCCTCGTAGCGCAGTTCCATGGGGAGCCACACGGTGATGCGGTCTCCTACTTCCCAGGTGCGGTCGATGGTGACGTAGCTTGCCACGCCTTGTGTCACGGCGGCATTCACCGCCGAGCCGTTCACCATGACGGCGTATTGGGGACCTGCCCAGGCTGGGTGGCGCACAGCCACCTTGTAGTGCCCGGCCTTGGTGATGGTGAGTTTCGTGGTGGCGGTCTGGGAGGTGGGGACGGCCGACACTTCTGGGGCGATGAACGGGAAGATGGTCTCCTGGCGGATGCCGAAGGTCTCGTCATTCAACTCGCTGGGGGTGAATAGGTTGACGTATAGCGTCTCCTTGCCGTCGTGGGTGTAGATGAAATGCCCGTATTTGGAGTGGTTCTCCATGCCGGTGCCCACGCAGCACCACATGCCTTGGTTCACACGCGAGTAGATGCGGTAGCCTTGCGGGCGAAGGGTGGTGAAATAGACGTAGCCGCCCGTCTGGGGGTCCTGCGTGGAGAGGATGTGGTTCCACATCGTCTGCTCGTAGAAGTCGGCATAGAGTGCCTCGCCAGTGCGGTCGCTCATCATCTCCGAGAGCTTCAGCATGTTGTTGGAGTTGCACGACTCCGGACCGTCCAAGTGGTCGATGTAGCGGTTGGAGTTGGCCACGGAGAGGAAATGCTCGCCAACGCTGTTTCCGCCGATGCACACCGTGCGGTTGGTGGCCACGTCTTTCCAGAAATTGGTGGCTGCCGTGCGGTAATTGCTGGCCGATGCGTCTTCCTCGCAGATACGCTCCATGCCGATGTATTTGGGCACCTGTGTGTTGGCATGGCGACCGTCGAGGAAGGTCTTGTTGAGCGTCTGCATCCCGTTGAGCATCGTCTTGTGCGTGTATTTCTTCGCCGCCGTGAGGTATTTCGCTTCGCCCGTGAGTTGGTAAGCGTCAAGCATGCTCTCGTTCATCCCGCCATGCTCTATGTTGAGCATCGTCTCCATGTCGGTGCTGCTCACCTTGGAAACCACGTTCACGCTCCACTCGGCGAGTTTGAGAAACAGCGTCTTGGCCAACTCGCTGTTGCCGTAGAGGAAGGCGTCGCGCAGGCCGGCCAAAATCTTGTGCTCGCAGTAGAAGGGCACCCACCCGCCGTTGTTGCGGATGGCGGAGATGTCGCCCTTGTAGAGCGTCTTCCAAGCGTTGTTGATGGGCTGACCGCCGATGAAGCCATACAACCCTTCGGTGTTGCCGTCATATTGCTCCTGGCAGTCTTTCATCACATCGAGCATGTAGTCCATGCGCTCTTTCAGGAGCGACCGCTTGGCGCTGTCGTGGCTGGCGGCGTATGCCAAGGCGAGGGCGGAGAGATAGTGCCCGCCTACGTGGCCGTCGAGGTTGAAACTCGCGTCGCCCCAGTTGGGGAAGGATGGATGAAGGCTCTCCCATTTGTAATAGCGGCTCGTGGCATTGGTGGTGGCGGCGAGGCCCGACTGCCTCACGTAGGGCGTGAGGAGGCGGTCAACGTCATACTGCAACAGAACCTCGATGTTGAGGTCCATCGCCTGCTTCATGGGGCCGTCGAGCAAGGTCACTTGCTCCAAGTCGAAATGCTTGGGGTAAAGCTCGCTCTGGCCTCTGGCCGATGTGAGACACAAAAAAGTCAGGGCGGCAAGGAGGAGGTGTCGTTTCTTCATAATCGTGATATGGTTTTTGGGGTTGATGAATCAGTGGATGGCACAATGATGTTGCAAAAATAGGTAAAATTTCTCTAACAGCAAAATCTACAGCCATCTTTTCGTCTATCTATCGACTCCTTGTCTCGCATGTCCACTTGTTATTAAAAAAAGAGGTAAACACCTGCAATTGGTGTTTACCTCCTTCTCGATTGCTCCGAGCGAGAGCAGATTTGCTATTGGTTGTTGAGAATGATGTCAACAATCATCGTCACATCGGAGACATTGAATTTTCCATTTTTGTCGGCATCTGAGTTTGGATAGACAATTTCGCAGGGCGTTCCAAGCAAGAAGTCCACCAACAACGTGATGTCGGAGACATTGACATAGCCGTCGCCGTTGACATCGCCGAGGAGAGGCGTGAAGTCGAACTGCACCGAGACGGTCTCGGCCACGGTCTTGTCGGTACGGAAGTAGCCGCGATAACCGTTCAAAGTCATATAGGTGCCATCTTGTTCTACGGTGTTCAACTGGTCGTTGACGTAGAAATAGTCCACATTCTGCGTGAAAGGCACAGCCCCCTTGTTGTCATAGTTGCCAATGAATTGGAAATAGTCGTTTTGCACGACAGGGACGGCCACGGGATTGCTGGTGATGCCTTGAATCAGATAGGGTGCCGACTTGGTTACTCCCTTGATAAGCACGGGCTGGTTGGCATGGATGGTGCGGCTCTCTGTCTCGAAATAAATTTCGGAGGCATCGCCCATGTCGGTGACGAGGTTGGCCACTTGTGTCTCCTCTCCAAATACCTCGGACACCATTTCCGAAGTCATGTCAAACGGCAGCACCAATGTGGACCACGTGTCGGTGGTGGCGAGGTCGGTGCGCCAGACGTGGACATTGCCGTTGGTCACCGCGGTGGGCAGGCTCGTGAGCAACTCGTCATAGACGTTGACGGGGATGAAATCGGAATCCAATTCGGAATAGGGAGCAATCTGGATGTTGTCGATGCCGAAAGCACCGTTGGCTCGTCCTACCATAAAGTAAAGATAGGTGACATCTGTGTTCACTCCTTCAGGGATGATGTCTGTTCCTTCACCGATTTGAGAACCGTCTTGTTGCAAGGTGATGATCCATTTGATCTTTCGTTCTATCTTGTCGATGGTGAAATGATAATGACACCAAGCCTCGGATGGTATCGTAATTACTGCATTGTCACTGGTGGACACGGTGTATTTCGTTGAGTATTGTCCTTCGTTGATGGCGGAGAAGAGGAGATTGCTGGTTGCGTATTCGTTGTTTCCGGGACGATTGCCTGCCAGCAGGGCAATCTGATTTTGGGCTAAACCTGTTGATGGGTTGCTGTTACCCGGTTTGAGTTTGGCGTCGAAATCTATTGTATAGACATCGGAATTGATGCCGATGTTGTTCGCACCTGTCGTTAGGTCGCAATAAGCACTGCGATTGCCACTTGAGCTGGCAAGTTCAACTTTAAGGTAATTGTTCCCGCTCTCGGACTGGATGTTGAGGGTTGCACTGGGGCAAGTCCATCTTGACGGCACGGCGGTGCTGCTCTCGAATGTATCAGCGAAAAAGTCCTCGCCACCACCGATTTTCGCGTATGGGCTCTCCACCGTGAAGGTCTTGAAGTTGTCGGTATGGGAAGCATCACCTTTCACTGTAACCCGCAGGGTGCCGGGTTCTTTGAACGTGTATGAGCTGAAATCAGCAGCAACGGACTTGATGGTGCAGTTGTCGAATTTCAACACGGATTGGTAACGTCCAGAAAGGAAGTGGATGCCTGTAGGTGTCGTTCCTGTTGCGGAAGGCAACGAATAGGTGCCGGAGCCAATGTTGTTTTTGGTGTCGTTGTTGGTGACAGTCCATTTGGTTTGACGATTTTGCAAATCCACCTCTATTTTGTAATGGCACCACGTGCCACTCGGGATGGTGATGGATCCTCC
>CADBBP010000029.1 GCA_902792855.1 uncultured Prevotellaceae bacterium
AGGAAAAAGATTTGAAAGATTTGAATAGATTTGTTCGATTTCTCGCGAAGCGACTAAAAAAGTTCCCTAGCCAAAGGCGACTTCCTTTGGTATTTGCTCCTTATTAAAACTAAAGGGATTTTCATCCGTACAGGTCGAAGAATTTTGAAGAATTGTCGTCGCAAGCGACGCGAGTGATAAGAGAGAGTGGGAAAGTTCTGTTTATGACCTGCAAAACCTAAAAAACAAGCATAGCCCTTATAATCGACATACAATCATCAAAAACAATAATGACATGAAAGACAAAAAGACTTGGGCACGACACGTGTCTCGAAAACCAAGTATCCTATGGCGATGCTGCATCGCCTTGCTCATGCTCCTTCTCGCTCAGAATGGTTGGGCGGGCACCTTCACGACAACCGTCGATGAGAAGAATGCCACCCATGGCAAGATTTACATCAAGGCCGAAGGAGGCGACATCGACTACTTCAATAGCGAAGGCTGCCCGAATGACATCTGCAAAAACCGGTTCCACACCATTTCGTTCTTCGACAATGTCTCCGGACAGTGGTACTACAAGTTCTATATTGGAAACAGCACCGGCGGCCATGAGCTTTACTATGACATCACAGTAAAGGTAACCAATGGAGACGGTACGGAATACACCATCGGCACCATCCAAAAAGATGGCGTGAAGAACGGCGATTCTGGCAGAGGCAATCTCAAAAGCGTCGGAGATGGAGAATATGTGTTCTATCCTTCCGGCTCACTGATGGGCAATGGCATCAAGCAGTTGAAATGGGAATTCAGATACAGATGTTGGAGAAACTCCGTCTTCAAGGAGGACAAGTATTACCAGGTCACCATCATCAAGAACGCCAGCGACCATGGATTGAAGTTCAACTACACCCCCATGCCCCAGCCCACGATAGCCTACAGTTCGAATGGCTATCTCAACTTCAAGGCTTCCGGGGTTCCAGGTCACGGCTTTGGCTATTATTACAATTGGAGATATACGAGGTCCGACGCCTCTTCCGCATCCTCCTCATCATTCAACAAGGTAAATTTAGAGGCTGACGGTTCGGGGTTGAACACCTCTTCCAACAAGAGCAATGTGGATGCGACGTCAAGCGACAACAGGCTCTCTCCCTTCTACAGTTACAAAATCGAATACTATGGGGAGATGCACTACGACGACGACACCTTCGTCAATCCCACTGGCAATGCCTATTGGAAAACCGCCATTCCGGGATACATCTATGCCTACGACCTGCAGATGACGGAGTTCGACCAATGGACGAAAAAAGTCACCATCTCATGGAAAGCCCAAAGAACCGACAAGTTCACCTACAACGGAGAGTCCGTCAACCGCAACACGGACGGAAGGTGGGAGGTTTATCGCGAGTACAAGGACGGCAACTCAACCAAGTCGGAGAGAATCGCCACCATCGAGGGTTCAAAGTCCGACAACGACCTGCATGTCACCGATTACCCGACATACTATGACACAGACTACACCTACCGTGTGGTTTTCGTTCCCAAGATGATGTACAACAGCGACTTCTCATGGATTGAAGCCAAATTCAAACCCACCATCCAGGTTTACACCAAGAGAGAGGTGAAAATCAACCTCTCACAAGACCGGGACGAAAGAATTGCAGGCATCAAGTTGGACTGGACCTACAACATCCAGGAGTCTGGCTCCACGTTCCGTGTCGAGCGGCAAGACCCCGAATCCAGCCAATGGGTCACCCTCTCCGACTCCCAGATGTCCGTCATCACCTCGCAGACCACAGCGTCCTACACCGACACCACGCCCTCCAGCAACTGTGAGTTCTACAACTACCGCGTGGTGGCCAGCACCCTCGGCACGGAGTTCACCAGCAACAAGGCAGAGAACTGCAACCTGCCCGCCGGCACACGCATCCTCAGCATCGACGCCACCAAGGGAACGGAAGAGAAAGTCGCCTTCATCACGTGGACGGTGGACCAGCGAGGTGAGAGCGACACCTATTTCGACATCCAGCGACGCTCCGTCACCAACGGCAAGACTGGCGAATGGGTGAAGGTGGGTGAGACCCATGGCACGGCAGCAGAATATTCCTTCACCGACGAGCGTGTGGAGGCCGGCAGCTTCTATGAGTACCGCGTCGTGGCATACGGTGCCCTCTGCGAGGAGCAAGTGGTGAAGAGCAGCGAGATGACCACCATCGGCTACTGCCAGGCACGTGGAACCATCACAGGGCACATCAGCTATGGCACCGGTACATCGGTGTCCGGCGTGCGGCTGAACCTCATCAAGAGCGGCTCCGATGGCGAGCAGGCACAATTCTTCTCCAGCTACATCCACGGCAAAGGCGATGCCCTCAACTGGCTGCCAGACACCACACGCTACAGCAAAATACTAAAAAGCGACAAGCCACTCTCCGTGCAATTATGGATGGCTCCCGTGGACAGCATCGATTGGATGCGCGTCTTCAGCTTCGACTGCATCGCTGACGTCAGACTTTACAAGAACGGGAAGAACTACAAGCTGTATTTCTACGACGGCCATGGCAACGCAAAAGACCTGGGCATCGATGTTGAGTCCAATCGTTTCAGCCATCTCACCACCACCTACGACGGCTCACAATGGAAATTCTACCTCAAAGATGGTGAGAACCAACAAACCGCCACGGCAACACTCAGCTACTCGTGGACACTCGCCAATGGAAAGAACCATTTCCGCGTAGGTGGAGTGGAAAACAACAAAGAAGGCTCCTTCGACGGACTCATCGACGAGGTGCGCCTCTGGTCGAAGACACTCAGTGAAAGCGAAATCAACACCAACTACGACCGACAACTCGGAGGCACGGAAAACGGCCTCGTCCTCTACTGGCCCCTCGACGAGGGCATCAACGGTTACGCCTTCGATGTCTCCAAGCAGAACGGCATCAGCAACGAGAACCACGCCACCGTAGCCACCAATGTCTCCCCCTCGCTGATGACACCAAAGAAACTGGGCCTCTACGGCCTCACCGACGAGGATGGCAACTACATCATCCGTGGCATACCCTTCGATGCCGGAGGCACCAACTACAAGGTCTTGCCCGATTTTGGAGTCCATGAGTTCAATCCCTCATCACGAAACCTCTTCGTCAGCCCGTCGTCGCTTACCGCCAACCATGTCGATTTCACAGACAAGTCCAGCTTCCCCATGCGAGGATATGTCTATTACGCCGGCACCAACATCCCCGCAAAAGGCATCTACCTTTACGTCGATGGCGACCTGGTGACTTCTGGAGGAAAGGTGGCACAAACCAACGAGGAGGGGTTCTATGAGATTTCCGTTCCCATCGGCGAGCATTTCGTCGAGGCCAAGCAGACCGGGCACAAGATGGTGAACGAAGGCAGATGGCCCACCAAAGGCACCTACGACTTCCAGGCCGCCGTCTATCAGGACTTCTCCGACTCCACCCTCGTCAATTTCTGCGGCCGCGTGGCTGGCGGCGAGGTGCAGGACGACAAGCCCGTCGGCTTCGGCATTTCGACGAACAACATCGGAACGGCCATCGTCACCCTCGGACTGAGCAACCCCAACCTCAGTTTCAACTGCGAGGAGGGCACCACCAACGACCTCGACACCATACGAGCCTTCAGCGCGCAGAACCCGGACACCATCAAGAGCACCACATGGGCAGGGGCAGGGAATGAGGCAAGGTACATCTACATCCAAACCGACCCCAAGACGGGTGAGTTCTCGGCACTCTTGCCACCCTTGAAATATCAAGTCAACAGTATCGTCATTCCCACCAACCCAGACCCCACCTTTGCCGACTTGGAAGAGATAGACCTCACCAACCCTCTTTCCTTCAGAGTGGACACCTTGCTGAACATCAACGAGAATGTCGATAGCACCCAACTGGTAAACGTTGAAATACCCACCTACAAATACAACCAGAAGATGGTGAGCACCTGGTACGCACACCCCACCTTGGAAGTGACCGATGCCAACGACGAGTACAACATTGGAGCCTTTGGCGTAAGGGAATATCATGGATATGAGGATAATTTCGGAAAGGTGGAAAGCATCGAGGTGTATAGAAACGATGGAGGTCTTCCGGCGTATCTGTATGACTATCCCATCTATCAAACGATGGACAAATACACGTACCACATCAAAGGCTATGAACGCTACGTCAACAACGATAGCGGCTCGCCTGTTTACGACGACGTGCCACTCAAGTCCCAAGTGCTTACGGTGAACAATGAGATGAGTTCCGACCAACGCATCGTCGTCAATGACAGTACGGGAGAAAGGAAAGAAGGCGAGGTCTATGACTTGAAGCCCAACCAGCTGGTACTTGACTCCGCTTACCTATATCAATGGACGGCAGGCCTTCCCAACACCCTTCCACCCTACACACGCCATGTCAGCATCACTTATCAACGGCGCAACCGCACCTATATATGGGAAGGCCCCGACGCATACGTCTTCGGCACACTGCCATTAGGCAACAATTTCGTCACTGAAGGCCCCGACGAAGTACTCATGGTGCTACGAGACCCACCAGGAAGCAATTCTTCCACCACTTGGGAACGAGGACGGTCCAACACACTGATGGAGATGCAGGCGAATGGGACAGACTTCGGTTTAGGGGTTGACGTTAAATTAGTATTTGGTTCGAACGTGGTGACCAGTGCTGGCATCGGACTTGCCCTCATCTCAGAACAAGACATTCAAGGTTCTATAACCCCCGGATTTGATGGCAAGGTGAGCTATATCAATCCCCAAACCAAAGAATGGGCCATCTCCACCAAAGAGGCCATCTCCACCAGTTCCGACCCAGAATATGTGGGAGCCAATGGGGATGTTTACATCGGTGTCTCCACCAACCTTATCTTAGGCGACTGCAAGAAAGTGGGGTTCTTCCGCGACAGTCTCAATGACGCTTTCACCGTGAAAGACTCTTTGGCCATCAGCATCAACGACAGCGTGACAACCTCTTTCATGTATTCGCAGAGAGAGATAGAACTCAAGCAGATTCCCGAGTGGAAAAAACTTCGCTCACAACTGCTCACTATAGTGGACACCGAGGACGACGCCAAGAACTATAAAAACACAACCAACGAGTGCATATACGTCACATGGAAAGACCCCTACAGTGATGAGTTGATTGCCAACAAAACATACTTCCAAATTCCTGCCGAAGGCCAAGGCCTCGAGCAAGACATGGTGAATTACTACAGTGAACAAGTGAAGGCTTGGGAGAAAATCATGGCCAGCAACGAGGAGGACAAAGTCAACTCCATGAGTCCCGACTCAGAAAAATATGACAAGAAGCGCAATTTCTCCTTCGACAGTGGCACCACCTACACTTATTCGGAGAGGAACGACACCACTTATAGCGATGTCAACCAATGGGATTACACCTTCTTAGGAAAAGTAGGTGGAAACACGGGCTTTGGCATCAAGGGCCTTTCATCGGTGGGCTTCGACATCACGGTGAACGCCTACGCCGGCTACCATGGCACCACCGCCTGGGGAAATGAAGATGAGAATTTCAACAAATACGCTGAGTTTACTTACAACCTGGTTGACAACAACATCGGTGCAGACTACACCATCGACTCCTACAAGTCTGTTTCAGGATGGACCGACGTGTTCTCCGTGCTTGGCGGACAGACCTATTGCCCCTACGAGGGAGAGGTGGTGACGAAATATTTCGAGCCAGGCGACCATGTGCTCAGCAACGCCACCGAGCAGATGCAAAAGCCACAGATACGCATCTCCAACGGCACGCAGAACCCCTCCACCCACGCAGAACTCACCGACATACCGGCAGGACAGGCGGGCACCTACACCCTCACCCTCTACAACGACAGCGAATTTGACATGGACATGACCTACGTCCTCGGCGTCACCGACGGCACCAACCCCGACGGTCTGCAACTGCTCGTCGATGGCGTGGGAATAGGCAACGGACGCTCATACATCGTGGCACCGGGAGAGGTGATCACCAAGACATTGCAGGTGAAGCAGAGCGACCTTTCCATCCTCGACTATGAAGACGTGGAGCTCTACCTCATCTCCGACTGTCAGGATGACTTCTACAGCATCAACGGCGTCATCCAAAACACATGTTCGCTGGGCGTGCACTTCAAACCCAGTTCCTCGCCCGTCACGCTCGAAGGCGACCTCTTCGTGGTCAACACCGTCACCTCCGGCACCCTCGACCTGAAACTCACCGACTTCGACCGAAGCTTCCAGAACCTCAAGCGCATGGGCGTGGAGTACAAGGCCGACGGCGCCAGCTCATGGACCCAGGTGCAGAACTACGTCTTCGCCAAGGCCGACTCCACCAGTGTCAGCGACATCGTGGTGCCCGCCACGGGCGACGTGCGCCTGCTCATCGACATGAGCGACAACAACAGCTATCCCGACGGCACCTACATCTTCAGAGCCTTCACAGAGACCCCCTACGGCAATGAGAACGTGCGTGTCTATAGCGAGGAGGTGACCGTGGTGAAGGACATGGTGCGCCCCACCGCCCTCGGCACACCACTACCCGCCGACGGCATCCTCAACCATGGCGACGACCTGATGGTGGAGTTCAACGAGGACATCGTACCAGGCTACATCAACGCCTCCAACATCAAGGTCACCGGCAAGGTCAACCAGCAGGCCACCACACATGAGGTGAGCCTCCACCTCAGCGGAGACGAGCCAACGGCACAGACCGCCAACGACCTCTACATGCGAGGCAACAGCACCGTGGCCATGTGGCTCAAATACACCCATGGAGGCACCATCTTCCGTCACTGCGGCGGCGACAACGCCCTCATCTTCGGCATCGACAGCGTGGGGCACCTCACCGCAAAAATCGACAGCATCACCAAGACCTCCAAACTCGTCATGCCCAAGGACGAATGGGTCTATATGGCTTATTCCTACGACGCCGTCACCACGGCACTCAACATGGTGGTGCAACATGGCACAGCCACCGACACCATACAGTCCATCCTCGGAGCAGGACGCACCTTGGAGCAAGTGGTCTATGCCGACGACAAGCACCTCTACCTCGGAGGCAACGGCTTCGAGGGCGACATCCACGACATGCGCATCTACAGCATCTGCCGCGACGTGCTCGAAGTGGCCACGGAGAAATACGACGACGCAGCCACATACGCCGCCGGCCTCATGGCCCACTGGCCGCTCGACGAGGGACAAGGCACCAAGGCACGCGACCTGCGCAACAACGCCCACCCATTCATCATCAGAGGCGAAACCTGGCGGATAGACAACAAGAACTACGCCGCCACCGTGGACTCCACCAAGCAGCAACACCTCGACTTGCCCATCGGAGGGGCCGCCACCGACTCCAACGAGAGTTACGTTCTCGAGTTCTGGTTCCACGCCAATGGCGATGTGGCTGGCAAGACCCTCTTCCAGGCCGGCACCAACATCAACAACAACCTCCGTCTCTATGGGGCCGACGACAACCGTCTCTTCCTCGGCTACGGAGCTTACATCGTCCCCGTGTCGCCCACCGGCTTCAACCCCGCCGACGGATGGCACCACTTCGCACTCAACGTCATAAGAGGCAACTCCGCCACCGTGGCCATCGACGGCAAGCGGACGGCAGTGGTGGCCGAAGGCGACGTGCCGCCATTGGAAGGAGGCAAACTCGTCCTTGGAGCAGGCTTCAAGATACCCATTGTTGACATCCACGACTATGACGGCTTCATGAGCGGCGCTTTCGACGAGGTGCGCATCTGGAAGGGCGTCGTCAAGCCCGAGGTCATCAAGGACAACATGTACAACTGCCTCGACACGCTCACCGCCGGCGACAAGGGATTATGCGTCTATTTCCCGATGGAGAAAACCACACTGGTCAACGGCGTGAACACCGTCGTGCCATGGGCGGAGAACATGGCTCCCGGACAGGTGATGGACGGTGCCATGATGGGCCACTTCGACCTCGATGCCTTCTCGGACAACACGCCGCCGCTGAAGAAGGCCCCGGAGATGCAGACCGTCATCGCCAACCACACCGCTTCAGACCGCAAAATCGCCATCGAACTGCAGCCCAACTCACTCAAGGAAATCGAAGGCACCACGCTCGACGTCACCGTCACCAAGATTTTCGACAAGAACGGCAACATCTCCAACCCCATCACCTGGCAGGTCTATGTCCACCAGAACACGCTCGGATGGCAGAAGGACTCCGTGAACGTCGTCAAGGGCTATGGAGAGACGGCCACCTTCGATGTTGTCATAGAGAACAAGGGCAACACCACGGAGCAGTTCACCATCGACAAACTACCCTCCTGGCTCACCACCGAACAAGCGGAGGGTGAACTCACGCCGCAATCCACGCAAATCATTCGCTTCGAGGTCTCCAAACTCGCCGCCGTGGGAAGCTACGACGTCAACCTCGCCCTCACCGGCAACAACGGCATAGCCGAACCACTCCGCGTGGTGATGAACGTCAAGGGAAATGCACCCGACTGGGCCGTGGATCCCGACAAGTATGAGGACCACATGAATATGGTGGCACAAATCATCATCGACGGCATGGTCAGCGAGAACCCGGAAAGCCGCCTCGCAGCCTTCATCGGCGACGAATGCGTGGGTCTCGCCTCACCGGAGAAGTCGAGAGGCTCCTATTTCGTGCCCATGACCATCTACGGTTTCAACGACATACACAAGAACCAAGTCGTGACATTCAAGTTCTGGGATGCCTCTACAAACATCACCTACACCGGAATGAACGTTGACCCCATCGTGAAATTCAAGAAGGACAGCGTGAAGGGCAGCTACAACTATCCGGTCATCATCACCAACTCCGACCTGATGGAGCAGATGCTGACCGCACGCAACGGCTGGAACTGGGTCTCACTCTACGTGGAACCGGAGAACAGCAGCGTGAACACGGTGCTGATGGCCGACGGACTGCTCCAAAACGACATGCTGAAGAGCAAGACGCAGGTCACCTACTACAACGGCACCGAATGGACTGGTAGCGGACTGGAGAAGATGAACGTCGGACAGATGTACAAACTGCAATTGCAGCAACCCGTCAACTTCGTGGTGAAAGGCGCCTACAAGAGTCCCACGGAGGTGCCCGTCACCCTCAACTACGGCTGGAACTGGATAGGCTACACCCCCATCGCCACGATGCCCATCAACGAGGCACTCGGCGGCGTGGGAGCACTCGAAGGCGACTACATCAAGTCGAAGAGCGAGTTCGCCATCTTCGGGCCCTACGGATGGGAAGGCAACCTGAAAGCCCTCGAACCGGGCAAAGGCTACATGCTCTTCGCACAGATGGAGGGGACACGCACCTTCACCTATCCCGAACCGACACAGAACGCCAAGGCAGCCACCTTCGCACCAAGGCGAGCCAGCACCGGCTATTACTTCAAGCCCGTGGATGATGGCCGCTATCCCGACAACATGTCGATTGTGGCAAAACTCGTGTGCGACGGACAAGTGGTGGACACCGCAGAGGTGGCGGCATTCATCGACGGTGAGTGCAGGGCGACAACAAAAGCCATCGACGGCCTCTACTATATTATGGTGCAAGGTGAGGAAGACGGACAGACAATAGAACTGCGCACGGTGTACAACGGAGAGGTGGCGACCATTGACAAGGCGCTCACCTTCGAGGGCGACACCAACGTCGGACTTCCCTGGAGCCCATACGTCATCGACATCAGCACACTCACCGGCATCACAACCCTTGATGATGAAGACAACGGCGACGAGCAGTTCTTCCTGCCTAACGGCATTCGCGTGGACAAGTCCAAGCTCAGACGTGGACAAGTCTATATCGCAAGGAAGAAAGATGGAGCCACAAGGAAACTGGCCAAGTAAACTTTTGTGAATATATGAGACAGAACATCATCAAGGACATCATCCTGGTAGGACTGCTCGCCGGAGCCTTTGCTCCGGTGAGCCAGGCCCAGGGTTTGCCCTCCTATTACGAACTCGTGGAGCCAGGGGAGGAACTGGTGACTGGCAAAAACTACCTCATCGTGAGCAACTACGAAAACACCAGCCAGAACCAACCCAACATCGCCTACAATGGGTACAACCCGGACTACAAGGCGGGGAAGAAGGGTGAGGTGTATCCATCAAGACACCCCATTCCCATCATCAACATCACACTCCCGGGAAACGCCGCCGAACCCATCCTGCTCCAAAGCGATGGCGACGGGGGATGGTTCATCAAGGACGCAAGCGGCAGCAACCGTTACCTCTGCGCCAACGCCTCGGAAGATTCCTACCTGACACACAACATCGAATGGACGGATGCCATGGACACGCCTCCTGGAGACAACCCCTTGTGCCAATGGACATTCACACAAAAATATGATGACGTGGAAGAGACGTACTACTGGGACGTGATGAACAAGGGCAAAGGCTCGCCGGCACAGAGGTATTACCTGAAATACGACGACAACTACGGGCAGGGAATGTTCCGCCTTTACACGGGAAGCGGAGCGGCAACGGAGGACAACGCCCGCATACACCGCATCTACAAGGAGATGGACCCCATGCCGGTGATGCTGGGCTTCACCGGCTACGGCTCGCTCTTCTACAGCGACAAAAACCTGCTGGTATGTGGAGAAGACGTGGAGGCACACACCTGCACCTGCGACGGCATGTCGTTAAGTTACTCCACTTACTATCCATCCGACGACCTTTCCGATGCCTGGCCCGACAACACGGTGGTTCCCATGGGACATGCCGTCGTCATCACGGGAGCGAAGAACGGCGCCTACACCTTCCATGTCACGAAGAACACGGGGGAAACAGACGCCGGCAACATCCTGCGAGGCAGGGACACCCAGGGCACAACCACGGTGGAAGGCAACACCGACGACTATTATTTCTACAAGTTGACCACCTACCAAGCCACGGAAGGAGTGGACAACGGCTCAACGGGCTTCTACTGGGGAGCATCCAACGGTGGGCCGTTCACAATCCCCGCACACAAGGCATACCTCGTCCTGGAAAAGTCGGTTGCCAACGCCAACCAGTTCTTCCTGCTCGACAATGCCAGAGGCAGCGTGAATGCCATCATGCACCCGACAACAAAGGAACGCCAGGATGTCCTCCATGACCTGCTGGGGCGCAAGTTCTCCCAAAGCGGTTCGCTGCCCAAGGGTGTTTACGTGAAGGATGGACGCAAGGTAGTGGTCAGATGAAAAGACAAAAAAGACAATTCACCATGATGAGGAAGAAATACATCCAACCCCTTAGCGAAAACGTCATCCTGACCTTGAAAGGCAGTGTGACCACAGACGACATTGGTGTCAACAACAAGTCGGGCGACCCCTGGACCTTCACCAACGACATCGATTTCGAAGAAGACACACCCCCACCCGCCCCTGTCACCAAGAGCCTGTGGGATTGAGAAACGCCATAAAAACCATAAAAAACGGCTTGGGAACACAAAAAAAGCGGAAAAGTTTTGCCATGACAGCTTTTTTTCGTACCTTTGCAGCCGTTCAGTGGAATGAGGGACTTGCAAAAGTCCCTCATTTTCATTATCAACAATCAAGTGCGCCAAGAGCCGGAGGGCGAAAATGGCCGTCAAAACAGGCGTGCCCCAGGGCGCATGAAGTATAGAGAAAGCATTAAAAATGATAGAGAAAAGCGTTATCAAGACATTGGTCGACCAGTGGCTGGAGGGAAAGGACTATTTCCTGGTCGATATCGAAATCAGCCAAGACAACAAAGTCGTCGTGGAAATCGACCATGCCGACGGCGTATGGATAGAAGACTGCGTGTCGCTGAGCAAGCACATCGAGGACCACCTCGACCGCGACAAGGAGGACTTCGAACTCGAGGTGGGCTCCGCCGGCCTTGGACAACCCTTCAAGGTTCCACAGCAATACATCAACTTCATCGGCAAGGAGGTGGAGGTGCTCGACGCCGACGGCCGCAAGACCAAGGGCGTGCTCAAGGGCGTCGATGGCAACACATTCACCGTCACCACCAAGGAGAAAGTGAAAGAAGAGGGAAAGAAAAGGCCCGTGCTCACCGACGTGGACAAGCAATTCGAGATGGACAAGGTAAAATATACAAAATACATAATCAGTTTCAAGTAAAGCCATGGCAAAGAAAACCAATGCTTCAACTCCGAACATGATCGACACGTTCAACGAGTTCAAAGAAAACAAGAATATCGACCGCACCACACTCGTCAGCGTGCTCGAGGAAAGTTTCAGAAACGTCATCGCCAAGATTTTCGGCAGCGACGAGAATTTCGACGTCATCGTCAACCCCGACAAGGGCGACTTCGAGATTTACCGCAACCGCATCGTGGTGGCCGACGACCAAGTGGAAGACCCCAACAAGGAAATATCGCTCACCGACGCACAGAAAATCGACCCCGACTATGAGTTGGAGGAGGAAGTGAGCGAACCCATCGAATTCGCCAAGTTCGGACGCCGCGCCATCCTCAACCTGCGTCAGACCCTCGCCTCGAAAATCCTCGAGCTCGAGCACGACTCTCTCTACAACAAATACAAGGACCGCGTGGGACAGATTGTCAGCGGCGAAGTCTATCAGACATGGAAGCGCGAGGTGCTCATCGTCGATGATGAGAACAACGAGCTCATCCTCCCCCGCTCGGAGCAGATACCCAACGACCAATACCGCAAGGGCGAAACCATCCGTGCCGTCATCCTGCGCGTGGACAACGAGAACAACAACCCCAAAATCATCCTCTCGCGCACCAGCCCCGTCTTCCTCGAGAGACTCCTCGAGGGAGAGGTGCCCGAAATCAACGACGGCCTCATCTCCATCAAGAAAATCGCCCGCATGCCCGGTGAGCGTGCCAAGGTGGCCGTGGAGAGCTACGACGACCGCATCGACCCCGTGGGCGCATGCGTCGGCGTGAAGGGCAGCCGTGTTCACGGCATCGTGCGCGAGTTGTGCAACGAAAACATCGACGTCATCAACTACACCTCCAACATCAAGCTCTACATCCAGCGCGCCCTTAGCCCCGCCAAGGTGTCGAGCATCAACATCGACACAGAGAACCGCAAGGCGGAGGTGTATCTCAAACCGGAGGAAGTGTCGCTCGCCATCGGCCGCGGCGGCCTCAACATCAAGCTCGCATCCATGCTCACTGAATACACCATCGACGTCTTCCGCGAACTGGAGGAGAACGACGCCGAGGAGGACATCTACCTCGACGAGTTTGCCGACGAGGTGGACCAGTGGGTCATCGACTCCATCAAGCGCATCGGGCTCGACACCGCCAAGGCGGTGCTCAAGGCTCCACGCGAGATGCTCGTGGAGAAGGCCGACTTG
This sequence comes from uncultured Prevotellaceae bacterium, assembly GCA_902792855.1. Classification (GTDB taxonomy): domain Bacteria; phylum Bacteroidota; class Bacteroidia; order Bacteroidales; family Bacteroidaceae; genus Prevotella. Next base: position 13,292 of record CADBBP010000029.1, read on the forward strand.
GAAGAGGAGACCGTGGACAACCTCATCAATATTCTCAGGGCGGAGTTCGAAAACTAACCCCCACCCCCTCTCACTACTACTCCGGACGGCGGAACAACATCTATAAAAATCATTAACAAGAGAATGGCTATAAGATTAAATAAAGTTATCAGAGAACTGAACATAGGTCTCCAGACGGCAGTGGAGTACCTGATGAAAAAGAGCTCACTGGGCGAGGTTGAGGAGAACATGAACTTCAAGATCAACGACGCCCAGTATGCCGCACTCGTGGAAGAATTCAAGAGCGACAAGGAGACCAAGAACCAGGCCGCCAAAATCTTCCCGAAGAAACCCAAAGAAAAGAAACGCGAGCCGGAGAGCCACAGGGCTGAAACCATCCTTGAAGCCAAAAGGCAGCAAGTGAAGCAATTGGGAACAATAGACCTCAACACCGTGGGCAAGCCAAAACCAGTGCAGCAGCCCACACCCAAGAAGGTGGAGGAAAATACCGTGACGGAGAAGACTGCCGATACCGCCGCCACGCCGCAAGCCACCACCACACCACCCACTCCTGCACAGGAGCCCTCGACACCGACAACACCCGCTCCCGAGAGCCAACCCGAGGCTCCCGCAAAAGCCCAGTCCGAAACTCCCGCAAAGGCCCAGCCCGAAGCTCCCGCAAAGAGCCAGCCTGAGGCTCCCGCAAAGAGCCAGCCCGAAGCTCCCGTCGCTGAGAAGAAGGCGGAGGTGGAGGCACCAGCCCCCAAGGCCGAGACTGAGCCAGAGGTGAAGCCGCAACCTGTTGTGGAGACCGTTTCCGAAACAAAGCCGGAGAAGCCCGAAAAGCCCAAGGTGGAGAAGGAAGCCCCATCCACGGAAAAGGCCAAAGAGCCCAAGAAGGAAGCAGAGCCGAAAAAAGCCGACAACGCCCCCGCACAGCCGAAGGTCCAGGAGCAACCGTCGCAGGCAGAAGCCGCCGAGGCTCCCGCACAGCCGGCCAAGACCGAAATCTTCACGCTCAAGAGCGAGCAGGACAATGCTCCCAAGGTGAACGTCGTGGGAAAAATCGACCTCGCATCCATCAACCAGAGCACACGCCCCAAGCGCAAGTCGAAGGAAGAGAAGCGCAAGGAGCGCGAGGAGAAGTCGCAACATGGAACCACCCAGGGCAGCGGTGAGAAGAAGAAGCGCGTGCGCATCAACAAGGAGCGCGTGGACATCAATGCCGCCAGCCAGACCGGGCAGAACAGCCGTGGCGGCGGAGGTGGCAACCAAGGTGGACAAGGAGGCAACCAAGGTGGCAAGAACAAGACCAAGAAGGAAAAGAACCGCAAACGCAACCAGCGCCCCATCGAGGTGAACGAGGAAGACGTGGCAAAGCAGGTGAAGGAAACCCTGGCACGCCTTACCAGCAAGAACCAGAACAAGAAGGGCGCCAAATACCGCAAGGAGAAGCGCGAGGCCGTGCAGGAGCGTCTGCAGGAAGAGAGAGCCGAGATGAAGGCGGAGAGCAAGATATTGAAACTCACCGAATTTGTCACCGTCAGCGAACTCGCCACGATGATGAACGTGGGTGTCAACCAAGTCATCGGCACCTGCATGAGCATCGGCATCATGGTGAGCATCAACCAACGCCTCGACGCCGAGACCATCAACATCGTCGCCGACGAGTTCGGCTTCAAGACCGAATATGTCAGCGCGGAGGTGCAGAACGCCATCACAGAGGAAGAGGACGACGAGAACGACCTCGTGCCAAGGGCTCCCATCGTCACCGTCATGGGCCATGTGGACCACGGCAAGACCTCGCTGCTCGACCACATACGCAACACCAACGTCATCGCCGGCGAGGCTGGCGGCATCACCCAGCACATCGGTGCCTACAACGTGCAACTGTCTGACGGCAGGAAAATCACCTTCCTCGACACGCCGGGCCACGAGGCCTTCACCGCCATGCGTGCCCGCGGCGCCCAGGTCACCGACATCGCCATCATCATCATCGCCGCCGACGACTCCGTCATGCCCACCACCAAGGAGGCCATCGCCCACGCGCAGGCCGCCAACGTGCCCATGGTGTTCGCCATCAACAAGATAGACAAGCCGGGTGCCAACCCCGACAAGATACGTGAAGACCTGGCCAACATGAACCTCCTCGTGGAGGACTGGGGTGGAAAATACCAGTGCCAGGAAATCTCCGCCAAGAAAGGCATGGGCGTTGACGACCTCTTGGAGAAGGTGCTCCTCGAGGCAGAGATGCTCGACCTGAAGGCCAACCCCAACCGCAAGGCCACCGGCTCCATCATCGAGTCGTCGCTCGACAAGGGCAGAGGCTACGTCTCCACCGTCCTCGTCTCCAACGGAACGCTCAAGGTGGGCGACATCGTCGTCGCCGGCACCAGCTACGGGCGCATCAAGGCCATGTTCAACGAGCGCAACCAGCGCATCCAGGAAGCCGGCCCCGCCGACCCTGCCATCATCCTCGGCCTCAACGGGGCCCCCACGGCAGGCGACTCCTTCCACGTGATGCCCACGGAGCAAGAGGCACGCGAGATTGCCAACAAGCGCTTGCAGTTGCAGCGCGAGCAAGGCTTGCGCACCACCAAGACGCTCGGCCTCGACGAACTGTCGCACCGCTTCGCCCTCGGCGAGTTCCATGAGCTCAACATCATCGTCAAGGGTGACACCGACGGCTCCATCGAAGCCCTCTCTGACTCCTTCATACGTCTCTCCACGGAGAAAGTGCAGGTCAACGTCATCAACAAGGCGGTGGGCCAAATCTCCGAGAACGACGTCATGCTCGCATCGGCATCGCAAGCCATCATCGTCGGCTTCCAGGTCAGGCCTTCAGCCGACGCAAGGAAGCTTGCAGAGCGCGAGGGCGTGGAAATCAACACCTACTCCATCATCTACGACGCCATCGACGAGGTGAAGTCCACCATGCAGGGCATGCTCGACAAGGTGAAGAAGGAAATCGTCACCGCCGAGATCGAGGTGAAGCAGGTGTTCAAAATCTCAAAGGTCGGCACCGTTGCCGGCGGCCTGGTCACCGAGGGCAAGGTCCACAACAAGGACAAGGCCCGCGTGGTGCGCGACGGCATCGTGGTTCACACCGCCCCCATCGACGCCCTCAAGCGATACAAGGACGACGCCAAGGAGGTGGCCACGGGCCTGGAGTGCGGCATCTCGCTCGTCAATTTCAACGACCTCCAGGTAGGCGACATCATCGAGACCTTCATGGAAATCGAGGTGGAGCAGAAACTCTAACATCATGGACAAGGATACTACAGCCCCCGGACATCTGGACAACCAGGTGCCCGGGGGCGACACAAACAAGCCCGACAACACCCCCGCCAACGAGAAGAAAGACGGCGAGGAGAAGAACGAGTTCGTCAGGAAGGTGGCCGAGCAGAAATACGAGTTCGGCTTCACCACCGACGTGCCGACGGAAATCATCGACAAGGGCCTCAACGAGGATGTCGTGAGACTCATCTCCAAGAAGAAGGGCGAGCCCGAGTGGCTCCTCGACTTCAGGCTGAAGGCCTTCCACCACTGGGAGACGATGGAGGAGCCCCGCTGGGGGCACGTCCATGTGCCGGAGGTGGACTACCAGGGCATCTCCTACTACGCCGACCCACTGGCCAAGAAACCGGCCAACAAGGAGGTGGACCCGGAGTTGGAGAAGATGTTCGACAAGCTTGGCATACCCTTGGAGGAGCGTCTGGCCCTGAGCGGGACGGCCGTCGATGCCATCATGGACTCCGTGTCGGTGAAGACCACCTTCAAGGAGAAATTGGCCGAGAAGGGCGTCATCTTCTGCTCCATCGGCGAGGCGGTGAAGCAGCACCCCGACTTGGTGAGGCAATACCTGGGCACCGTCGTGCCCTACCGCGACAACTTCTATGCCGCACTCAACAGCGCCGTCTTCTCCGACGGTTCGTTCGTATATATCCCCAAGGGCGTGAGGTGCCCCATGGAACTCAGTTCCTATTTCCGCATCAACGCCCGCAACACGGGGCAGTTCGAGCGGACGCTCATCGTCGCCGACGACGACGCCTACGTCAGCTACCTTGAGGGCTGCACGGCCCCCATGCGCGACGAGAACCAGCTCCATGCCGCCGTGGTGGAAATCATCGTCTGCGAGCGTGCGGAGGTGAAATACTCCACCGTGCAAAACTGGTACCCGGGCGACGAGCACGGCAGGGGCGGCGTACTCAACCTCGTCACCAAGCGAGGCGAGTTGAGGGGTGCCGACAGCAAGCTCTCATGGACGCAGGTGGAGACAGGCAGCGCCATCACGTGGAAATACCCCTCGTGCATCCTCAGGGGCGACCGCTCACAGGCGGAGTTCTACAGCGTGGCCGTCACCAACAACTACCAGGAGGCCGACACCGGCACCAAGATGATACACATCGGCAAGAACACCAAGTCAACCATCATCTCGAAGGGCATCTCCGCCGGCCACTCGCAAAACTCCTACCGCGGCCTCGTCAGGGCCACGTCCAACGCCGACGGAGCACGCAACTACTCGTGCTGCGACTCCCTGCTGCTCGGCAGCGAGTGCGGCGCACACACCTTCCCCTACATGGACATCCACAACGACACCGCCATCGTGGAGCACGAGGCCACCACCTCGAAAATCAGCGAAGACCAACTCTTCTACTGCAACCAGAGGGGCATACCTACGGAGCAGGCCGTGGGCCTCATCGTCAACGGGTATGCCAAGGAGGTGCTCAACAAACTCCCCATGGAGTTCGCCGTGGAGGCCCAGAAACTCCTTAGCGTGTCGCTCGAGGGCACCGTGGGGTGAATGTTGCACAGCCCGTCATTTCCATTTTTCATACAACCATCATGCTACAAGTAACCAATCTTCATGCCCGTATCGGCGAGAAAGAGATATTGAGAGGCATCAACCTCACCATCGGCGACGGCGAGACCCACGCCATCATGGGTCCCAACGGCTCAGGCAAGAGCACGCTCTCCGCCGTGCTCGTGGGCAACCCGCTCTACGAGGTGACCGAGGGCGAGGTGACGTTCAACGGCAAGGACCTGCTGGCCATGAAGCCCGAGGACCGGGCCCGCGAGGGACTCTTCCTCTCCTTCCAGTACCCGGTGGAAATCCCCGGCGTATCGATGACCAATTTCATGCGCGCCGCCGTCAATGCCAAGCGCGAATACCAGGGCCTCGCCCCGCTCAACGCCTCCGAGTTCCTCAAGCTCATGCGCGAGAAGCGCAAGGTGGTGGAACTCGACAACCGCCTTGCCCACCGCTCGGTGAACGAGGGCTTCAGCGGCGGCGAGAAGAAGCGCAACGAAATCTTCCAAATGGCCATGCTCGAACCCAAGCTTGCCATCCTCGACGAGACGGACTCCGGCCTCGACGTGGATGCCATGCGCATTGTTGCCGACGGCGTGAACAAGATGCAGACGCCGGAGACCTCCACCATCGTCATCACCCACTACGAGCGGTTGCTCGAGATGATACGCCCCCAGGTGGTCCATGTGCTCTACCAAGGGCGCATCGTGAAGACCGCCGGCCCCGAACTGGCAAAGGAAATCGAGGCGAGAGGATACGACTGGATAAAAAGCGAAGCCAATGGATAGCGAACGGCAGTACATCGACCTCTTCACGCAGTGCCGGGCGCTCCTCGACAAGCACTCCTGCGGTGTGCTCAACCAGCATCGCGAGGAAGCCTTCCGCCATTTCCAACGCCTCGGCTTCCCCACGCGCAAGGTGGAGCGCTACAAATACACGTCCATGGGCGACGTCTTCGCACCCGACTACGGCCTCAACCTGCAGCGGCTCGACATCCCCGTGAACCCCTACGAGGCTTTCCGCTGCGACGTGCCCAACCTCAGCACCTCTCTCTATTTCATCGTCAACGACGCCTTCTTCGACAAGGCCCTCCCCAAGAGCCACCTCCCGGAGGGGGTCGCCGTCATGGCGCTGCGCAAGGCCGCCGCGCTGCACCCTGAGTGGGTGGAGCCTTATTACGGCACACTGGCCCAACCCGCCGACGACGCCGTGACCGCCCTCAACACCATGCTCGCCCAGGACGGACTGCTCGTGCATGTGTCGAAGGGAGTGACGGTGGAGCGCACCATCCAAGTAATCAACATCCTCCGCGCCGACGTGGACCTCATGGTCAACCGCCGCGTGCTCATCGTGGCCGAGGAGGGAGCGCAGGTGAAACTGCTCTTCTGCGACCATGCCGCCGACGACCGCAACTTCCTCGCCACGGAGGTGGTGGAGGTGTTCGCCGGTCCCGGTGCGTCGGTGGACATCTACTCCTTGGAGGAGACGCACAACAAGAGCGCACGGGTGAGCAACAGCTACATCGAGCAACAGGCCGGCAGCAGCGTGAGGCACAACAGCATCACCCTGCACAACGGCCTCACACGCAACCGCGTGGACGTGCTTCTCCGCGGCGAGGGGGCAGAATGCCAACTCAACGGCTGCGTCATCAGCGACAAGCACCAGCACGTGGACAACAACACCCTCATCCGCCACCAAGCACCGGGCTGCATCAGCAACGAGCGATACAAATACGTGCTCGACGACCACGCCGTCGGAGCCTTCGCCGGACGCGTCCTCGTGGAGCACGGCGCACAGCAGACGGAGTCGGCCATGACCAACCAGAACCTCTGCGCCACCAAGACCGCCCGCATGTACACGCAACCCATGCTCGAGATTTACGCCGACGACGTGAAATGCTCGCACGGCAGCACCGTGGGCCAACTCAACGACGCCGCACTGTTTTACATGAGGCAAAGGGGCATCAGCCTTGAGGAAGCGCGCCTCTTGCTACAGATGGCCTTCGTCAACGAGGTCATCGACCAGATGCACCTCGACCCGCTGCGCGACCGGCTGCACTACCTCGTGGAGAAACGCTTCCGGGGCGAACTCAGCAAGTGCGAGGGATGCCGCCTCTGCCGATAGACTTCCATCACCTTTCATCTCCCATCCATCAACCGTCAACAGCCATGTACGACCTCGACGTCATCCGACAAGACTTCCCCATCCTCTCGCGCACCATCTACGACCGCCCCTTGGTGTATCTCGACAACGGAGCCACCACGCAGAAGCCTCTCTGCGTGCTCGACGCCATGCGCGAGGAATACCTCAACGTCAACGCCAACGTGCATCGTGGCGTACACTACCTCTCGCAGCAGGCCACCGACCTGCACGAGGCGGCACGCGAGACCGTGAGACGCTTCATCAACGCCGCCTCCACCACCGAGGTGGTCTTCACCAGGGGCACCACGGAGGCCGTCAACCTCGTGGCAGCCTCCTACGGCGAGAAATTCATCGGCAAGGGCGACGAAATCATCGTCACCGCCATGGAGCACCATTCCAACATCGTGCCATGGCAGTTGCTCGCACAGCGCAAGGGAGCTGTGGTGAAAGTCATTCCCGTGGACGACCGGGGCGAACTGCTCCTCAACGAGTATGAGCGGCTCTTCACCGACCGCACGCGCATCGTCAGCGTCACCCATGTGAGCAACGTGCTGGGCACCGTCAACCCCGTGGCCGACATCATTCGCACGGCCCACAGACACGACGTGCCGGTGATGGTGGATGCTGCGCAGAGCGCACCCCACCTGCGCCTTGACGTGCAAGCCCTCGACTGCGACTTCCTCGCCTTCAGCGGACACAAGATGTATGGCCCCACCGGCATTGGCGTGCTCTACGGCAAGGAGCGGTGGTTGGAGGAGATGCCTCCCTACCAGGGTGGAGGCGAAATGATCGACACGGTGAGTTTCGAGAAGACCACCTTCGAGCGTCCGCCGCTGAAGTTCGAAGCCGGCACGCCCGACTACATCGCCACGCACGGCTTGGCGGTGGCCATCGACTACATGGAGCGCATCGGCCTTGACAACATCGCCGCGCACGAGCACGAACTCACCCGCTACTGCATGGAGCAACTCGCCACCATCGACGGCATGCGCCTCATCGGACAGGCCCGTGAGAAAGCCGCCGTGGTGAGCTTCCTCGTGGGCGACATCCACCACCTCGACATGGGCACGCTGCTCGACCGCCTCGGCGTCGCCGTGCGCACAGGGCACCACTGCGCCCAGCCACTCATGGAGCGCATGGGCGTGCTCGGCACCGTCAGGGCCTCCTTCGCCCTCTACAACACCCGCGAGGAAGTGGACACCCTCTGCCAGGCCGTCCGCCGCGTGGCCGGCATGTTCAGATGATGCAAAAACCTTGAAGCCCATGCTCAAAAGCCATTACCATGAGGGCCTCGTGGAGGCCGGTTGCGACGAGGCGGGGCGCGGATGCCTTGCCGGCAGTGTCTATGCCGCCGCCGTCATCCTCCCTCCCGACTATGAAAACGCCGCCCTCAACGACTCCAAGCAACTCACTGAGAAGCAACGCTACGCCCTCCGCGAGGTCGTCGTGCGCGACGCCGTGGCATGGGCCGTCGGCGTGGTCACGCCGGAGGAAATCGACAAGATAAACATCCTCAACGCCTCCATCCTCGCCATGCACCGCGCCCTCGACCAACTCACCGTCCGCCCGGAGGCCGTCATCGTCGATGGCAACCGCTTCAAGCCCTACCACGACCTGCCATGGGCCACCATCGTCAAGGGCGACGGCAAATACCTCTCCATCGCGGCGGCGAGCATCCTGGCCAAGACCTTCCGCGATGACTACATGGCTCATCTGGCAGAGCAACACCCCCAATATGGCTGGAGCGGCAACAAGGGTTATCCCACGCGCAAGCACCGCGAAGCCATCCGCCAATACGGCCCCACCCCCTATCACCGTCGCTCCTTCAATCTCCTCGGCGACCAGCAACTCATGATTGATTTTGGAGAATAGAGAGGAGGCTATAGGATGGAAGAGGAAGCTATAGGAGGCCCTAGGAAATCCTAGGAAGTCCTAGGAAGTCCTAGGAAATCCTAGAATATCCTAGGATATCCCAGCCTCTCCTAGAAAATCCTAGCCTCTCCCAGCCTCTAAAAATCCCCCAGCACCTTTGCGCTTCCCTTGAAGCCCTTTCCTTCCACGGTGACCACCACGACCCCTTTGGGCAGGCGTATCGCCGTAGTCCCCCCTACAAAAACATGCTTGAGGAGCAGCCGCCCGCCCTCATCATAGACCGCGAGGCGCATCGCCCCGGAGCCAGCCGGTGCATCCACGGTGACGAGCGTCAGTCCGCCAGCGGTGCTTCTCAGATGCACGCCCCGCCCTTGCTGTGTCGCGGGAAGCGTGATGCCGCTGTGCTGGCCGTCCTCATGCTCGTAGGCCCCAAGGTCGGGAGCTTTGCCCTGGTAGTCGATGCCGGCCACTGCAATGCCTCTGTAGATGGTGTCGCTCACCGTCACGCCGGCGTCGATGAGGAAGGAACCGTCGCATAGATGTGCGAAGGTGGTCTCCGGCAGTTGTCCGTCTTCACCACGGGGCAAGATGAGTTCATCATGGTTGTCGATGCTCACAAACTGCGTGGGGTCGGCCTTTTGGAACTCGCAGTTGACGACGGTGAGGCGGTCGAGGGTCTCGTCCACCTCGAAGCGGCCATACTGTCCGTACTTGCCGTGCTCCCCGGGTTTGGGGAGCCCCGTGTTCTTGTCGCGCTTGTCGGTGGCGTCGTTGTCGTTGATGGCGACGCAGTTGGTGAGCCTCACCTCGTGTCCCTCGCTGATTTCCTCGTAGATGCGGTAGGAGTAGGTCTTGTCGCTGACGCTCTTCAGCGTCATGCCGGTGCAGTTGTTCATGATGATGTCCCCGGCGTTGTGGTTTTGGTCGAAGCCTTTGGCCTTGTTGCAGATGGCGAGGCAACGGTTCATATAGACGTTCATCGCCCCCTGGTTGGAGCCGCACTTGAAACCGTTTCCATTGCCGTCCGGTGCGATGTTGTTCTCGTCCAAGAAGCCGTTTTTGTAGGCGATGCACTTGTCCATGACGATGGTCATGTTGTCTCCGAAAGCGCCGTCCTTCTTGTAGAACACATCCCATCCGTCGTCGGAGTTGAACCATGCGCGGCAACCGTAGAAATAGTTTCCGTCGCCCACGGAGAGTTTGGGTGCGAAGCCGTCGGCGTCGCCCTGCTCCTCGTCGCAGTTGAGGTAACTGTCGCATCGATGAGGTTGTCGTGCGCTTGTTCGTGGAGGTTTGCGATGTCCTTGGAGGAGCCGCCGGTGGGTTTGTTTCGCTCGATGAGCATGCCGTTGTCGCTGGCGTTGCAGATGTCGATGCGGTAGAAGTGCCAGTAGCTGCTGGTGAGGCGCACGCCTTGGTAGGGGTTGTCGGAGTGCTTGTGGTAGGGCATGGCGGAGAAGTCGAGCACGGCGCGCCCTCCCACGGCGAAGAGTTCGATGGGGGCCTCCTCCGTACCGTTCTTGTTGTCGATGTTGATGCGGTGGTCATAGACGTAGGTGCCGGCCTTCATGCAGATGCGCATGCCGGGTTCCACGAGGGCGATGGCTTTGTCGAGCGAGAAGAAGGGTTTCTGCTCCGTTCCGTCGGCGGTGGTGTCGTCGCCGTCGGGTGCGCACCATATCTTCTCCGTCAGGTCGGGTGTGGGCGGCACACTCTCGTCGATGGTCTGCCGGTGCTCCTCGCCCATGCTGACGCCCATGGTGGTGACGGCGTAGGCCCGGTAGTAATAAGTCTTGCCCCATTCCAATGGCAGTTCCACACGGAAGACGGCCTTCAGTGTTTTGGCTGCCACCTTGTCGTTGTCGATGGTGAGGCCCTCGTGCTCGCCGTAAATAATGCCAACCTCGAGGAGGTCCGCCCCTCCGTCGTCCACCACCGTTCCCGTGGCCACATACTTGCCGCCTCCGGTGGTGAGTTCTCCGGTGGCAATGGTGGCGGGTGTTGCCTCCTCGGTCCTGAAGGTCTTGTCCTCGCCATAGACGGTACCGGCGTTGGAGACGGCGTATGCCCGGTAGTGGTAGTCGGTGCTGGCCTTCAGTCCGATGGCGGTCACCACGAAGTTGGTGGCTTTGAGGTCTTCCACCTCTGCCTTGTCATCGCCCACGGTGGGGTTGCTCCGTGTGGCCCACACCACGCCCATCTCCGTGACCGTCTGGTCGCCGGGGTCGTCGAGTGTTCCTGCCAGGTCGGCGCTGTTCTTGGTGATGTGGACGGCCTCGCCGGTGCTCACCCTTGCCTCCACGCCGAAAGCGGTGGCGGTGACGCCGAGGTCGTCGATGTCGGCGTCGCCACTGCCGTCGTTGGCTATCTTCACACGGTTGGCGGTGGTGCTGTTCACGCTGACGGTGGCCACCCCTGTGCTGCTGATGGTGGCGAGCTTCGTCCAGGTCTTCCCGGCGTCGTCAGAAGTATAGACATCGATGCCCTTTCCCTTTCGTCCCACATTGAAAGTAATGTCCTTCACGCCCTTGTCGAGCACGGGTGTCACCACGTAACTGCCGTTTTTGTATAGGCGCAGGTTTTGCTTTCCGCTGCGCACATAACTGGAATTGGTGGAGACGAATGCCTTGAGGAAGAGCCATTCTCCCTGTCCCTCCACGTAGATGGAGGTCTCCTCTGCCGGCGAACTATCGGGGATGTTGCTTTCAAAGTCGTTGACGAAATAGTAGCCATTTTCGTCAATGTGATTGGCTGCCTGCAAGGTGGTGCAGGTGAAGAGGCCCATGGCGAAGACCATCAGCCGTAGTTGGAATTCAAAGGTTTTCATGCTTGCTAACAGTAGTTTGTCCTATTTGCATGCAAAATTAGGAAAAAAAGGGAAAATTCGCCACTTTTTGGAGATTATTTTTTCATCGCAGACATGCCCTTGCACTACTCTGCTGGCGCGAAGATAGGCGGCGGCTCAACAAAAAAAATAAAAATTGCTTTTTTATTTTGTTTTGTACTCGCCTTGCACTATCTTTGCAATTGGAACTAATGAGCAGGATTATGGGAATGTTCATCAACAAGGGGAATAAGGCTTTTCAGAGGATTCGCAACAGCGAATATGTCGATAAGTCGGGGTTGATAGCCATCGTCAACAGCACATTGTTTACGGAGGCGTGTTTCACTTGCGTGAGCCGTTGCCGCCGGTTCGGCAAGTCGATGGCTGCACGGATGCTCAATGCCTACTACGACAAGTCGTGCAATTCGCTGGAACTCTTCGCTGACTTGGAGATAGCCCGTCATCCAACGTTTGAGGCGCATTTGAACAAATACCCTGTCATCTACCTCGACATGACCGACTTTGTGGAGACGTACAAAGATGACAGCATCGTGGCACACATCAAGGAGGAACTGCGAACGGAAATCCTTGAGGCCTACCCTCAAGTGGAGGTACGCAAGACCGATGACTTGATGCGCTGCCTCTTCCGCATCGCCCAAGCCACGGGCGAACAGTTCATTTTCATCATCGACGAGTGGGATGCCATCTGCCGTGAGTTCCCTAAAGACTCCAAGGCAATGGATGACTATGTGGGATGGCTGCGCAGCATGTTCAAGAGCGGCAACGCCCTCGATGTCTTTGCCGGCGTCTATATGACCGGCATCCTGCCCATCAAGAAATACCAGACGGAGTCGGCCCTGAACAACTTCAGGGAGTATTCCATGATTCAGCCTCGCAAGATGGCAAGTTATTTTGGCTTCACCAAGGAAGAGGTGCTTGTCCTGGCGGAAAAGCATGGCGTGAATTTCGACGAATTGGAAAAGTGGTATGATGGGTACCAAATTGGCAACGAGTTGTCGATGTTCAACCCCAACTCGGTGATGCAAGCCTTGGAGGACGGCATCTGCGACAGTTACTGGGCCAGGACAGGAGCCTTTGAAACTGCCTCCAACTACATCTCCATGAACTTCGAGGGTCTGAAAGACGACATCATCGCCATGCTGGCTGGGGAAAGCCGGCAGGTGAACACCACCAAGTTCCAAAACGACATGGCCATCATCAGAAGCCGCGACGACGCGCTCACCGTGCTCATTCACCTGGGCTACCTCTCCTACGACCGTCGAAAGCAAGAATGCCGCATCCCCAACCGCGAGGTTGGCATGGAGATGGAGAATGCCGTGGAAAACACCAACTGGACCAACGTGGTGGAGACCCTCCAAAAGTCGGAACAACTCCTCCGTGCCACCCTCGACGGCGATGCGGAGGCAGTGGCAAGGGGCATCGACATCGCACACGACGAGGAGACAAGCATCCTCTCCTACAACAACGAGAACTCCATGGCCTGCGTGTTGTCCATCGCATACTTATATGCCAAAAACGACTACATCATCCACAGGGAATTAGCGTCGGGTAGGGGTTTTGCCGACCTGGTGTTCATCCCGAGGAAACATGTCGATTCTCCCGCCCTCGTCGTGGAGTTGAAATACGACAAGGACGCCGACACAGCCATCTCGCAAATCAAGCGGAAGAAATATCCGGCCAAGGTGGCGCAATACACCAATGACTTGCTCCTCGTGGGCATCAATTACGACAAGGAAACAAAGTCCCACTCGTGCGTCATCGAGCGATGGGGCGACGATAAATAACCATCTATCAAACTACAAATCGACAGCAAAATGAAGAAATTGGGTATCATATTGTGCCTGCTTGCCCTTTCCACTTGGGCGCATGCTATTACCAGGGATTCCTTAGTAAACTATTCCAAGTCGCTCAACGGGCTTAAAAAGGAAAGCCTGAAGACAGCGGTGTATAAACTGCTGAACAAGAACGTGTCCATGCTGGCCTACGGGTCTGGGAAAGACAAGACTTGGTGGGGATTCTACTATACCGACCGCAACACCAAAACCAATGAATGCATCAACAGGTATAGTGCCAAGAAATTTTATTTCGGCTCATACAATACCGGGGAGGCCATCTCTGGAATGAACATCGAGCATTCCTTCCCAAAAAGTTGGTGGGGAGGCTCGAACAACAATGCCTACAAAGACTTGTTCAACCTTTATCCCTCCGACTCCCAAGCCAACAGTTCCAAGAGCAATTACCCCATGGGGTTGGTGACCAACGTGTCGTCGGAGGAGCCAGGCTATGACAAGGTGGGTACGGGAACCATCGACGGGGTCCCCGGCACAAGATGCTGGGAACCTGGCGACCAGTACAAGGGTGACTTCTCAAGGGCATACATGTACATGGCCACAACCTACCAAAACCTGACATGGCAGGGCAAAGAGGGCTTGCAGCAGTTGGAAACCGGCGCTTGGCCAACATTGAAGAGTTGGGCATACACCCTCTATCTGAAATGGATCAAGGATGACCCGGTAGATGAACTGGAAATCAACCGCAACAATGCGGTATATGCCAAACAGGGCAACCGAAACCTTTTCGTTGACTATCCCTACCTGGCCGAATACATCTGGGGAGACAGCATCGACGTCCCCTTCAATCCCTCCACTTCCATCACAACGGCAGTGGACGATGAAAGGTATATCCAGCATGGTGTTGACTTCATTGCACAACCTAAATTCTCGCCAGAAGGGGGAACTTATTATGAGGAACAACTTGTCTCCATCACTTGTGCAACGCCCGGGGTGACCATCCTCTACACCACCGACGGCTCCAACCCCATTGTTAACGGTGTGACATACGCCAGCCCCATCTCCGTCAAGGAGAGCACGACCATCAAGGCTGTTGCCGTGAAGGACGGAAAGACAAGCGAAGTGGCCACAGCTGCATACGTCATAGAGGAGGTATCGACGGATTTTGCCGAGACCTTCGACCTTTGCGACGGAACGGGTGGCAACGACGGACTGTTTTCTGGCTCCGTCGCCAGTGGTGCTTTCAAGCCTGACAACGAGGGATGGGTGGCTACCAGCAGCTTCGGCGCCAAACAGTGTGCACGTTTTGGCAGCAGCAAAAAAGCCGGCATCGTCACTACACCGACGTTCTTTTTGGAAGGAGAGGCGACGCTGACTTTCAAAGCAGTACCTTGGGGGAACGACGGCACCAACCTCAAACTAACGGTTAATGGCAATGCCGAACTGTCACAAACCCAACTGGCCATGAAGACGGGTGAATGGACCTCCTACTCGTTGACGTTGACAGGAAATGGCAGCGTGTCCATCACCTTCACGCCCGACTTGCGGTTCTTCCTCGACGACATCTTTGTCATGACCGAAAAGGAGGATTGGTTGATTGGTGATGTCAACAAAGACAATCTTATTACTGTCATTGACGTGACGCTGCTCGTGGACATCATCCTTGGCAATGTCGCCGATTCTATCGACATGTACAATTTGGATGCCGCAGATGTCAACAATGACGGAGTTTTGTCAGTTACCGATGTGACAGAGATTGTGAACATCATCCTCGGCAATCAAAACCCGAATTAACAGGACACACCTAATAGAAGCAAGCTGATGAAAACAAAGATGATAACCTTGATGTGGATGATATTGTGTTTCACTGCTGCATCCGCACAAGTGAAGACCTACAAGACAGTGGTGGAAAATGACACGTTGGTGGTGAATGCCAGCGACTGTGTGGACCGCTTGCACAAGAGCTACTTGTTGTGGGTGCGTTATGACTACAAAAACATAAAAGCCTGCAAGAAGGACGCAAAACGTGAGGGTGTCCCTGGAAAGCCGGTGAGGTCGGAAGTGCTCTATGAAATGGACGAGCCGCTGCTCACCTACCGCATCATTTCCAAAAAATACTACGACAAAAACGAGAGGGTGCTGAAGGAAATCAACTATTACAATGCACCATGGAACCAAGTTGGCGATTTCGACTATTCCCTCAAATTATGCATCTATATGACAGGGGCTTTCCACATCGTTGCCGGATGACTTGGAGAAGAAAGGCGTTCAGATTTCTTTCATTTCAAACTACGTAAAATGTTGTTTGGAATATGAATCCTTTTTCCAAGCATTCTGTTTTCCTCAATACAAGGAAGGCAAACCTGTGGTGCAGAAAACCAACCAAACTATAAGAGATTGAGCCTCAGGTATGGCCTGAGGCTCAATCTCTTAAGATTAATGGAGAAATCCAGCAAGTGACTTTTCAGCGAATAATTTCAACCTGTACGGTTGGATTAATTATGCAGGACGGCCTGTAAGGCCAACGAGATATCAGCCCAGGGCAACGCCCTGGGAATCCTTGATGTGCGACAGTCGCCCTGG
>CADBBP010000030.1 GCA_902792855.1 uncultured Prevotellaceae bacterium
TCTAGAGATTCTAGAAATTCTAGAGATTCTAGAGGTTCTAGAGATTCTAGAAATTCTAGAGTATCTAGAGCATCTAGAGCCTTTCAGGTGTTTTCGTCGTTGACGGGGAATTCCATGAGATAAGCCTTGATGAAGCCGTCGATTTTTCCGTCCATCACACCGTCCACGTCGGTGGTCTGATAATTGGTGCGGTGGTCCTTCACCCTTCGGTCGTCGAAGACATAGCTTCTAATCTGGCTTCCCCACTCAATCTTTTTCTTCCCGGCCTCGATTTTCGCCTTCTCCTCCAACCGCTTCTTCATGGCGCGGTCGTAGAGTTGCGACTTGAGGAGTCGCATGGCGTTGTTGCGGTTTTCCAACTGCTTGCGGCTTTCGGTGTTCTCGATGAGGATTTCCTCCTCCTCCCCCGTGTCGGGGTCCACATACTGGTAACGGAGTCTGACGCCCGTTTCCACCTTGTTGACATTCTGGCCACCAGCCCCTCCACTTCTGAAGAGGTCCCAGGAGACCTTTGAGGGATCGACATACACCTCGATGGTGTCATCGACGAGTGGCGAGACGAAGACGCTTGCGAAACTTGTCATGCGCTTACCCTGTGCATTGAATGGCGAGACCCTTACGAGACGGTGGACGCCGCTCTCGCTTTTGAGGAAGCCGTAAGCGCTGTCGCCCCCCTCTATTTCCATGGTGACGCTCTTGATGCCAGCCTCGTCGCCGTCCTGCAAGTTGCTCACCGTAACCTTGTGCCCATGCGCCTCAGCCCATCGCATATACATGCGCATGAGCATCTGCGCCCAGTCCTGGCTCTCCGTACCGCCGGCACCACTGTTGATTTTCACCACGCAGTCCATGGGGTCCTCCTTCTGGCGGAGCATGTTGCGCAGTTCAAGTTCCTCGATGGCCTTGATGGCCTGAGCATAGTCGGCATCCACCTCCTCCTCGGTCACCATGTCGTCACGGTAGAAGTCGAAGGCAAGTTGCAGTTCGTCGGCTTTGTCGCGCACGTCCTTGTATCCGTCGAGCCATTTCTTGATGCCCTTCACCTTTTTCATCTGCTCGCGTGCGCGGTCGGGGTCGTCCCAGAAGTCTGGAGCTTGAGTTCGGAGGTCCTCCTCCTCATATTCAATCTTTTTCTTGTCTATCTCAAGGTATTTGTGCAGTGCGTCTGCGCGCTCCAGCACGTCCTTCAGTTGGTCGCTGGTAATCATGTTGGTTCTTACAGTGGCGTTTGAATGTTGTAGTGATGGCTCAGGGGTTTACTCTTGATACATTTCCTCTATCTCTGAAGCATAATTTTTGACAAGCACGTTTCTCCTGATTTTCAGCGTGTTGGTAAGTTCACCATTCTCCATGCTGAATGGATTGGGCAGCAGTGTGAAGCGCTTGATGCGCTCATAGCTTGCCAAGCCCTGCTGGAGGGTCTCCACACGCTCTGTCATCATGGCCATCACCTTGGGATGGCGGCACAACTCCTCCCGGCTGTCGGCCTTCACGCCGTTGTCGCGGGCGTATTCCTCAAGGAGGTTGAAGTCGGGCACGATGAGTGCAGAGACGAACTTCCTCTGGTCAGCGATGACGGCAATTTGGTCAACGAACTTATCGACGAGGAGTTTCGACTCAATCATCTGCGGAGCGATGTATTTGCCGTTGGAAGTCTTGAAGAGGTCCTTGATGCGCTCCTTGAGGAACAGTTCCCCATTTTTCATGTATCCGGCATCTCCCGTTTTGAAGTAGCCATCCTTGTCGAAAGCGGCAGCGGTGAGTGCCTCGCGCTTGTAATATCCCCTGGTGATGGTGGGACCCTTGAGCAAGATTTCGTCGTTCTCTCCAATCTTTATCTCCACGCCCTCGAGCGGCTTTCCCACGGAACCGAGGGTGTATGGTTCTCCCAAACGGTCGTGAGAGACGGTGGCGAGGCTCTCTGTGAGGCCATAGCCCACCATCATGTTGATGCCAATGGCGTGTACAAATTCCTCCACCTCCGGCGAGACGGTGGCTCCTGCCGTGGGGAAGAAATGTGCGTTCTCCAAGCCAAGTTGCTTTCGTATGAGACTGAAAACCATCTTGTTGAAGAATGAATATTCCATTTGCAGGTGGAGAGGCGGCCTTCGCCCGTTGCTGAGATATTCCACATTGTGCCTCCTTCCCACGCTGAGGGCTTTTTTGAAAAGTGCGCGCTTGGCACCGCTGGCGTTGTCGATTTTCGCCTTGACACCCACGAAGACTTTCTCCCAGAAGCGTGGCACGGAACTCATGCAGGTGGGGTGTATCTCTCGCATGGTCTCCTGTATCTCCTTTGGATAGGTGTTGATGACGAGCCTGGCTCCCACGGTGAGGCAGAGGATGGCCCACCCTCTCTCGAAGACATGGGTGTATGGGAGGAAATTCATCACCACGTCGTTCTCGTCCACCGGCACCGTCTTGTGGTTGGCCGCCATGGCAGCATGATACTGCCCGTGGCTGAGGATGACCCCCTTGCTGTCGCCGGTGGTACCACTGGTATAAAGGATGTTGGCAATGTCGTCCATCGATGCTTGTGCGCATCGCTGCTCCACCTCCGTCTGCCGGGGAAGGTTCTCCCCCAACTTGAGGAAGTCCTCGAAATAGATGGCATTGGGGTCTCCGGGAAGGATGGTGACTCCTCGGTCGAAGATGATGATTCGCTCAAGTGTTGGGCACTGCGGGAACACCCGGTGTGCCTTGTCGTATTGCTCCTGCTCTCCCACGAAGAGAAGTCGTATCTCCGCGTCGGAAATCATGAAGCGTATCTGCTCCTCGCTGCTGGTGGCGTAGAAAGGCACGGTGACAGCCCTGATGCCGAAGGCTCCGAAGTCGGTGTAAAGGTATTGCACGGCATTCTGGGAGAACACTCCGATGTTCTCCTGCACCTTTACACCAAGGTTGAGCAAGGCGCTCGACACCTGCTTGACGACGAGTGAGAAATGGTTCCAGGACACCGATTTCCACTCACGGCTTCCAAAGTCTCTGTAGGTGAGGGCATTCTTCTCTCCCAGCACCTTTGCTTGCTCGTGTACGAAGGACGAAAGATGACAATTGGTCTGCATGGTTATTCTTTTTTCGCGCAATTAAATGCAAATATACGACAAAATTGACGAACGGCAAAAAAAATCAGCGATTTTCTTCAAGCCGACCGTCTTAAAAGAGCGAAAAGGATGTCTCGAAGCCCCTTTGCCTTTTGCTCAAGGCAAGAAGTCGCGGCGCATGGGACTGAACGTGTCCACCAGTCGTCCGGCCTCGAGACACACGCATCCATGCAGCACGTCGGGGGCGACATAATACCCGTCGCCCTCCTGCAGGACGGCCTCCTCTTCTCCGATTTTCACTTTGAACTTTCCGCTTGCCACGTAAGTGGCCTGGCTGTGCGGATGAGTGTGCGGCGTACCCACGGCCCCCGTCTCAAAGTCCACCTTCACCACCATCAGCTGTCCGTCATACCCCATGACTTGCCTTTTCACACCTTGTCCGGCCTCTTGCCAAGTCATCTCGCCAGCCACCTGGAAGGCAGCACTACTCGCTTTTTCCATTGATGTCGTAATCTTTTTCTTGGTTTGACAATAATCGCTCAATCACGCCCCTGCGACTTGAACTCCCCACTGAGGTGCTGGAGCGCCGTGGGGTCGAGTTCGAGGAGCTGCCTCATGTCGCTCTCCGCTCCCTCCTTGTCACCCAAGGCGAGGCGTGCGGCGCCACGCCCCTTGAAGGCGGCAATGGAGAAGGGGTTGACCTTGATGGCTTTGTCGTAGGTGGCGATGGCCTCGGGCAAGCGCCCGGAAGCCTCCATGACGGCGGCTTGCAGCAGCAAGACATCCTCCACCTCCGAAGCCACCTCCATCAGGTAGGCGGCATCTTCGGCAGCACCTTCCACGTCGCCCATCTGCAGCAGGATTTTCCCTCGCTCGAGGTATGCATCGCCGAAATGCTCGTTGAGCATGATGCTCTTGGTGAGCATCGCCACGGCGTTCACCAAGTCGTGCTGGCCCTTTGCCGCCCTGGCGTAAAGGAACAGCACCTCCGCATTGTCGGCGTCGAGGAGCATGGCTTTTTCACAGATGTCGGCCATGGCGTTGTAGTCCTCTCGCATGTAGTCCACCCGAGCCATCATGATGAGTATCTGCACGTTGTCGGGCTGTGCCTGGGCAAGGATTTGCAACTGCTCTCGGGCCTCTACCAAGCGGTCGCAACGTATGAAAGCCTGCGAGAGGTAGTCGCGCACCTCCAAGTCGTCCTTGATTTCCAATGCCTTGGTGAGGCACCTGACGGCCGCCTCGCCCTGGCCCATGCGCAAGGCGCGGGCGCCGTCGGTCTTGAGCACGTCGAAGTCGCGCTCGTCATCTCTTTTCTTCTTCTCCTCGGGACTTTCTTCCTTGCCGAGGAAAAATGATTTCAGAAATCCCATTATTGCTGTTAACTATTTGGTGAGCAAGTGCTCATAAACATCATGGGTCAGCACGTCGGTGCGTATCCACAAGGGCCATTTCACCTTGTTGCCCATGGTGGGCTCGCCCACCTTCTTCTGTCTCTCAAAGACAAACTTTGCATTGATGAAGCCCTCTTCGCCATCCTTGGCGAAGACATAGCAATAAAGCGTCTGGGCATAGCCGGTGACCTGGCCGTCGGTCTCCACCGTACTGGTCTCCCAATCTTTCTGCGGGATGACGACGGTCTTCACTGTCACGGCGGGGTATTTCGCCACGAACTCCTTGCGGCAGAGCGCCAGCAACTCCTCGCTGTCGGCACCCTTGTAGAGGTTGGTGTCGTAGAGGTTCATGTAATATTTCCCCTTCACCCTTCGCAGACCGCTGTTCTCATTCTCGAAACTGTCCTGCACCTTGGTCACCACGCCGTCGGCCGTCTCCTTGGCCTGCTTCCAGAAATTGGACACACGCTCCTTCAACGGACCTTTTCCGGTGGTTTTCTCCGTCATCTGTGCATGGGCGGCGCCGGCCACAAACAGTGCCAGCACGGCCATCAACATTGTTTTTCCTTTCATTTTACATTCTCCTTTCCTTGAAGTTTTGAATAACTGTTCATCGGCTTGCAGCGGCTCGCGCACCAGCCGACCATCATAATAAACAGGTGGCTTCTGCCATATCCACACATGGTGATATCATATATAATAAGGTGTATGCTCTTTCACGAGAGCCTCCTTGCCACCTTTTGTGCAAAAGTACAACAATTCCACAATACGTGGAAATTTTTCGCAAGCGAAAAATCTTAAAAAACTAAAACCACAGAGGATGATAGAGGATGATAGAGGATAGATGAGGATGATAGAGGATAGATGAGGATGATAGAGGATAGAAGAGGATGCCATGGCCTATAAAATCAAAATTTTCGAGAAAAAAGAGCAAAATGTTTTTTTATTTGATAGAAAAGTTATAAATTTGCAGCCGAAAGCATCAAAGAGTGACAAAATGAGAAATCTCGGCGCATACTTTTACCTTTATTTTTACTTTGCAAGCAATTGCGAAGCGGGAAGTTGCGCGTAGATACAACTCAAGAGGATAAAGGCCGGAGGCCAGCATACTTTTCCCGCTTCGCACAACGAGGCGGGAATTGTTTGTATGAGGCCAAGGTGAAAAAGAGCAAAGATGAGAAGAATAGCCATCCAAGGGCGCATCGGTTCGTTTCACGACATCGCCGCCCATCTGTATTTCGAGGGAGAGCAGGTGCAGATTATTTGCTGCTCCACATTCGAGGAGGTGTATGAGCACATCCACCGCGACCCCACCGTCATCGGACTGACGGCGATAGAGAACACCATCGCCGGGAGCCTGCTCCACAACTACGAGTTGCTGCGCGACTCGGGCGCCACGGTGGTGGGAGAACACAAGCTGCACATACGCCACTGCATCTGCTGCCTGCCGGAGGACGACTGGGAGACCATCGACGAGGTGCATTCCCACCCTGTGGCCCTCATGCAATGCCGGCAGTTTCTCGCCGGCCATCCGGAGCTGAAGGCCGTGGAGACAGAGGACACCGCCGGCGCGGCGGAGGAGATCATGGCCCGCCACCTTCGTGGGAAGGCCGCCATCTGCCATGCCGAGGCCGCCCGCCTGAACGGGATGAAGGTGCTGGAGGACTCCATCGAGGACAACAAGCACAACTTCACACGCTTCCTCGTGGTGTGCGACCCTCGCAAGGCCGACTTCCTTCGCCCCTTGGAAAAGTCGAACAAGTCGAGCATCGTCTTCTCACTGCCACACGAGGAGGGTTCGCTGTCAAAAGTGCTCACCATCCTCTCCTTCTACAGCATCAACCTCACCAAGATACAGTCGCTGCCCATCATCGGCCACGAGTGGGAATACCTCTTCTACGTGGATGTGACCTACAACAACCTCACCCGCTACCGACAGAGCATCGACGCCATCACCCCCCTCACCCGCGAACTGAAAATATTAGGAGAATATGAAAACGGAAGACAAACCAATTGAAATCCAGCCCGCCGAACGGCTGAGCCTGGTGCAAGAATACTATTTCAGCCGCAAGTTGAAAGAGGTGGCTCGCCTCAATGCCGAGGGCCTCGACATCATCAGCCTGGCCATAGGAAGCCCCGACATGCCTCCCTCGGAGGCCACCATCGACACCCTCTGCCAAGTGGCACGGCAACCCGGCGCCCACGGCTACCAACCCACCATGGGCACTCCTGAGCTGCGTCAAGCCATGGCAGCATTCTACCAACGATGGTATGGCGTGACACTCGACCCGGCAACGGAGGTGCTGCCGCTCATCGGCAGCAAGGAGGGCATCCTCCATGTCACACTGGCTTTCGTCAACCCCGGCGACGGCGTGCTGGTGCCCAACCCCGGCTACCCCACCTACACCTCGCTGAGCAAACTCCTCGGGGCACGCATCGTCAACTACGACTTGCGCGAGGACAACGGATGGCAGCCCGACTTCGACGCCTTGGAGCGCATGGACCTGAAGGGAGTGAAGCTGATGTGGACCAACTACCCCAACATGCCCACCGGTGGCGACGCCAGGATGGAGACCTACGAGCGCTTGGTGGATTTCGCCCGGCGGCACTCCATCGTGGTGGTGAACGACAACCCCTACTCCTTCATCCTCAACCGCTCGCCCAAGTCGCTGCTCCAGGTGCCGGGAGCCAAGGAGTGCTGCATAGAATTCAACTCCATGAGCAAGAGCCACAACATGCCCGGATGGCGCGTGGGGCTCTGCGCCACCAACGCCACCTTCATCTCATGGGTGCTCAAGGTGAAGAGCAACATCGACAGCGGCACCTTCCGAGGAATACAACTCGCCGCCGCCCAGGCATACGCCAACGACGAGGAATGGCACCGAGAAGCCAACGTGGAGACCTACGCCCGCCGCCGCGCCATCGCCGAGGACATCATGCGCACGCTGAACTGCACCTTCGACCCACGGCAGGTGGGAATGTTCCTCTGGGGGAAAATCCCCGAGTGCTACAGCGACGTGGAGCAACTCACGGAGCGCGTGCTCCACGAGGCAAGGGTGTTCATCACAC
Organism: uncultured Prevotellaceae bacterium; assembly: GCA_902792855.1. GTDB lineage: Bacteria > Bacteroidota > Bacteroidia > Bacteroidales > Bacteroidaceae > Prevotella. Next base: position 7,508 of record CADBBP010000030.1, read on the forward strand.
CCGGCTTCATCTTCGGTTCCAACGGCAGCCGATACATCCGCATCTCGCTCTGCGCAAAAGAAGACAAGATGAAGGAAGCCCTGAGAAGAATAAAAGAAATTCAAAATAAAACTACGACATAATGGAACTCACGCTCACCCCCCTCAACCTACCCAGCGACCATGAACGCCCCGTGGTGATAGCCGGCCCATGCTCGGCAGAAACCGAGGAGCAAGTGATAACCACCGCCTACCAACTGGCACGCAAAGGCTGCCACATGTTCAGAGCAGGCGCCTGGAAACCCCGCACGAAGCCCGGAGGCTTTGAAGGGCAAGGCGAGAAAGCCCTGCCATGGCTCAAGCGCGTGAAAGAGGAGACGCACATGCTCGTGGCTACCGAGGTGGCCACCCCTCGACACGTGGAGGCCGCCTTGGAGCACGGCATCGACATCCTGTGGATTGGCGCCCGAACATCGGCCAACCCCTTCGCCGTGCAAGACTTGGCCGACTCCCTCAAGGGCGTGGACATCCCCGTCTTCGTGAAAAACCCCGTCAACCCAGACCTCGAACTATGGGTGGGAGCCCTGGAACGCATCAACCAGGCAGGCATCACACGACTGGCTGCCATCCACAGAGGCTTCTCCAGCTACGACAAGAAAATCTACCGCAACCTGCCCATGTGGCAAATCCCCATCGAACTGCGTCGGCGCATCCCCTCGCTTCCCATCATCTGCGACCCCAGCCACATCGGCGGGCGGCGCGAACTGGTGGCTCCCCTGTGCCAGCAAGCCATGGACCTGGGCTTCGACGGCCTCATCGTGGAGTCGCACTGCGACCCGGACAAGGCGTGGAGCGATGCCAAGCAACAAGTGACCCCCGACATCCTCGACTACATCCTCTCGCTCTTGGTAATCCGCAACGAGAAAGTCACCACGGAGGGAATACACGAGTTGCGCAAGCAAATCGACGAACTGGACAACCAACTGATGGACCTCCTTGCCAAGCGCATGCGCGTGTGCCGCGAGATAGGCCAATACAAGAAGGAGCACAACATGACCGTGCTGCAGCCGGCCCGCTACGGCGAGATTCTCGACAAGCGCGGCGCCCAAGGCTCCCTCTGCGGTCTGGGCACCGACTTCGTGAAGAAGGTCTTCGAAAACGTACACGAGGAAAGCGTCAGGCAGCAGATGGAAATACTGAGCAAATAACCCCGAAAGCCATCCACACCTATTATATATAAGGAAGCACCATGAAAATATTAGTATTGGGAGCCGGCAAGATGGGGAGTTTCTTCCTCGACCTGCTGAGTTTTGAGCACGAGACGGCGGTGTATGAGAAAGACCCACGCCGCATGAGATTCACATACAACACCCAGCGCTTCACAACACTGGAGGAAATCAAGGAGTTCAAACCGGAACTGGTGATCAATGCCGTCACGGTGAAATACACCATACCTGCTTTCGACGAGGTGATACCATACCTCCCCTCAGACTGCATCATCAGCGACATCGCATCGGTGAAAACCGGTCTCAAGGACTACTACGAGCGCTCCGGGCGTCGATACGTCTCCACGCACCCCATGTTCGGCCCGACCTTCGCCAACCTTCAGCAACTCTCCGAGGAGAACGCCATCATCATCAGCGAAGGCGACTACATGGGACGCATCTTCTTCAAAGACCTCTACCACCGCCTCGACCTGAACATCTACGAGTACACCTTCGACGAGCACGACCGCACCGTGGCCTACTCCCTCAGCATCCCATTCGTGAGCACATTCGTCTTCGCAGCGGTGATGAAGCACCAGGATGCACCAGGCACCACCTTCAAGAGGCACATGCGCATAGCAAAGGGTGTGCTGACAGAAGACGACTACCTCCTACAGGAAATTCTCTTCAACCCCTACACGCACGACCAAGTGGCTCAAATACGCACCGAACTGAAGGAGCTGCTTGAAATCATCGACAACAAAGATGCGGAAGGGATGGCCGCCTACCTGACAAAAATCCGCTCCAATGTGAGGAAGGACATAGGAATGGATAAAAAATAGGCGGCACCGTCCAAGAATGGTTTAAAAGGGGATTATTTTCTAAAAAAATAAGGCCTGAGAAAAAAAAATTAAAAAATATTTGGAAAAATCATTGAGGAATGAAATAAATTTCTTATATTTGCACCGCCTTAAGTATGAAAAGTACAAACAGGCATAACATATTCTTATATCGTCACACGAAAAAAATTGGTCACAAGACTTTTATTATTTTCAAAACATATCAGATATGAAAAAGAAACTACTATTATTTGCATTGGGCCTCTTTGCCTTAGCAGGCAACACGATGGCCAAGAGTGATATCTACTACCAGGTAGATAAGGTAGATATCATGCAGGGTAAGAAAGCTGCCATCACATTCTACTATGATGCAGATGCAGACGCAATCTTCAAGGGCTTCCAGGTGGAGTTCACTCTTCCGGAAGGATTCTCTGTGGGTGAAAGCAAGCTGGGAGCAGCACTTGCAGCACACAATCCCGAGCTGCAACTTCGCTTCAGCGACACTCAGGCCGGCGAAGGCGGACGTCCCCGTAATGTCTTCTTAGGCTTCCAGGTTGACTTGACCGAATTCCCCGTTGGCGAGGGTATCGAGCTGTTCACAGCCTATATTAAGTGCGACGAGAGCGTGGCATTGGGCGAGTATCCTTTCACCACCACTCACTTGGAGCTGGCAGACATGAAAACCGGACAGTCCTTCAACTGCGATTCGAAGACCATGACGCTCAACGTCATTGAGTACGCTCCGAGAGTCATCAGCGAGGATGACGCCGAAATTGCCGAGGCTTCCACTGAGCCAGAGGAAGTTATCGTGAAGCGCACCATCAAGGCCAACACATGGTCAACCCTGACCCTCCCGTTCGAACTCTCGGGTGACCAGATTGCTGAAATCTTCGGTGACGACGCAAAAATTGCTGAGTTCTTGGACTACGACACCAACGAAAAAGACCAATACGTTGTCGAATTCGAGAGCATTGATCCCAGCGACGGCTTGCAAGCTAACTATCCATACATCATCAAGACATCCGAAGCTATAAGCGAATTCCTCGTCAAGAATGTTGAAGTGGACGCTCAGGAAGACGAAGCTTACGTAAATTACGACAACGGCAGAGCTCCTACACATCCAAGATACGAGTGGTATGCCAAGATGCTTGGTACGCTGCACAACGGCGTCACAGTGCCAAAGAATGGCTTCTTCCTCCGCGACAACAAGTTCTATGTATCTGAGGGTAGCTCCGTGCTTAAGGGCTTCCGTGCTTACTTCATCATCAACGGATATGAGTTCTTTGGATCAGATGCCAACATTTCCTTCGCAGTTGACGGCGAGACAACCGCCATCGAGGGTGTGTCTGTCAACGGTACAGAGATTGTCAGCGGCGACGTTTACAATGTGAACGGTACGTTCATGGGTCGTGCTGAGAACGTGATGAAGAGCCTGCCACGTGGCATCTACATCGTGAACAACAAGAAAGTGGTTGTAAAATAATTCTGTCAAACAACAAATAATAAAAAGCTACAGAAATGAAAAAGACATATATGAACCCCGCCTGCAAGGTGAGAACAATGAAGATTGAGGCAATCCTGGCCAACACCATTTTGGGTGACGGCGGTGACGGCGGCGACGGCATGGGTTTCGGTGGCGGCGACGGCCAAGGTGGCGCAGGTGCCGACATCAATAGAAAGAGCCTCTGGGACGAGGAAGAATAGAATTCCCCTAACATCCTTCATATCAACGAGCCTCCCCATGTGGATAATCTCCACTGGGGAGGTTTTTTTAGAATATTCACAGTCATCAAAAGCCACCAGCATGCTCGCCCTCCTGCTCACCACCCTCTTCACCTTCGTGGAGCTCAACTGCGAGAACCTCTTCGACTACACGCACGACGAGGGGAAGAACGACCATGAGTTCCTCCCCAACAGTTCACGCAAATGGGACAAGGGAAAATACTGGCACAAGGTGAACGCCATCGCCCAGGAAATCATCTCGTGCGGCGGCGAGGGAGCAGCGTGGAGCCTCCCTGACCTGGTGGCCCTGACGGAGGTGGAGAACGACAGCGTGTTGACGCACCTCACCCGCCACTCTCCACTGCGCAACGCCGGCTATGAATATGTGATGACCACCTCGGACGACGAGCGCGGCATCGACGTGGCCCTACTCTACTCCCCCTTCTCCTTCCAGCTGCTCTCGCAACAGTCGTTGCACGTCACGCCACCGGAAGGGAAACACGCCACCCGCGACATCCTCCATGTCACCGGAAAGGTGCTCTCCGGCGACACCCTGCACGTGATGGTGGTGCACGCCCCAAGCCGCGTGAGTGGAGCCAAGGCCACACGCCCCTTCCGTCTTCTCGTGGCACAACGCATCGCCGAAACGGTGGACTCCATCCTCGCCCTTTCCCCAGATGCACACATCGTGGTGGCCGGAGATTTCAACGACCTGGCCGGCGACGCCACCCTCACCCTGCTCTGCGAGCACCAACTCCACAACATCTCACGCGATGCCACCGGCACACACGGCGCACGCGGCACCTACAAACACCAAGGGGCATGGGGCAGCCTGGACCACATCCTCGTGAGCAAAGCCATCCTGGGCCGTCTCACAGACTGCCACATCCACGACGCGCCTTTCCTCTTGGAAGACGATGAGAAATACGGCGGCGTGCAGCCCAAGCGCACCTACATCGGACACAGATACCACAAAGGCTACAGCGACCACCTCCCACTTGTTGCACGATGGAGGGAATGAGATAAAAAGAATGGTGTTTTTGTAAAGCTTTTGCCCTTTCTTTAACGTCAGTCGCACATCACGGATTCTCAGGGCGTTGCCCTGGGCTAATATCTCGTTGGCCTTACAGGCCGTTCTGCACAAAGAATCCAACCAGCACAGGCCGAAAAAAGCTGCAAAGTAGAGCGAAAAAAACGAATAATGCCAATTTCTTAGCACAACATTTTCGTATTTGCCGTTTTTTGCGTAAATTTGCAGTTCGATACAGAACTAAAGGAATAGAAACAGCATAAAAATACGAAAGTAAAAAATGTTTGAAAATTTAAGCGAGAGACTTGAGCGCTCGTTCAAGATCCTCAAAGGCGAGGGAAAAATCACCGAGCTCAACGTGGCCGCCACGATGAAAGACATCCGCAAGGCCCTCATGGAGGCCGACGTGAGTTACAACGTGGCCAAAACCTTCACCAACGAGGTGAAGGAGAAAGCCATCGGCATGAACGTGCTGACCGCCGTGAAGCCCGGACAGCTCTTGGTGAAGTTGGTGCATGATGAAATGGCCGTCCTCATGGGCGGCGAGACCGTGGGGCTCAACCTCACCGGCAAGCCCGCCATCATCCTCATGTCGGGCCTGCAAGGCTCCGGCAAAACCACCTTCAGCGGCAAGCTTGCCAACATGCTCAAGACACGCAACAAGAAGAACCCATTGCTCGTGGCCTGCGACGTCTATCGCCCAGCAGCCATCAACCAGTTGCAAGTGGTGGGCGAGCAAGTGGGCGTGCCCGTGTATAGCGAGCCCGACAACAAGGACGTGGTGGCCATCGCCAAAAACGCCCTCCGCGAGGCAAAGGCCAAGGGCCACGACATCGTCATCATCGACACCGCCGGCCGCTTGGCCGTGGATGAGCAGATGATGCGCGAGATAGAGACGCTGAAAAACGCCATCAACCCCGACGAGACACTCTTCGTGGTGGACTCCATGACCGGTCAGGACGCCGTGAACACCGCCAAGACGTTCAACGAGCGCCTCGACTTCGACGGCGTGGTGCTCACCAAACTCGACGGCGACACCCGAGGCGGCGCAGCCCTCTCCATCAGGACGGTGGTGAACAAACCCATCAAGTTCATCGGCACCGGAGAGAAGATGGAAGCCATCGACGCCTTCCACCCCGCCCGCATGGCCGACCGCATCCTCGGCATGGGCGACGTGGTGAGCCTCGTGGAGCGCGCACAAAACCTCTACGACGAGAAGGAAGCCCAGGAACTGGTGAAGAAAATCCAGAAGAACAAGTTTGATTTCAACGACTTCATGTCGCAAATCCAGCAAATCAAGAAGATGGGCAACTTCAAGGAACTGGCATCGATGATTCCTGGCGTCGGGAAGGCCATCAAGGACATGGACATCGACGACAACGCCTTCAAGAGCATCGAGGCCATCATCCAAAGCATGACGCCACTGGAGCGCAGCAACCCGCAAATCCTCAACTCCAGCCGCCGCATGCGCATCGCCAAAGGCTCCGGCACCTCCATCCAGGAGGTCAACAAACTGCTCAAGCAGTTTGAGCAAACCCGCAAGATGATGCAGATGGTGACCAACACCTCGAAGATGAACATGATGATGAACGCCATGCGCGGCAAGATGCCGCAACTGCCACAATAAAAAGGAAAAAGACATGACACTCATTGACGGAAAAGCCACGGCGGCCGCCATCAAGCAGGAAATCGCCGAGGAAGTGAAGGAGATCATCGCCGCCGGCGGCAAGCAGCCTCACCTGGCAGCCATCCTCGTGGGTCACGACGGAGGTTCCGAAACATACGTGAAGAACAAGGTGCTCGCCTGCGAGGCCTGCGGCTTCAAGTCCTCGCTCATACGCTTCGAGGACGACGTGACCGAAGAGACACTCTTGGACAAGGTGCGCGAACTCAACGCCGACGCCGACGTGGACGGCTTCATCGTGCAACTGCCCCTGCCTCGCCACATCGACGAGCAGAAAGTAATCATGGCCATCGACTACCGAAAGGACGTGGACGGCTTCCATCCCATCAACGTGGGGCGCATGGCCATCGGCCTTCCCTGCTTCATCTCCGCCACGCCATTGGGCATCCTCACCCTGCTGAGACGCTACGGCGTGGCCACCAGCGGAAAGAAATGCGTCATCCTCGGGCGCAGCAACATCGTGGGCAAGCCCATGGCACAACTGATGATGCAGAAGCACTACGGCGACGCCACGGTGACGGTGTGCCACAGCCACTCCGCCACCCTCAAGGAGGAATGCCGCCAGGCCGACATCATCATCGCCGCCATCGGGCAACCCGATTTCGTCACCGCCGACATGGTGCGCGAAGGTGCAGTCATCGTGGACGTGGGGACCACCCGCGTGCCTGACGCCACACGCAAGAGCGGCTACCGCCTCAACGGCGACGTGAAATTCGACGAGGTGGCCCCAAAGGCCTCCATGATCACCCCCGTCCCTGGCGGCGTGGGGCCGATGACCATCTGCTCGCTGATGAAGAACACGCTGGCAGCCGCAAAGAAGGAATACTACGTGTGAGCAACCGCGAGCGAAACAACAGAGAAAAGATGACCGCTGAGGAATACTACCAAAAAGGCAACGAATACCGGCGACAAGGCAACTGGCAGATGGCCCTGAACAACTACCTCGAAGCCATCGCCCTCGACCCTGAGAGCCCCGCCGTGCATGCCAAGGAAATGCTCGACGACATTCTCAACTTCTACCACAAGGACTATTACAACCCTTAAACCGCCACCACACATCAAGTGGCGACAAAACAAAACAATATGAGTAAAATCAAAGGTCAAATCCTGGTTAACACGAACAGATGCAAAGGATGCGCACTCTGCGTGGACGCTTGCCCGAAGGACGTCATCGCCCTGGCCGACAAGAAGGTCAACGTTTCCGGCTATCCTTACATCGAGGCCGTCAATCCCGGCAACTGCATCGGCTGCGCCTCATGCGCCATCGTCTGCCCCGACGGATGCATCACTGTGTACCGTAAAAAAATGGAGGATTAGCTGATGGCAGAGCAAGAAGTAACACTGATGAAAGGCAATGAGGCCATCGCCCATGCCGCTATCCGATGCGGAGCCGACGGGTATTTCGGATACCCCATCACGCCGCAAAGCGAGGTGATAGAAACCCTCTGCGCCCTGAAGCCATGGGAAACCACCGGCATGGTGGTGGTGCAGGCTGAGAGCGAGGTGGCATCCATCAACATGGTGTATGGAGCTGCCGGAGCCGGCAAGCGAGCCATGACATCCTCGTCGAGTCCCGGCGTGGCCCTCATGCAGGAAGGCATCGCCTACATGGCCGGAGCAGAACTGCCCGGCGTTTTCGTCAACGTGCAGCGTGGAGGCCCCGGCCTGGGCACCATCCAACCCTCGCAAAGCGACTATTTCCAAGCCACACGTGGCGGCGGCAACGGCGACTACTACGTCATCACCCTCTGCCCGTCATCGGTGCAGGAGATGGCCGACTTCGTGGACCTGGCCTTCGAACTGGCCTTCAAGTACCGCAACCCGGCAATGATTCTCTCCGACGGCATCATCGGCCAGATGATGGAGAAAATCGTGCTTCCTCCCTACAAGCCCCGCCGCACCGACGAGGAGGTGATGGAGCAATGCCCCTGGGCATCGTTCGGCAAGAAGCGCGACCGCCAGCCCAACATCATCACGTCGCTCGAACTCCGCCCGGAGGCGATGGAGGTGCGCAACATCCACCTGCAGGAGAAATACCAGCAGATACGCGACAACGAGGTGAGATATGAGACACAGCACTGCGAAGATGCAGAATACCTCATCGTCGCCTTCGGAAGTGCGGCACGCATCTCTGAGAAAGCCATCGAAATCGCCCGTGAAGAGGGCATCAAGGTGGGCCTGCTCAGACCCATCACCGTGTGGCCCTTCCCCACGAAAGAGGTGATAGCCTACTCCAAAGGGAAGAAAGGCGTGCTGGTGGCAGAAATCAACGCCGGACAGATGGTGGAGGACGTTCGCTTAGCCATCAACGGCGAGGTGCCCGTGGAGCATTTCGGACGCTTGGGAGGCATCGTCCCCGAGCCTGAAGAGATTGTGGAAGCATTGAAAACAAAATTGATGAAATGATGGAAGCAAACGAAATCATCAGCCCCGAGAACCTGGTTTACAAGAAACCGACCCTCATGAACGACGTCCCGATGCACTACTGCCCGGGCTGCTCGCACGGAGTGGTGCACAAACTCATCGCCGAGGTGATAGAGGAGATGGGAATGGAGGAGAAGACGGTGGGCATCTCACCCGTGGGATGCGGCGTCTTCGCATACAAGTACATCGACATCGACTGGCAGGAGGCCGCCCATGGCCGCGCACCAGCCGTGGCAACCGGCATCAAGAGGCTATGGCCCGACCGCCTGGTGTTCACCTACCAAGGCGACGGCGACCTGGCATGCATCGGAGCGTGCGAGACCATCCACGCCCTCAACCGCGGCGAGCACATCGTCATCATCTTCATCAACAATGCCATCTACGGCATGACGGGCGGCCAGATGGCCCCCACCACGCTCATCGGCCAGAAGACCTCCACCTGCCCCTACGGACGTGAGCCGGCTCTCCATGGCTATCCTCTGAAAATCACCGAGATAGCCGCCACGCTGGAAGGCACCTGCTATGTGACACGCCAAAGCGTGGAATCCGTGGCCGCCATCCGCAAGGCGAAAAAGGCCCTGCGCAAGGCTTTCGAGGCCTCCATGGCCGGCAAGGGTTCCTGCTTGGTGGAGTTTGTGAGCACCTGCAGCAGCGGTTGGAAACTTCCCCCGAAGAAAGCCAACGAGTGGATGGCGGAGCACATGTTCAAGTTCTACCCCAAAGGCGACCTGAAGGACACCACTGAAGATTAAAGATGAAAGATTAAAGATTAAAAATAAATGAAAAAAGAAATCATCATATCCGGCTTCGGAGGCCAAGGTGTGTTGTCCATGGGCAAGATATTGGCCTATTCCGGCCTGATGGAAGGCAAGGAGGTGACATGGATGCCGGCCTACGGCCCCGAGCAGCGCGGCGGCACCGCCAACGTCACGGTCATCGTCAGCGACGACCGCATCTCGTCGCCCATCCTCAGCCGTTACGACATCGCCATCGTGCTCAACCAACCCTCCTTGGACAAGTTTGAGCCCAAGGTGAAGCCCGGCGGCATACTCATCTACGACAGCTACGGCATCCTCAACCCGCCCACCCGGAAGGACATCGAGGTCTATAGCATCCACGCCATGGACAAGGCTGCTGAGATGAAGAACGCCAAGATTTTCAATATGATTGTCTTAGGCGGCTTGCTCCACGTCTGCCCCGTCGTCACCAGCGCCGGTCTGGAGAAAGCCCTGAAAAAAACCCTCCCCGAGCGGCACCACGACCTCATCCCCCTCAACATGGAGGCCATCAGAGTGGGCGGCGAAATCATGGAGAAAAAAGGCTAAAAATCTAGAAAACCTAGAAAATCTAGAAAATCTAGAGCATCTAGAAAATCTAGAGCATCCAGAAAAGCCCTTGGAAAGCCATTACGGCCTTCCAAGGGCTTTTTCATCACAAATTTTTCTTGAAAAACTGGAGCATCCTCTCCTGCACCTTCACTCCGCAGGAGTGCTTGATGTCCCAAATCTCCGTCTCAAGCTTTTCTCCAGCCTTCTGGCTGTCCCATGTGTCGTGCATGGTCTGGAAGGCCGCCTTGACGCCCCTGATGGGGAATAGGTGGTCCTGGGTGCCGTTGATGAAGAGCATGGGCTTGGGGCACGCCATGGATGCGATGTGGGGATAGTCGAGATACTGGCGCAGTCCCGGGAGACAGTTGGCGAAGCCCCCATTCTCCTTCTTCTTGTCGGCGGTGGAAAGCTGCACGTCGGTGGTCACCATCCAGCAGATGGCAGCCCCGGCCTTGATGCGGTCGGAGAGTGCGGAAAGCATCCAAGCGCGGTAGCCTCCCATGGAGCATCCCAGGCACCCCACACGCTTGGCGTCCACCATGGGCAGCGAACAGAGAAATTCGGTGGCGGTGATGTCATCGTAGTGCATGAAAGCGCAGAGGTCTCGCCCGAGCATCATCATGTTGCCGGCGATGATGTCGTATTTGTTTCGGTCCACGCCTTCCTCGCGCCCCCGCTCGCCCCATAGCGGCGCGTCGGTGGAGAACACCACATATCCGTTGCGAGCCATGTAGTCGCCCACATACTGCCCCTCGTAGAGGTTGTCGGCCCAGGCGTCGGCATCGTCGAGCACCTCCTTCTCCACGCCGAAGGGGCGTATCATCTTCTCCTTCCCGATATAGAGGTGCGCTCCATGGTCGTGGAGGGCGTTGATGGCGGGGAACGGCCCCTCGCCATCCGGCACGAGGAGGTAGGCGGTCACCCTGGAGTAGGCGTTGATGTTGAAGGCGATTTTCTGCGCCGTGTATCCCTCCCTTCGCTCCGTGGCGAGCACCTCCATGTCGTAGCTGCCGGCGGCCTTCGGCGGGGTCAGCATGCACTCGAACACCTTCTTCCGGGCCATGGCCTTCCACTTGGGGAATTTCCTCACCTTGCTGTTTCCCCATGCCAAGGGATAGGTGAGTTCGGTCTTGAGCTGCTCCACATAGACGGGGAGTTCGAAAGAGAACTCATACTTGTCGCGCTTCTGCACCGGCTTTTTCTGAGCCGAGGCCGGCAGGATTTCTCCAATGAAGAGGACGAGGAGAACCGTCAGGATGTTTGTTCTTGCCATGTCATCAACAATCTTAAGGCTCATTCGTCCCACAGCTTGTTGCTGTTGGCATCCACCTCGAAGAGGGTGAAGGTGTTGGCATCCAATTCACCGTCGTTGAGTTCGGGAGCATTGTCTTTATCCTCACTGAAACCGTCGTCAAGCAGTCTCTCGCCCGTCAAAGGCACCACCTCGCTCTCGGGGGTGACATATATTTTCCTTTCCATATCGCTCATGATTTTATCTCACCACAAATTTCCTTCCATTGCAAATATACACCCCTTTGGGGAGGTTCCTGCTGCCGGATGCGTCCACCCTCCTGCCATCAAGGGTGAAGACGCCCGTGGCACCACGCTCTCCTTGCAAGACCTCGCGGATGCCATCGGCTTCCTTCTCGTCGAACACCGCCTCCACGGCGGCTCCCATCTCGCTGCTTGTCACGATGAATGCACGGAAGGGGTTGACCCCCACCCGGCTTCCCACCTTGACAAAGGTGCCGTTGCTGTAACCGTAATACACCTCTTCCGCCGAGGTGAGCAGCACGCGCTGCATGGTCCCCCTGAAGGTCACGTTGTCGGCGGTCGTCTCCAAATCGGCGGTCTGCGACACAGCCCGCCCCGTGAGGTCTGCAAAGGGCTGCCCCGAGGTTTCCACCACGTAGGGGTGGTTGACCTCCATGGCCTCCACGGGTGAGAAATGGAAATTGCCCTTCGATGTCAGTCCGTCGAATTCGTATGCCTTGATGCCTAACGACGTCATCTCCTCCGCCGTGATGGCAAAGGGGAGACAGACGGTGACTTTCTTTCCCACTTGGAAGGTGCGGTCGTAGCTGACGGCATCGGCGGTGAAGTCGGCGGTGGCGCAGAAGTCGTATGCACCGTCGGTGAGTGCCAGCTGCGTGCAGGAGCCATCGACCACGGCGTTGCAAGGCAACAGGGCCGGGGCTTGCCCGGTGGCGGCGGTGACGAGTGCGTTCTTGTTGACACCCCGGTCGTAGAAGCTGAAATGTTGCATGCCAACGACGTCGGCGTTGGTCTCCGTCACCTGCCTGGTGCCCGTGGTGCGAAAGTTGTCCTGGATGTCGGCGCTTTTGAGGATGGTGATGGCTCCCACCTGCCAGGTGCCGGCATCGGAGGTGAGCGTCATCTTCAGCACGCCCTCCTCGGCGAGCACGTAGCTCGCCTGCACCTTGTGCCAACCGTTGTTGGTGCCGGTGACCACGCTTTCCACCACGCCGTCGGTGGTGACGGTGGAGATGGCTCCGTCGAGGCCGGTGAGGTCGGTGGTGGCGGTGGCGTTGTCGCTGCCCACGGTCGTGCCCACGGTGAGTGTCGCCGTTCCGCCGGAGGTTCCCCTGACGATGGCCTGCACGGTGTATTCGCCGGCGGGATAGTAGAGGGAGTGTGTCATGGTCGCCCCACTGCCGGCCTGTGCAAGGGAGGCGGTGGCTCCATCCCAGTTGGTGCCGCTGGCAATTGAGGCGCCGCGCATGACAGTTGGGAAGAAATAGAGTTGGCTTTCGGCTGCCAGTCCGCCTTGGTCGTAATAGGCGGCGTTGTAGAACTCGAGGTTTCCTGTCTGTCCGCCATTGTTGTTGTTGAAGATGATGTGGTCGGGCACGCCGTCACCGATGTTCTTGGCAATGCTCCATCGGTAGATGTCGTTGCCGGTGCTCGAACGGCCCACCTTCTCCATGGTCTGTCCCGGCCATTTGCCGGCGTATTTCTTGTTCTCTATATCATAGAACAAGGTGCACCATGCATAGGCCTTGTTCCATCCGGAAGGTGCGTCGAAATAGGCGTGTACCGTGGGAGCCTCCATGTCGCCCTTGTAGAGTGCAGTGTAGTCGGCGTATTTCCCGTCATCGCCCTTGTAGTAGCAGATATAGATATCGTCTCTGACATCCGTGATATTAGTCGTCTGATGACCGTCGTTGAATGTGACGATGGCATTGAAAGACGGGAGGTGGAGTGTCTGCTTGTACCAAGAAGTGCCGTCTTCGAGAGTGACGGTTTCTGTCATTTGTGCGCCTGGCCATCCGCCGTTGAATTCTTGTTTGGCTTGGTCTTCTCCCTTCCAAGTGTAGAGATAGGGGGCTCCCTGGCCGTTGTCCTTCACATGGACGGTGATGTCCTTGGCGTAATCGGCGTATAGCGCGAAGTTATCACCACTCGTGACCATTTCGTGGTAGTCGGTGTTGACATCCACGCCATAAAGGTTGCCAAGTGTAAGGATGATGGTCCCGTTGGTGCCTTTCACCTTCAGGTAATATCCTTGGTTGTTGCCCACCACATACTGTTCCAAGATTCGGCTCTGATTGGTGATGCCGATAGCCTGTCGAGTTTCAATCATCTTCTTGATTTCCGACTTGTATTGCTTCCAGTGAGGGAGGAAGACGCAGGGCGTGCCGGGCATGGCGAGGATGAAGGCGTTGGCAGCCAACACGTTGTTGTTCACACGGTCGTAGTCATTGCGGTAGGTGTCGTGGTTGTCAACAAAGGTGACGGCATAGCGTTGCCAGTCGGGACTGCCTGCAATGCCCTTGTTGCTGAGCCCGCCCCAATTGTTGTTGTTGAACACATCGTTCATCACATATTTGAGCGGGAAGTCGAAGGCGGCCGACTGCGGCACCCAGTTGGCGGGGCGTCCCGTTTCATTTATCCAATCCCATACTACATTGTCAAAACTGCTGTCCCAATACTCTCCAACGGAGAACTCCGGCTGTGCATGTTTGTTGTACAGGCCGGCGTAATATCCCTTGTACCCTTTCACCATGTCATAGCGGAAGCCTACGTATCCGAGTTCCTTGATGAGGAAGTCGAGGTAAGTGTAGATGTTTTCCTGCACTTGGGCATTGGTGTGGTCCAGGTCGCGACAACCATCGAAATTGTCGGCCTCGTCATTGTGGGCGCTGCTATTGCATGTGTATTGCACCTCGTCGTGATAGCCGTTGTTTTGTGTGAAGAGTTCGTCATTCGCACAGATGCCCCACAAGTCTTGCATGTCAGTGGCCCAGGTGACGGTGTATGTGGCTCCGGTGGTGGGGCCGGTGACGGTCTCGTTGGGGAAGTCGGCCCAGTTGGTCAAGCCGTTCTTGTGGTTGATGACCACATCCTCGATGAAGCCGGTTCCCTTGGCCTTGAAGGTTTGTATCATCTGCATCAACTCCTCCTGCGTGCCGAAACAGGTATTGTGCTTCAGCCAATAGACGGGCATGTAGCCCATGTTCTCATAACCCCCGTTGCCGGGGGAGTTCCACTGGTCTTCCTTCGTCTGCCCGGAGTTGGGCACCCAGATGAGTTTGAAATAAGATGATAGTTCTTCGGCCTGACTGGAGAGGGTCGTCCATTTGGCATCCTCGTAGGAGTCCCAGTAAAAGCCCTGTAGCATCACACCGCCGTAGTTGGCGGGCCAACCCTGGGCAAACAGCCCCATGGGCAGGAGCAGCAACAAGAAATTGAGCAATTTTCTTCTCATGGTGTCTTGATTTTGTTATTGGATTTTGTCGCTTTGTAAACCTTTGTCTTTCAACAAGGTTGATGATGCAAAATTACCGAAAAAACCAATATGGTGAAATAAAAAGGGTTGCAAAAAAATCGCTATTCCGTGCAAACGTTTGCATTTGGGGACGTGGAGATGACTGATTGATATCCAATTCGGAAATATTTGTTGAAAAAATAATCGCAGGAGAGTTACTGCCAATAGTATCTATTCAGCGAATCACCATTTTTATCCCTCCCCTCGTGGCAAGAATGTTTTTCCCCCTTTTTTTACCGCCCCTGGGCGTTTTATCAAGCATCGCG
>CADBBP010000031.1 GCA_902792855.1 uncultured Prevotellaceae bacterium
GTCTCGCGGTTGCGGTCCTCCGCCCGTTGCCAGAAGAGGCGCTCGTCGTTGCCGAGGAAGGGGGCGCTCTCCATCTGGCTCTGATGCTTGAGGATGGCGTTGCGCTTCTCGCGGAGTTCCTCCGGACTCATGGGCACAGCCATTTCAATGTCGGCAATGTCCCATTCCGCCCAGGCACCGCGGTACATCCACACGCGGCATTCGTCGAGCCATCCGGCTTTTATTTGTTTTTCCTCGTCGATGGCTGCCAGCACGGCGTCGGTGCATTTCCTGTGTGTGCCGTGCGGGTCGGCCAGGTCGGCCGCCACATAGATTTGGTGTGGCTGGATGGTGGTCAAAAGTTGCTGGATGGGGCGCACGTCCTTCTCCGACATGGGGAGTTTCTCGATGGCTCCGGTCTCATAGAAGGGCAGGTCGAGGAAATGGATGTGGTCGCCGGGGATGTTGTTGTATGCGCAGGCCAGTCGTGCCTCGCCACGGCGGATGAGGCCTTTCAGTGTCAGCACCTCCGGGATGTCGGCCATCACGGGAGGCAATGGCGTGGGGTGCAAGTATTTGTTGTCACCGTATGCTTCCAGTTCCGCCTCTTGTTTCTTTTGCATGAATTGCTTCACTTGGTGGTAGGTGTGGCTGATGACTTCGTCGGTGTTGTTGGCGAAGAGGTGGTTGAAGCCGTTGATGAAATGCATGAAACGGGTGACCTCGTCATCGTTGACGGCGATGTCGCCACTTGTCTGATAGGCCACGTGAACGTCATTGCCTTGCTGGATGAGACGGCGGATGGTGCCGCCCATGGAGATGACATCGTCGTCGGGATGGGGGGAGAACACCACGACGCGCTTGGGGAAGGGCTTGGAACGCTCGGGGCGGAAGGTGTCGTCGGAGTTGGGCTTGCCACCCGGCCATCCGGTGATGGTGTGCTGCAACTCGTTGAACACCTCGATGTTGACGAGGCCAGCAGAGCCGAACTGCTCCACCCAGTGACGCATGCCATGTTCTACATAGTCCTTGGTGGACAATTTCAAGAGGGGCTTGCCGGTGAGGCGGCACAATTCTACTACTTCCCGGCGCAGCTTGTGCTCCGGCATCGTGATGGTGGAGGTGAGGTTGAGGTTCATAAATGGTGGGGCTTTACGCTTCATATTGTACGTAGCGCAAATTACGTCATTTTTTGTCAAACCCCCAAATTATTTCCCGCTTTTTTCGGCTTTCGCATGATAATCGGTTGCCCTTCTTCAGCCTGTCCTTCCTCTCGTAGTTCTACACGTTGGTCTGCTGGGTGGAGGTGGTGCGGCTGTCGCCGTATATCAACAGAATTCATTTCAATTCCAATGTCTTTTGGTCCATTCAATGGAATCGTACTCGATGCGTCTGATGAGACCAGCTAAATTGATTTCCACGATTTTCTGCATGAGTTTGGGCCATCCGTTGAAGAAATAGCAATACTGCTCGTGTGTGGTGGACGTCATCCCTTCTTTTTTGTCAGTGAGAGCCTCATTCGTAAATTTTTTCACGCTGTCGGTGACCTCTCCAGTGAGAAACACGTTCAAGGTGGTGCTGAGCAGGTCTTTCACGTCGTCGCCTGATAGCTGCATTTCGGTACGGGCGTTTACGACATAGTCGTCTTCAAAGTCGTATTCGTCCTTGGGAACAGGGTAGAAAGACTCAATGCGAGAATGTGTGGGGTATCCTGTCTCGGATATGTCATCGCTCTCTACCGGCTCCATGGTCACTTCGTTTCCATGCAGCCCGAAGAGCATGTCAAGTTCGTCGAATTGCTCCTTTATGCCGTCTTCCGTTGAGCATAACATGAGTGTCAGGCTTTCCAGTTGCTTGCGCGGCATCACGCTGTCCAGTGCCGGTAAAGAGGCATAGAGACTGTCGAAGACCGTTACATAACTCTTTTTGAGCACATCACGAATCTCGCGCCAGTTCTCAATATGCTGCACGCTTCCGAGTTCGTCGGTGGTGAATCGGCAACGGAGGTCTTTTATGTCTTTCCACAGCAATGAGGCCATCCGCATCTGGTAATCGTTGTCGATGTCGTTTATTTCACACGACACAGGGATAAGTTCCATTTTATAGCCGTTAGCAGTGGAGTCCGTAACGACAATCATGAATTTCTCTGTGATTTCACTGCGTTGAGTCGTATCTTTCTCGGCAATCTTCATCTTTCCCTGAACACGTTGATACTCCATGGTATCGTTTTTGCAGAAATAGCCGATGACGGCGATGGTGGAGTCTTCTTTCTCGTTATTTTGCAGTGTCTTCATCTGGGCGTGAACCGTCATTGACAGGATGGCCAGAAAGACAATAGTTAAAAACTTTTTCATTTAATAATCGTTGGTTTGTAAAAGAATGCGGAGGTATGTCTTATCTTGATTATTCGTTTTGATTTTGCATACCAAAAGAGGGTGCGTCAAAAATACCGTGTTGATCGCCCTGGGCGAGAACCGGCGAGATGCGCGAAGCGCACTCCTAAATTTTTTTGACACACCCCCCTTGCAAACAAAATTATGTTAGGTATCATCCCACTCTGAAGCCGATGATGCGCCTCACCTCCTTGATGGTGGCCAGTGCGCTCTCGCGGGCACGTTCGGCACCCTCGCGGGCGATGCGGTCGAGCAGTTCGCGGTTGGAACTGTACTCCATGATGCGCTCGCGGATGGGAGCGATGGTCTTCACCAGGTTGGATGCTATCTCCTTTTTCAGGTCTCCGTACCGCAGTGTGCAGTCGTTCCATTTCTCGTCGTAATAGCGGTAGGCCTCCTCGTTGGCGCACAGCAGGAGGAAGGTGAAGAGGTTCTCGATAATTTCCGGACGCTCGCTGTTGGGTGTCTGCGGCCCCAGGTCGGTGACGGCCTTCATCACTTTCTTGGTGATGGTCTTGTCGTCGTCGCGCAGGTAGATGCAGTTGCCTTCGCTCTTGCCCATCTTGCCCGTGCCGTCGAGGCCCGGCACCTTCACCGCCTTTTCGGCGAAGTAGAAATTCTGTGGCTCGGGGAAGAACTCCACCCCGTAGATGTTGTTGAACCTCCTTGCGCATTTGCGTGCCATTTCCATGTTCTGCTCCTGGTCCTTTCCCACCGGCACCTTGTTGGCCCTGTGCTGCAGGATGTCGGCGGCCATGAGGGTGGGGTAGGTGAGCAAGCCGGCGTTGACGTTGTTGGGTTGCTTGCGGGCCTTCTCCTTGAAGGTGGTGACGCGCTCAAGTTCGCCCAAGTACATGTTCATGTTGAGGAAGAGGTAAAGTTCGAGGGTCTCCTTCACGTCGCTTTGTATGTAGATGGGGGCTTTCTTGGGGTCGAGGCCGCAGGCGAGGTATTCAGCCAGGATGATTCTGGCACTTTCTTGGATGTCTCCCGGCTTGGGGTGGGTCGTCAGGCTATGCCAGTCGGCGATGAAAAACATGCAGTCGTATTCGTCTTGCATTTTCACAAAACTCTTCACCGCGCCATAGTAGTTGCCAAGGTGAAGGTTGCCAGTGGGCCTGATGCCGCTTACTACTTTTTCCATTGTCTTTTCTCTTGTTTTTTTGTTTCGGCTGCAAAATTACATCAATTTCGTGAAATAAGGCACAAAAAGTGACCATTTCTTCTTTTTCCTGCTATTATCTCAAAGGGGCATCCATTTGGATGCCCCTTTGAGATGAAAATAGGTGATAACGTTTTACACCAAGTGGCTGATGAGGCTTTCGCGGTCTCCTGGCAGCATGTCGATGACCGGCAGCTCTATCATGGTGTAGCATCCGGGCTGTTGGCGCATGGATGCCCTGGCCACGTTGACGAGCACCTGTCCGGTGAGTGCCGGGTTGTTGATGCTCATGTTGAACTCCAGCCGTTGGTTTTGGGTTTGTCCGCTCACGCCCTTGCGCACCAGATTGACGCCATGGCCCATGTCTTTCACCTCGTCCACGGAGTCCACGGCGAAGACGTGGGTCTCGTCATTGGCGAAATAGGGGTCTGCCTTGATGGCAGCTGTCACCTCGTCGAGCGAGGCACCCTCCTCCAGTTCCACATACACCATGCGGCGGTGTAGTCCCTCGCCCTTGGGTATGGTCATGGAGAGGGCGTTTTTCACGCCAGCCTTGGAGCGCACGCACACGGAGTGGCCCATCGACATGCCAGGGCCGAAGTTGGTGTACGACAGTCCCTTGGGAGCAAGGCTCTGCATCAGTGTGCGCACGATGCTGTCGCTTCCCGGGTCCCATCCTGCGGCGATGACCGACACGGTGCCCGTCTCCTTGTTGATGGGAGTGAGTGCGGCACGGTAGTCGAGGATGCTCGTGTGGATGTCGAAGCTGTCCACCGTGTTGATGCCCAAGGGCAGTATTTTCCGGGCGTACTCCTCGCAGCTGCGGGTGGGTGTGGCGAGGATGGCCACATCGACATCCTTTAGTTCGGTGATGTCCTTCACCACCTCATAGGGTGCGAGTTCTGCGGGCTTGTCGATGCTGCCGTTGCGGCGCACCACGCCGGCAATCTCGAAGTCGGGGGCGGCCTCCAAGGCTTGGATGGTGAATTTGCCAATGTTGCCGTAGCCTACTACGGCGGCTCTGATCTTTTTCATGTGGGTGATAATGATTATTGTTATGAATGATTTTTCTTGTGATTACTATTGTTTTGCAACTTAATTTCCTTTTCGGGTTGCAAAATTACACATTTTTGCCGAATTGCCTTACAAAATGACAACTTTTTTTGAATTTTTTAAAACTATGTGGCCTGACGTGACTTTTCAGCGATTATTTTTTCAACACGAATTTCCACGAATTGGACAGAAATTTTTCCATGAAATGGACATAAATTATAAGTTTTTCCCATTTTTTGAACCGCTATGAGAAAAAATTAACGTATAATTATATGGTAAATCTATGTTTTATGGTATCTTTGTACTATGAAAGAAGACAAGACGGTCGAAGGGCAAAGCAGCAGTGTCATCCGTGGTCGCTTCGCCCCCTCACCCACGGGGCGCATGCACCTTGGCAATATGTTTTGTGCGCTCCTCTCCTGGCTCTCGGCCAAGAGCCAAGGGGGAGACTGGCTTCTGCGCATAGAAGACCTCGACCCGGGGCGCTCGCGACCGGAGCATGCCGCCATGCTGATGGACGACCTGCAATGGCTTGGGCTGGAGTGGGATGGCGAACCAGTGTGGCAGAGCCGGCGCTTCGACCTTTACGAGCATTATTTCAAACTGTTGCAGCAGCGGGGGCTTACCTATCCCTGCTATTGCACACGTGCCGACCTGCTCGCCACCCAGGCTCCCCACGAGAGCGACGGACGGGTGGTGTATAAGGGCACCTGCCGCAACCTCCCCCCGCAGCCCGGTCGTCAGGGAGCCACCCGCCTGAAGGTTCCTGACAGCGACATCACCTTCATCGATGGCCATTACGGCTCCCACACCGTCAACCTCGCCCGGCATGTGGGCGACTTCATCATCCGCCGCAAGGATGGCGCTTGGGCCTACCAGTTGGCCGTGGTGGTCGATGATGCGCTGACGGGTGTCACGGAGGTGGTGCGGGGGCGCGACTTGCTCCTCTCCACGCCCCAGCAGATGCATGTGGCTCAGTTGCTCGGTTTTCCCACGATGCGCTTCACCCACCATCCATTGCTTTGCAACGGCGAGGGGCAGCGGCTCTCCAAGCGCGACAAGAGCCTTGACATGGGATGCCTGAGGCAGCGTTTCACCCCCCGCCAACTCACAGGATGGCTCGCTTTCCTGGCCGGCATCGTCCCTGCGCCCGATGCCGTCAGCCTCCCTGAACTGCTGCCATTGTTCCAATGGGAGAAGGTGCCTTGTGCCGACATCATCCTCAAAAATCCACCCTCCATGCTATAATTTTCCCTCTTTTTGCCTACTTTCACCGATTGAAAGCAAAAAAGTAACAACTTTGTTAGTAATAAACTTGTTAGTAACAACTTTGTTTCATACCTTTGCATGCAGAAAACATCATAAGACAACTGAATATGGAAAATCCTTTCGTTTTTGGCAAAGCGGCCGAAGGTTCTTATTTTACTGATAGAAAGGAGGATGCCCGCCGCCTCACTGCCAATCTCACCCATGGAATCAATACTATTCTCATATCGCCTCGGCGATGGGGAAAGACCTCGCTTGTGAAAAAAGTTATCTCCGACATAGATAGTCCTGACATCAAAATCGTGTTTGTTGACGTCTTTCAATGCAAGTCAGAAAGTGAGTTTTATCATGCTTTTGCCACAGCAGTGATCAAGCAGACCTCCTCAAAACTTGAGGAATGGGTGGAGATGGCCAAAACTTTCCTTTCCAATATCTCACCCAAATTTTCCTTTGGCTCAGATCCTCTGAATGATTTCTCACTTTCATTTGAATGGACTCCAGAAGATAATACGGCCTTTGACATTTTGCAATTGCCTCAAAAAATAGCCACAAAAAAAGGAGTTCGTTTGGTGGTTTGTTTGGATGAGTTTCAGCAAGTGGCAGACTTCTCCGACCCTGTGACATTTCAGAAAAAGCTCCGTTCGGTATGGCAGCATCAGCAAGATGTAACATATTGTATGTTTGGTAGCAAGAAGCACCTTTTGGAGAACATCTTCAACGACAAGAGCATGCCCTTTTTCAAGTTTGGGGATATGATGTTTCTGAAAAAAATATCAACAGAGGAATGGGTGAGTTTTATTTGTGATAAGTTTCATTCGACAGGGAAGACCATCTCTCCTGAGCTGGCCGCTTGTATCTGCGAGACAGTGGACAATCTCTCTTCATACGTTCAACATCTCGCATGGATAATATGGTACAAGTCTGGCGATACTGTCACACGAAAAGATGTAATGTCTTCCATAGACGACCTTTTGGAGCAAAACAAGGTCTTTTTCCAAAGAGAGGTGGAGTTGTTGTCGGAATTACAACTTAATTTCCTGCGTGCTGTTGCCAATGGTGTGAGCCAAGGTTTCAGCAGAAAGGATGTGATAAGGAAATATCGCCTGGAGTCGTCGGCAAATGTGAATTCCATTAAGAAATCTTTGCTCAAGAAAGATTTGATAGACATTGATGGACGGACCGTGACTTTCAATGACTCTATGTTCAAATTGTGGTTGAAACGCCAAAGATTCTATCTGTGACGAGAACAAGGCATCCTCAAAAATCCACCCTCCATGCAATAAACCACCCACTTTTATCGTTATTCTATCGTATATATACGAAAAAAGGACAGAAATGATAGAATACATCAGGGGCGAGTTAACCGAAATCACCCCGGCGATGGCCGTTGTCGAGGCGGCCGGAGTGGGTTATGCGCTCAATATTTCACTCAACACCTACACCGCCATACAAACGAAGAAGGAGGTGAGGCTATACGTACATGAAGCCATCGTGACCGGAGGTCGCGACGACTCCTTCACCCTTTATGGCTTTGCCACGAAGACAGAGCGCGACCTCTACCGCCAGCTCATCACCGTCTCCGGTGTGGGAGCCAACACCGCGCGCATGATCCTCTCCTCGCTCACACCTGCGGAACTGTGCACGGCCATCACAGGAGGCGACGAGCGCGCCCTCAAGAACGTCAAGGGCATCGGGCTGAAGACGGCGCAGCGCATCATTGTGGACCTCAAGGACAAAGTGGCCAGCAGCGACTTGGCACAACAGTTGCCGGAAGGTGGCGCAAAGCCTCGGCTTCTCACCCGCTCCTTCGGCAAAGGTTGTGGGCGAGATACTACGCCAGCAGCCCGACCTCCATGTGGAGGAAGTCATCAAACTCGCCCTCAAGCAAATAAAGTAAAACCAGCACCGAAACGATATGCATTTCAACCTGCGGCTCATGGGATTTATCGCCTTGTTGTGCGCCATCAGCGTGATGGCTGGCAACAGGTGGGTCGCGCCCCAGGACGACCCCACGCGGAGGCAGCAAAAAGCCACGCCGCAGGACGACCGTACACGCCGCAGGGCAAACACCGGCAACCAGTCCGGCGATGACAAGAAAAACCAGAAGAAGGGTGACAAGAAGGATGACAAGAATGCCGATGTGAAGGCCCAGCCCATCCTGGAGGAAAATGAGGAGATACCCGACTCCCTGCTCCACCCGAGGTGGAAGATACAGCGCACACAGCCCATCACCGACGACGACCTCTCTCAAGGCTCCGCCGACCTGCAGCGCCCGGAGAACATGAAGCAGACGGTGGAATACAACGACACCATCGACCGTTACATCATAGGCAACAAGGTGGCCGGCACCTACGTCTGGGCACCCACCATGATGACCTACGACGAGTATTTCAAATGGAGCGAGAAGAAGGCCCTCTACGAGTTCTTCCGTTCCAAGAACGAGGAAGCGGCCAAGACGAAGGGAAAGGAGAAGTTCGACTTCACTGACATGCACTTCGACTTGGGCCCGGCGGAGAAAATCTTCGGGCCTGGTGGCGTGCGCATCAAGACCCAAGGAACGGCGGAGCTCAAGTTTGGAGCCACCTTCAAGAACATCGACAACCCCTCGCTCCCCATCCGCAACAGGAAGACCACGACCATGGACTTCGACGAGAAGATCAACCTCAACGTCAATGGCAAGGTGGGCGACAAGGTGAACATGAACCTCAACTACAACACCGACGCCACCTTCGATTTTGACGCCCAGAGCATGAAACTCAAATACGACGGCAAGGAGGATGAGATCATCAAACTCGTGGAGGGTGGCAACGTCTCCTTCCCCGGCAGTTCCTCGCTCATTGCCGGCGCCAGTGCGCTCTTCGGCCTCCGGACCGACATGCAGTTTGGAAAACTCAAGCTCCAGACGGTTGTCTCTCAGAAAAAGTCCAACTCTTCCAGTGTCTCTTCCAAGGGCGGCGTGCAGTTGACGCCATTTGAAATCGACGTGGCCAACTACGAGGACAACCGCCACTTCTTCCTCTCACATTATTTCAGGGGGAAATACGATGCCGCCATGAAGACGCTGCCCAACCTCACCACGGGCGTCACCATCAACCGTGTGGAGATTTGGGTGACCAACAAGACCGGCACCACCTCCAACACCAGGAACATCATCGCTCTGCCCGACTTGGGAGAGGGAGGGAGCGACATGCCGCCATCCAACGTAGCCAACGCACTCTACCAGCAGTTGACCACCACCCTCGTGGGGGCGCGTGACATCGACCAGGCATCCACCATACTCGACGGGCAGTTTGTGGGAGGTGTGGACTATGAGAAGTTGGAGAGCGCCAGGCTGCTCAACTCCTCCGAGTACACCATCAACAACGCCTTGGGCTATGTCTCGCTGAAGACCACACTCCAGACCGACCAGGTGCTCGCCGTGGCTTTCGAATACACCCATGGCGGCGTGACCTACCAGGTGGGTGAGTTTGCAAGCGACATCACGGACGTGTCGAAGTGCCTCTTTGTCAAGTCGCTGAAAAACACCAGCAACAACCCCACGCAGGCCAACTGGGACCTGATGATGAAAAACGTCTATTACCTCGCCTCGTCGGTGGAGAAGGACAAGTTCCGTCTCGACATCAAGTTCCAAAGCGACACGGCGGGCGTTTATCTCACATACATCCCCGAGCCCCAGGTGAAGGACCAGACCATCATCCGAGACATCGATGCCGACCGCCTTGACAACAACATGAAGGCACACTCCAACGGATATTTCGACTATGTGGCCGGATACACCGTGGCCAACGGGCGCGTCTTCCTGCCGAAGGCTGAACCTTTCGGAGCTTTCATGTACAAATTCCTCGTGTCAAAGGGAGTGCCTCCTGAGAAGGCGGAGAAATACAGTTACACAGAACTCTACGACTCCACCAAGACGGTGGCCAAGCAGATAGCGGAGAAAGACAAGTACATTCTCACCGGTTCGTTCCGGGGCACCTCCGCCAACGTCATCTCGCTCGGCGCCTACAACGTGCCGCAGGGCTCCGTCGTCGTCACGGCGGGAGGAGTGACGCTCACGGAAGGCACCGACTACTCCGTGGACTACTCCGCTGGCGAGGTGACCATCCTCAACCAGAGCATCATCGACGCAGGCACGGCCATCAATGTCTCCTTGGAGAGCAACACCGACTATGGTCAGTCGAGGAAGACCATGTTTGGTGTCAATTGGCAGTATGACTTCAGCCGCACCTTCCAACTCGGCGGCACTGTCCGTCACCTCTCCGAGCAGTCGCTCGTCACCAAGGTCGCCATGGGTTCCGAGCCGCTCAACAACACCGTCTGGGGCCTCAACCTCAACTGGAAGAAGGAGAGCCAGTGGCTCACCAACTTGCTCGACAAGGTGCCGCTGTTGCATGTCACACAGCCGTCAAACATCTCGCTCACTGCGGAGTTCGCACAGCTGATTGCCGGTCAGGCACACGGCACGCAGGACAACGCCTCCTACCTCGACGATTTCGAGAACACCAAGAACACCATCGATGTCTCCACGCCCACCTCGTGGTTCATCTCAAGCTGCCCCACGATGTTCCCGGAATACAAGGACAAGACCGGCCTCACAAGCGGTTTCAACAGAAGCCTCCTCGCTTGGTACAACATCGACCCGCTCTTCACAAGGAGAAGTTCGTCGCTCACACCGGGGCACATCAAGAGCGACCTCGAACAACTCTCCAACCACTATGTGCGCGAGGTGTATGTCAGGGAACTTTACCCCAACCGCGACCAAAGCTCATACAGCGGTGCCACATCGACACTCCCCGTGCTCAACCTGGCTTTCTACCCCGATGAGAGGGGACCCTACAACTTCAGCACGGAGTTGAACGCAAGGGGACGGTTCGACAACACCCAGAACAAGTGGGGCGGCATGATGCGAAAGTTGGACACCAACGACTTCGAGACGGCCAACATCGAGTACATCGAGTTCTGGCTGCTCGACCCCTTCATCTATACCAACGGCCGCGACGATGCCTCGGAATACGGAGGAGACTTCTACATCAACCTCGGAGAGGTGAGCGAGGACATCCTGCGCGACGGAAAGAAATTCTACGAGAGTGGCATGTCGGTCAACGGCTCCGACACTTACGCTCCCACACAGTGGGGAAAGGTTCCCACGTCGTCCACCGTCACCTACGCCTTCGCCACGACATCAGGCTCCAGGGCGCAGCAGGACGTGGGCTTCAACGGCCTCACCGACCAGGAGGAGCAGACCTTCGACTATTACCAGGATTTCCTCAACGACATCAGGGGAAAGGTGCCACAGGAGGTGTGGGACAGCATCTACGCCGACCCGGCCAACGACAACTACCACTATTTCAGAGGGAGCGACTACGACCAGATGCAGGCGTCCATCCTCCAGAGGTACAAGCGCATCAACAACCCGCAGGGCAACACCCCCGACTCCGACATGCGGAGGGAGAGTTACGACACCTCTTATAAAACAACGCCCGACGTGGAGGACATCAACCAGGACTACACCCTCAACGAGTATGAGAAATACTACCAATACCACGTCTCCATCAGGCCCGAAGACCTTGTCGTGGGGCACAACTTCATCACCGACAGCCGCGTGGGAAGTGGTACGCTCCGAAACGGGGAGAGATACGAGGTGACATGGTATCAGTTCAGAATACCGCTCGACAGGTATGAGAAAAAGGTGGGAGCCATCAACGACTTCACGTCCATGAGATTCATGAGGATGTTCCTCACCAATTTCAAGAGGCCCATCGTCATGCGCTTCGGCAGCCTCGACCTCGTGAGAGGCGAATGGAGGGTCTATACACAGAACCTCACCAACGGTTCGTCCAACTCGGGGTACATGTCGGTGAGTGCTGTCAACATTGAGGAAAACAACGACAAGACCCCCGTCAACTACGTCCTGCCGCCGGGTATCTCACGTGTGCAAGACCCCACGCAGCCACAACTCGTGGAGAGCAACGAGCAAGCCCTCGACATCGTTGTCAACGACCTCAGCACCGGGGAGTCGAAATGCGTCTATAAGAACACCACCCTCGACTTGAGACACTACAAGAGGTTGCAGATGTTCGTACACGCCAACACGCTCAACGAGAACACCACCAACCTCGCCGACAACCAACTCGCCGTCTTCGTCAGGCTCGGCAGCGACTACAAGAGCAACTACTACGAGTATGAAATCCCCCTCAAGCTCACCGCCCCGGGGCATTACGACAAATATTCCACATCCGACAAGAGGATGGTGTGGCCCGAGGAGAACATGGTGGACATCCCACTCGACATCTTCACCTCCATCAAGAAGGAGCGCAACAAGGCAAAGGCCGAGGGAAGTGCTTCCTACAACCAACTCTTCTCCGCTTATGACGAGGAAAAGCCATCCAACAAGGTCAGCGTCATGGGCAACCCGTCGTTGGGTGAGGTGAAAACCATGATCATCGGCGTAAGGAACCTCGCCGGGGACATCAAGTCGGGTGAGGTGTGGGTCAACGAACTCCGCCTGAAGGAATACAACAACGAGGGCGGATGGGCTGCACAAGGAAACCTCAACGTGCAACTCTCTGACTTCGGCTCCGTCAACGTCACAGGAAAATACACCTCCGAGGGCTTCGGAGGGTTGGAAGACGGCGTGGCGTCGCGCTCACAGGACAATTTGCAAAACGTGACGGTGACGACCCAACTTGAGCTTGGAAAGTTCTTCCCCGACAAGCTCAAGGTCTCCGCGCCGCTATACTACTCCTACTCCAACGAGAAGACAAAGCCCAAATACAACCCCATGGACACCGACATGGAGCTCGACGACGCGTTGGAGGCCATGACGAAGCAAGAGAAGGACTCCATAGAGAACATTGCCGTGAAGAAAGTGACCTCCACCAACTTCTCCCTCTCCAACCTAAGAGTGGGAGTGGCCACTAAGGGACATCCCATGCCCTACGACCCGGCAAACTTCTCCTTCTCCTACAGCCACCAGTACACGAAAACCACTGGCGAGACCATCGTGTATGAGGAGGATAACAACTGGAACGGTTCCATGTCCTACGCATGGTCGCCCGTGTACAAGGCCTGGGAGCCGTTCAAGAAAATCAAGTCCAAGTCGAAGTGGCTCGAATTCCCCAAAAAACTCTCTTTCAACTACCTCCCGCAGAGCATCACCTTCAACACCGACATCAAGCGCAATTACTACGAACTGCAGGAGCGCGACATGGAGAACCTCGAAGGGTCCACACTGCCGCTCACATTCAGCGAGCAGTTCCTTTGGAACAGGGACTTCTCCATACGATGGGACCTCACCAAAAACTTGCATGCAAGCTTCAACAGCGGGACACACGCAGAGATAGAGGAGCCATACACGCCCGTCAACAAGGACCTCTATCCCGACCACTACACCGCTTGGAAGGACTCCGTGTGGAACTCCATCAGAAACCTCGGCACGCCACTCGACTATGCACAAAACTTCCAGGCATCATACCACGTGCCGCTCAACCTCATCCCCATCTTCGACTGGCTCACCTCCGATGTCTCATACCAGTCCAATTACAGTTGGGTGAGGGGTACCGAACTGGAAGACGGGACATCCTTGGGAAACACCATCACCAATGGTCGGACGCTCAACATCAATGGAACCTTCAACATGCAGAAGCTCTACGACCACGTGCCATTCCTGAAGAAAACCAACGAGCGCTTCTCGAAAACATCCAACAAGAAGACCACGACAAAGAAGCCGACGAAAGCCACCAAGAAGGCTGTGAAGGATGCTGACAAGGAGGGAGCGGACGAGAAGGAAGAGAATGCGAAGGAGAAGAAGGCCGACGACAAGACCAAGGCCGCACTGCCCAAGAACAAGAACACCTTTGAGAAGGAAATCACCATCAAGGCCGACACCTCGCTTGTGGTGACGCACAACAAGAAGAGCAAGCGCCTCATCGTGTCGGCAAAGAACAAGGACGGAAAATCCATGCCGGTGAAGTTCAAAATAGTGGACGACAACAAGATAAAGGTCATCAACAAGACCGACTCCGATGTCACGATGAAAATCTCCGTCACCGCCAAGGCACCGCTCGACGACAAGGCGTGGTACAAGACGGCACAGGTCATCGCAAGGGGACTCATGATGGTGAGGAACGTCAACTTCACCTATCGTGACCAGCGGTCGATGGGCATCCCGGGCTTCATGCCTACCATCGGCTCCGCTTTCGGACAGAGGAGGGGCGACCTGCTCAGTCCGGGCCTTGACTTCGCTTTCGGCTTCGTGGGTGAGGACTACATCGAAAAGGCCAGGGAGCACAACTGGCTGCTCTCCAACGACAGTGTCGCCACACCTGCCACCACCAGCCATACCACCGACCTGCAGCTCAAGGTGACGCTCGAGCCGGCACGTGATTTCAAAATAGACCTCAACGCAAGCAGGACGGAGACCGACTCCAGGAGCATCCAGTACATGTACTGGAGCAACCCGACAACCCGGAGCGGGCAGTTCACCATGACCACCGTTTCGCTGCGCACCGCGTTCGAGAGCACGGGCGACGCCAACAACGGCTACCACTCAGCATCGTTCGTCAAGTTCTGCAACTCCCTGGCTTCCTTCCGCGACAGGGTGGAGGCTCGCTACGCCGGAGCTGTCTATCCCGTTGGTACGGCACTGGCAGGGAAGGAGTTCAACCCGGAGAACGGAGGCGTGGGGCTATACAGCTCCGACGTGCTTATTCCGGCCTTCCTTTCCACATACACCAACATGGGAGGGAACTCGCTCGACATCTTCCCAACCCTCGCCAGGTTGTTGCCCAACTGGACCATCCGCTACAGCGGACTGAGCAAGTTGTCGCCATTCAAGGACCTCTTCAAGAGTGTCAACCTCAACCATTCCTACAAGAGTGTCTTCGCCATCGGCTCCTATTCCAGCTACAGTTCCTGGATTGAATACATGGGTGACTTGGGATTCATCGCCGATGCGACCACAGGCATGCCAACGCCCAACAGCATGTTCAACATCTCCACCGTGAGCATCAACGAGTCTTTCTCGCCGCTCATCGGCATCGATGTCACCCTCAACAACAACCTCACATGCAAGGTGGAGTATAAAACCACGCGTGTGGTGAACCTCAGCACCACCAGCGTGCAAATCAACGAAACCACCAGCAAGGACCTCGTCCTGGGCTTCGGATACAAAATCAACGACTTCAAGTTCTTCGGGCTTGGCGGGCATCGGAAGGTGAAGGGCGCCAAGAAGAAGGGCGGTGAAGAAGATGAGAACAAGAGCAACCAGAACAGGTCAACGTCGAAGAACAACAGCAAGAATTTCAACCACGACCTCAACCTGCGTTGCGACGTCTCCTTCCGCAAGCAGGCAAACATCACCCGCGACATCGCATCGATGACGAGCCAGGCAAGCAGCGGGAACAGCGCTTTCAAGTTCTCGTTCAATGCCGACTACACCATCTCGAAGCTTATGACGATGACGTTCTATTATGACTCGCAGACCAACACGCCGCTGTTGTCGTCAAGCAGTTATCCCACCACGACGCGAGACTTCGGCTTCAGCCTGAAATTCTCGCTCACAAGGTGATGCCATGCCGTTGGGAGGCGATGAAATAAAACTTCTTTTGATGTGGAAAACCCTCTCAATCCTTGTTGGGAGGCAAGGTGGAAGTCTCTGTGATGATGCGTGTGCGCAACTCCTCCTTCTCCTCAACCGACAAGGGAGCCACTTTGCATACGTAGGTGTGCAAGGCCATGGTGTGTGAGAAGGCAGGGTTGTTGTCGTTCATAATCATGGGTGCTTTGCTATATAGACAACAATCAAGCCCCCATGTACCCAATTTTTTTTCAACTTTCGTCCATTGCCCGCTTATATGGCAGCGGGCATGGCGGCTGCGCATTCCCGCAGTCGGCTGATGCTGCGGTGCATCAGGTTGCGCACGCTTTGGTAGTTGATGCCCATGATGCGGCAGATGTCATCGTATTTGCGCTCCTCCACGTAGTAGAGGTTGATGATTTGTCGCTGGCGTGGCGAGAGTTTCTCGAAGAACTTTTCCACGTTGGCTGTCAGTGTCGTCTGCCATTCCATCCGTTGCGAGTAGAACTCTTCGTATTCCGCTTTGATGCGCATGCTGCTGTCGTCAATCTCGTTGTCGCAGAGGTGTATGTTGCGACGATACTCGTCGTTGATGCGGTTGCGCAGCGAGATGTAGAGGTAGCTCTCAATGTTCTCCACGTTGCCGAGGTTGTCTCGTTTGAGGTAAAGTTTGACGAAGACATCGTGTATGCAGTCCTTGAGCAGCTCACGGTCGGTGGTGAAGCGAGAGCCGAAAGCAAACAGGTTGTCTATGTTCTTGTCATAAAGATTTGCAAAGTCGATCATGGGTAGTAGTTAGGTGTTGAAGTAGATGGTGCAAAATTAATAGTATTGGTGCAAAGATAGCATTAATTTTTGATTTTTCATCGGCTTTGAATTGTAATTTTTGGCGAATGGGCGTTTTTTCCACCTAATATTGTGAATTTTCCTACCTCGTAAGTCATTTCATGAGCCATAGCACCTGCTTTCCACCCTTCCCCCGTAGGGTGAGGCTTCCATTGCTTCGGCGGCCCTTTTCCTGTAGTTGCAGTTCGCCGCTCTTGGTGTCCACGGCATAGATGGTGTAGGTGCCGGGAGGTGTTGTGATGACGGCATCCCCCTCGGCCTTCACCAAGAAATTGGAAGTGTTGCCCAAGGCCATTCCTCCCTCGCAAGGTATCGGATGCATGCTCCCCAACGCCTTCAGCAGTTGGCGTTGCAATGGGGTGGCGGTGGCCATGGTGAAGGGGAGTGCCGGGAGCGAGCCTCCGGCGAGGAGCACGGCCCATCCGTTCTCCGTCGCCCCTTGCGAGGAATAGGTGACGGCCTTTCCGGGGTAGCGGTCGTGACATTCGCGCACGGCGCGATACACCTCGTCGAAGCCAGTCTTTCCCACCTTCATCTTGCGCATCCATTGTCGTGGGGCCATGTTGCGTCCTGCCTCGGGAGCCCACAGTCCATCGGTGTTGTAGTGCCAGTAGCGGATGTCGATGATGTCCACCACGCTGCTCAGTGCCGGGTCGGCCATGATGCTGTCTTGGGCGTCCTTCGTGCAGCTGAGGGCCACGAGGGGGTGGTGGCCCGTCTCCTGCTCCCACTCGCTGATGGTCTGCAGCCAGAAGCGGGTGAAATGGAGCGGTCCGGTGTATTCTGCACTAAGCAGGTGCACCACGTTGGGATGGTTCTTCATTTGCTCCAAGCACATCCGTATGTATTGGCGGTGGAGGGGTCGCAAGACCTCGCTCTGCTCGTTGTAGAACTGCTCGGCGATGAAGATGCGCTTGTCGCCGGCGAAGGGCACCGGTTCGGGGAAGTCGGTGCCGTTGATGTTGTTCACCGGGCGCCAGGGGCAGTCCACCCAGTGTGCGCCGGCCTCCAGGATGTTGTGTTGGAAGTAATGCTCGTGGAGGAGCAGGATGCCGCTGTCTGCTGCCTTGTCAGCGAACTCACCCAAGCGGCTCCAGTACCACAGATTGGGGCGGGCGAGGTCGTAGCGTGACAAGCCGTCCCATGCCACGCCCTGTCCGCTGCGTGCGAAGGGTTGCTCGTAGAAGGGAGCCCACACGTCGCCGTCGGCACGCCTGATGCGCTCATGGTCGGTGCGTCGCAGGTCATACCACAGGCCGTAGTGGTGGTGGAGGGAGGTGAAGCCCTGCTTTTTGAGGTGGGTCACCACGCTGTCCATGCGGTCGGTCCATCCGCGGCCCTCGCGCCCCGGGACGAAGCGGGTGATGGCGTCTTTCGCCTCGCGCTCCACGAAATTGTCCTTCACGCGCCCGCTCCACCAAGGGATGGCGTATTCAAGGCCGGAAAGTAATTGTCCGTCGGAGGTGAGAAGGCCGTCAGTCAGGGCGATGCGAGGTGCTCTAGGTGCTCTAGATATTCTAGGTGCTCTAGATATTCTAGATGCACTAGATGCACTAGGTGCTCTAGATATTCTCCCCTTGGTGGTGATGCTGTCTATCCACATCTCCATGGTGAGGCGTGGTTGGTGGAGCGACTCTTGCGCCATCTCCATGGCTTGCTCCACGGTGGGCGATGAGGAGGCGTTGGTGGAGCGTGGGAGGATATGCGCCAGACTGTCGATGAAGGCTTCGAGGTGGGCGGGGGGAGTGGGCTGGGCAGAGAGGCGGCGTTGCAGCTGGTCGTAGTAGAGCGAGCGTGGCGAGACGTGGTCGTTGCTGCTCGTCCATTCGCCGTTGCCGGTGAGTGTGCCCCAGCAGCCGTGTGCGCTGCTGCGGTTGTCGGCGTCGGGCGAATAGCACTCGATGGTGGAGGCGGTGCATTGCCAGAACATGGAATTGGCGGTGTTCCACCCGGTGCCGAACTGGAACTGTTCGAGGTTGGCGAAGCGCAGGTCGTTCCCGTCGATGTTGACGATGTCGAAAAGCAAGCCGGCAGCCCAGGAGCCTGTGCTGCCGCTAAAGCCCAAGGCCTCCTCGCCCTCGCACTGCACGAAGGCGTTGGGACCGGCTGCGCAGTAGCCGGCGGAGAAGTCGTGGATGCCTTGGCGTGAGATGCAGCGTTGGAAGAGGCATTGCTGTCCTCGGGTGAGGAAGACGTTGCGGCGCCAGCCTCCCACTTCGGAGACGGGTTTGCTGGCGATGCAGTCCTCCACCGTGATGCGGCTGGTGTGCTTCTGCAGGTTGACGGCGCTGCCTGCCAGGTGTTGGAAATTGACGCGGCGCACCCAGCAGTCGCGCACATGCTCCATGTACACGCCGTCCCAGCAGTGGTCTTCGTCCTTCACGTTCCAGTAGTTCGTGGCGGCCTCCAAGGTCAGGTCTTCCACGCCGCATTCGGTAAGTTCGCCGACGGGAGTGCGGCGCAGGATGAAGGCTCCGCCGTATTCGGGGGTGAGGGTGGTGGTGACGGGGGCGTCGAGGGTGATGGCATTGCCCGAGGTGGCCACGACGGTGCGGTCCCAGGTGATGTCGATGTCGGTGGGCTTCCATCCGGTGTAGTCGAGGCCGCCTCCGAAGTCGCCCATGGCGAGGTGGTCGATCCACTCACGGGTGCAGGGTCGTGTGATGAGGATGCGGTCGCCGGTGTGCAGCGTGGCACGGTCGAGGGTGAGGTTGACGCTGCCGGCGTTCACCGTGCCGGCAACGTGGATGGTGTCGCCCGTGGGAGTGGGGAATGCGTTGCCCTCCACATAGACGATGGCGCCGCGTTGGGGGCCGTGGAGTGTCAGGATGGTCTTGTCGCGCCCCATGCCGCAGAGTGTCACGCCGGAGGCGGTGATGCGCAGCGGACTGTCCAGCCGCCAAGGGCCTTCGCCAAGCACCACGGCTCCGCGAAGCCCTTGTGCGTTGGGCTTTTTCGATGCCACCTTGTCAAGTGCGTCCTGGATGAGTGAGGAGCAGTCGCCCGACTGCCAGTTGAGGAAGATGGCCGGAGGTGCCGTGGGTATGGTGCGCTCGGAGGCGTGATAGCCGCAAGTGGAATAGTCCATTGGCACATAGAGCTCTTTTTTCGGCTTCTTCTGTGCGAAAAGGCCAGTGGTGGCCACTGCTAAGGCCAGCAGCAGGGCGGTGATGCGTCGTCTCATGGGAAAATAGGCTTTTGTTCGGCAAAAATAGCCTTTTTCCTACACATTGGCAAGGATTGTCGCAAGTTTTTCTCTATGTGAGTATTATTTGTGTTGAGGTGAGACACACATTTACTTCTTGTTGACGATGTCCTTGAGGATGGAGCCGAAGATGATGTATTGCGTGTTGCCGGCTATGGTTCCCTCGTTCTGCCCCCAGAGGAAGGGCCAGTCGTCGTAATTCTCGAAATGGTCGGGTTTGCGGAAGAGGAGTCCCGGTGCCACGTTGCCGGGGATGAAGGAGAAGTCGGCGCGGTTGTTGCCGTAGAAGACGGCCTTGGGTCGTGCTGCTCCCACGACGGCCACGAAAGAGTAGTTATGGTAGGGGTGGCATCCGTAGAGCCAGTCGGCGGTGCGGAACACGTCGTCTCTCTTCACCACGTCGGGGAAGTATCTGTGGGCGAAGCAGACGGTGGTGCCGAAGCTGAGGGTGGCGTTGCCGCCGGCCCAGTTGCCCAAGCCTATGGGCACGCCGTAGGGGTTGTTTTGGTTCAGGCTGTCGATGTATTCGGCGTATTTCACCACGTAGGGTCTCAGTTTGCGTTGGTAAGCCTCGTCCATGTAGGGGATGGCGTCGAGGGCGGTCTGCATGTTGAAGAGCATGCCGCGGTCGAGTGCGGTCCAAATTAGCTTGTTGAAGGCGGTGAGGTATTGCTTCTCGCCGGTGGCGGCATAGAGCTGCAGTTGGGTGGAGAGGTTGCTGGAGCCCCTTTCTCTGCGGTCGTAGCTGGTTTCGGGGCGTCCCTTCAGCAGTTGGGTGGCTTCCTCCAAGAGACGTTTCGACTGCGTGAGGGCACGTCCTGCCAGTGCGTCGTTGTAGCCGGTGAGTGCGCGGCTGGCGGCAGCGAACATGGTGGCGGCCTGGAGGTCGAGCGACGGATTGCGGGTGGTGAAGGCCCACATGTCGTCGGGTGTGCCGCTGCGCTTGCCGTCGGTGATGCTGGCGGCGTCGCCGAGGTGATGGTAGTTGTCGAGGATGGAGTTGGAGAGTGTGGAGGCCATGTGTCCTATTTGCTCTGCCTGTGCCACGAGGTTGAGTGTGCCGTGCTCGATGAATTGGAGGATGTCGGGCACGCCGTCGGGGCGGTGCAGGTCCACGTACCGCTGCTCCTGGCTGACGAATGTCTCGTCGCGTTGTGGCTTGAAGAGTTCCCAGGTGCGGATGAAGTTTTGCACCACGTTGATGTTGGAGCCTGTCTCGATGTCGAAGTCGCCGGCATCGAAGAAGCCACCCACGTTGAGTCCGGGGATGAGTTCCAGGGGCTTGTATTTGGTGTCGGTGGTGGGGCCTTGTGCGTGGAGGTCGAAGTGGTCGCTCTGCGGGGCTTGCAGGTAACCCTCTTTGAAGGGTTCGCCGTGCCACGTGCGGTAGCCCTCGTTCACGTACATGTGGTTCATGTGGATGGGCACCCACACGTCGGTGGTGGCGTCGGTGATTTTGTCATACACGTGCTCGTCGATGAGGAAGTCGTTGGTGCGCGTGTCGCCGTATTGGATGTAATAGACACCGGGTTCGGTGACCTGGGTGAAGTCGAATTTCACGTAGTTGTATTTGAAATAGTCGCCCCAGGGTTTCAGTGCTGCGGTGTAGGCTTCCGTGGCCTTGCCTTCGCTGCCGATGCGCATCAGGGTGGCGGTGGAGCGAGGCGTGTCGTTCTTGTCGAGTTCCACGACGGCCACCTTGGGCTGGTTGGGTATGTAGCCCACCTGTGAGAAGCCGATGTTGGGCTGTCGCACCCATCCGGTGATGGCGTGTGGCTCCACCGTCCATGTCACCACCTTGCCAGTGCGGCCTTTGGGCAGTACGCTGCGCATGACAAACCACCCGTTTTGTGCCAGCATGCGCCCGTCGTAGAGGCATAGTTCGGCATCGCTGCTGCTGATGCTCACCATGCGCTCCGGGTCGTCGGTGGCGAGGGTGAAGGCATGTCCTTGTTCGATGGGGAGGGGGTCGATGAAACGTCCCGTGCCCCGGTCATCGTAGGTCTTGAAGCCCTTGAACTGCTTGGGTTTCGAACTGTTGGGGCGTGTGATGGTGGCACTGGTGGCATAGCGTGGCAGGCGTCCCAAGCGACCATCTACGGTGAAGGTTTTGAGCCAGTATTGTGAGGGGAGGAACTCGAGGTTGAGGCCGGCCTCTCCGGCGAGGGCCTCGGGGACGGGCTTGTCGAGCCACACGGCGATTTCCACCGCCTTTCCCTTGGCGGTGACCACCACGCGGCTGTCGAAGTCGTAGTCGTCGTAGCGCATGCCCACCTCGATGCTGCCTGTTGCGCGGTCGATGCGACGGCTGGTCATCCGTGGCACCAAGTCCCACTGCTCGGGGGTGTTGTTCAGGCGGACGGCACCGCCTTGGATGGTGCGCACGCCGTGGTGTATGACTTCGATGCCGGAGTTCTTCTCATCGTTGAAGCCGCCGTTGAAACTGTTGCTGAACACCAGGATGTTCACACCTTGGCGTTCGAAATACTCCTTGTCGTTGAGTTGGAGGTCTTGGGCGGGGAGGATGGTGGTGACCGTCAGAGCCGCCAAGGCGAATAATGTTCTCTTTCTTGTCATGTTTGTCGTTGGGTATTTTTATGGTGAGGCTTGTAGGTGAATGATGTGCAGGTGTTGTTCACAGGGCTGGTTCCTCGTCGTCCATGGGATAGTGTACGCCCCATTTCTTGCGCAGGTCGTCCATCAGTTGCATGATGTAGAGGGTTTCTTCCAAGGGCATTTCCCGAGGTTCGAGCAGGCCTTCGGCGATGGCTTTTCTGCAGGCGAGGAACTGGTATTCGTATCCGGTGATTTGTTGGGGGACGTGGATGTCTTCCACAAACTCGCGGTCGTGGGTGTTCACCGTGATTTTCTGAGGGTTGTTGATGTTGTCGATGATGAGGTTGCCGTCGGTGCCGGCGATGACGCCGATGTTGTCACCCACGCAGGCGGCGCTCGACTGCAGGTTGCAGAGCATGCCGTCGGCCAGGACGAGGGTGATGGCGTTGGTGAGGTCCATGCCTGTGGCGCTCTTCACGCACTGGCTGTCGATGCTCACGATGTCGGCGGGGAAGAACATCCGTGCGAAGTTGAGGGCATAGACGCCAAGGTCGAGCAGGGCGCCGCCACAGAGGTCGGGCCGCATGATGCGGGGCTTCTCGCCCATGCTGTAGCCCAAGGTGGCTGTGACGAGGCGCGGCGTGCCGATGCGCCCGTTGGCGAGCAACTCCTTGATGATTTTCACGGCGGGCTGGTAGCGGGTCCAGATGGCCTCGGCGAGGAAAAGGCCACGCTTGCGGGCCAAATTCACGATGGCAAGGGCCTGGGCGTGGTTGGCCATGAAGGCTTTCTCCACCAAGCAGGGCTTGCCGGCAAGCAGGGCGTCGCGAGCCACCTCGAAATGATGGGAGTGGGGGGTGCCGACATACACCAAGTCGATGTCGGGGTCGGCGTATAGTTCGCTGTATGAGCCGTATGCCTTTGCAATGCCCCACGTTTTTGCGAAGGCCTTGGCTTTATCCTCCGTCCGCGAGGCGACGGCGTGGCATTCGCAGGTGTAGAGGCCGTTGAGGGTGATGGCTGCTTTCTCGGCTATCCATCCGGTGCCGACGATGCCCACGCGCAAGATTTTGTCGTCTTTCATATAATGATTGTTTGAGGTGTGACTTGAAATCGGCTTGTAACCAATCTTGGAAATGCATGCATTTAATATTGGATGTCTTTTTGGGTGAGATGTCTAATGCCTGACTCGCTTTTTAATGATTGTTAACGGTGCATGTGCCTCTGGTGGCTGTTCAGCGAATTTTTTTTCAACACGAATTTCCACGAATTAATCAAAAATTTTTTTACAAAGCACAAGCCAACCATAACAAATCTCCTTATTTTGCATATCTATGGACAACAATTGACGTATAAATCCTCAAGTCTCCCCCATTTTTGAACTGCTATGAGCAACAATATCACATGCTCGGGCAGTCGTATGAAAAATTAAAGATGAAAAATTAAAGATGAAAAATTAAAGATGAAAAGTGATAGATGAAAGATGGAAGATGGTGCGTTTTGCTTGTAAGTCGCATTTTTTGGGGTAAATGATTGGTCAATCCGCAAAAACTAACTACCTTTGCATTTCAAAGTGCCTGGCGACAAGCGCCAGACGCTTGGAAAGGTAGAAAGAAACAACAATCATTATGAACTGGAAACATCAGTTGAGAAGCGCCGTCTGCACCGAGGGTCGCAAGATGGCAGGAGCCAGGGCACTGTGGGTGGCCGCCGGCATGAAGAGGGAGCAATTTGGGAAACCCATCATCGCCGTGGTCAATTCCTTCACGCAGTTTGTGCCGGGACACACCCACCTGCACGAAATAGGACAGGTGGTGAAGAGCGAGATAGAGAAACTCGGCTGCTATGCCGCAGAGTTCAATACCATCGCCATCGACGACGGCATCGCCATGGGTCACGACGGCATGCTCTACTCGCTGCCCTCTCGTGACATCATCGCCGACAGCGTGGAGTACATGGTCAACGCGCACAAGGCCGATGCCATGGTGTGCATCTCCAACTGCGACAAGGTGACCCCCGGCATGCTGATGGCTGCCATGCGCCTCAACATCCCCGCCGTTTTCGTCAGCGGAGGCCCCATGGAGGCCGGAAGGTGGCGCGGGGAGAACGCCGACCTCATCACCGCCATGGTGAAGGGAGCCGACCCGGAGATGAAAGATGATGACATCGCCGAACTCGAGCAGTGCGCCTGTCCGGGCTGCGGCAGTTGCTCCGGCATGTTCACTGCCAACTCGATGAACTCGCTCACCGAGGCCATCGGTCTCTCGCTGCCCGGCAACGGCACCATCGTGGCCACCCACGTCAACCGCGTGCGCCTCTTCCAGGATGCCGCCCGGCTCATCGTGGACAACGCCTTCAGATACTACCGCGACGGCGACGACAGCGTGCTGCCAAGAAGCATCGCCACACGCGACGCCTTCCTCAACGCCATGACGCTCGACATCGCCATGGGTGGCTCCACCAACACCGTGCTCCACCTCCTCGCCGTGGCCCAGGAAGCCGGCGTGGACTTCAAGATGAACGACATCGACGAACTGAGCCGCAAGGTGCCATGCCTGTGCAAACTCTCACCCAACACGCAGAAATACAGCGTGCAGGAGTGCGGAAAGGCGGGAGGCATCCTCGGCATCATGTGCGAGTTGCAGAAAGGAGGGCTCATGCGCGACACCATGCGCGTGGACGGGCTGTCCACTTTCCAGGCCGTGGAAAAATATTGCATCACCGACCCTGCCGGCATCGACGACGAGGCGGCACGCATCTATGGCAGTGCGCCGGGTGGACGCTTCTCCACCAAGATGGGTTCGCAGGACAAGGTGTGGAGCGAGTTTGACGTGGACCGCACCGGAGGGTGCATACGCGACATCGAGCACGCCTACACCAAGGATGGCGGCCTCGCCGTCCTCTTCGGCAACATCGCCCAGGACGGCTGCGTGGTGAAGACCGCCGGCGTGGACGAGGAACTGTGGACCTTCAGAGGGCCTGCAAAGGTGTTCGACTCCCAGGAGGACGCCTGCGAGGGCATTCTCGGCGGAAAGGTGAAGAGCGGCGACTGCGTCGTCATCACACACGAAGGCCCCAAGGGCGGACCAGGCATGCAGGAGATGCTCTATCCCACCTCTTATATTAAGAGCATGCACCTCGGGAAGGAATGCGCACTCATCACCGACGGACGCTTCTCCGGGGGTACGTCGGGCCTCAGCATAGGACACATCTCGCCGGAGGCCGCCTCCGGGGGTAACATCGGAAAAATCATCGACGGCGACATCATCGAAATCGACATACCACGACGCACTATCAACGTGGCACTCACCGACCAGGAACTCGAAGCAAGAGAGCAACGACCCCTCACCAGGAAGCGCGAGGTGAGCCGTGCTCTCAAGGCTTACGCTCAAAGCGTCAGCTCGGCCGACAAGGGCGGCGTGAGAATCATCCTTTAACACCACCATCGACATGAAAGAGATTATCACCGGCTCGGAAGCACTCATGAGGTCGCTCCGACAAGAGGGGGTGACCACCATCTTCGGTTATCCCGGAGGAGCCATCATGCCCGTCTATGACTCACTCTACGACTATACACGAGGAGAGAAAAAGGCTTTTGAACACATCCTCGTCAGGCATGAGCAAGCGGCAGCACACGCCGCGGAGGGATATGCCAGGGTGAGCGGAGAAGTGGGCGTTTGCCTCGTCACCAGCGGGCCGGGAGCCACCAACACCCTCACCGGGGTGGCTGATGCCATGATGGACTCCACCCCCATCGTTGTCATCGCAGGACAGGTGGGCGTGGACGCTCTCGGCACCGACGCCTTCCAGGAAGTGGACCTCGTGGGTGTCTCGCAACCCATCTCCAAATGGAGTTTCCAAATACGCCACGCAAAGGATGTGGCATGGGCTGTGAGCAGGGCTTTCTTCATCGCCAAGAGCGGAAGGCCGGGCCCCGTGGTGCTCGATTTCCTGAAAAATGCCCAGACCGGCACCACGGAGTGGGAACCGAAACACGTGGACTTCATCAGGAGTTATGTGCCATACCCCAAACTCGACGAACTGTGCGTCAGGCAGGCGGCGGAACTCATCAACAATGCGAAAAAGCCGCTCGCACTCGTGGGGCAGGGCGTGGAACTGGGCAATGCGCACAACGAATTGCTCGAATTTCTCGAGAAGGCGGGAATACCCGCCGGGCGCACCATGCTCGGACTGTCGGCACTGCCCTCCGACCATCCGCTCAACGTGGGGATGCTCGGCATGCACGGCAACTACGCCCCCAACCTCAAGGAGCAGGAGTGCGACGTGCTGATAGCCATCGGCATGCGCTTCAGCGACAGGGTCACAGGGCGCATAGAGACATACGCACGGCAGGCCAAGGTGGTGCACCTCGACATCGACAAGTCGGAAATCAACAAGAACGTCAAGGCCGACGTTGCCGTGGTGGGCGACTGCAAGGTGTCGCTGCCAGCCATCACGCGGCTGCTCAAGAAAGCCGACCACCGTGAATGGAGGGAAAGCTTCAAACCGCTCGAAGCGAAGGAGTGGGAGACCGTGGTGGAGCCGGCCATCCATCCGTCGGAGGGTCCGCTGCTCATGGGAGAGGTGGTCAACGCCGTGGCGGAGGCCACCAAAGGAGAGGCGGTGCTGGTGACCGACGTGGGTCAGAACCAACTCTTCTCATGCCGATATTTCAAGTTCAAAAAGAAGCGCTCCATCGTCAGCAGCGGAGGCTTGGGCACGATGGGATATGGGTTGCCAGCCGCCATCGGGGCCACCTTCGGAGCACCCGGACGCACCATCTGCTGCTTCATGGGCGACGGAGGACTGCAGATGGTCATCGAGGAATTGGGCACCATCATGGAGCAGGGTTCTCCCGTGAAGATGATCATACTCAACAACAACTACTTGGGCAACGTCAGACAGTGGCAGGACATGTTTTGGAACAAGAGAAAGTCGTTCACACACATGCTCAACCCCCAATTCCGCTACATCGCACAGGCTTACGGCATAGGATACCGCTTGCTCATCGACAGGAGCGAACTACAAGCCTCCGTGGAGGAGATGCTAAGCACCCCTGGCCCGTTCCTGCTGGAATGCGTCATCAAGGAGGATGACGACGTGCTGCCCATCACGCCTCCGGGAATGAGCGTGGATGAGATGATGCTTGAGATATAAGAACAACCATACTTGCCAAGACAATGGAAAAGACTTTTTACACACTTCTCGTCTATTCGGAGAACATCGCCGGCATCCTCAACCAAATCACCGCCGTCTTCACACGGCGGCAGGTGAACATCGAGAGCCTCAACGTCTCGGCCT
The DNA here is from genome assembly GCA_902792855.1 of uncultured Prevotellaceae bacterium. Lineage (GTDB taxonomy): Bacteria > Bacteroidota > Bacteroidia > Bacteroidales > Bacteroidaceae > Prevotella. The sequence goes on from CADBBP010000031.1 coordinate 27,339, forward strand.
CCAGCATCGACGGCGTGCACAAATACACCATCACGGCATGGAGCTACCCCGACCAGATAGAGAAAATCACCAAGCAGATAGAGAAGAAAATCGACGTGGTGAAGGCGAAGTTCTACACCGACGACCAACTTTTCATACGGGAGACCGGGCTATACAAACTGTCCACGCAAGTGGTGCTGGACAACCCGGACGTCTCGCGCATCATCAGGAGATACGACGCCCAGATAACGGAGGTGAACCCCACATACGTGGCGGTCATGAAGAGCGGGATGACGGAGGACATCGTCTCACTCTTCAGGGCGCTCAACGAATTCGGGTGCGTGCTGCAATATACCCGAAGCGGGAGAATAGCCATCACGAGAAGTACGGAGGAGGAGGTAAGCGCCTTCCTCGAACAACAAGAAAGGGACCACAACAATGCCAATGGACAAGGTAGGTAGGTATGAGTTCTGGGCGGAGCCGTTCCACTGCGACTTCGCCAAACGCCTCATGATGGGGCACTTGGGAAACCATCTGCTCAACGCCGCCGACTTCCACTCCCACGACAGGGGGTTCGGGATGTCGTCGCTCAACCCCATCAACAAGACATGGGTGCTCTCCAGACTTGCCATCGAGATGGAGGAGCTGCCTCCCATGTATGCGCACTTCGCCGTGGAGACATGGGTGGAGAATGCCATGAGGTTTTTCACCAACAGGAATTTCATGGTGCAGGACACCGAAACAGGGAAGGTTTATGGATACGGACGCTCCGTGTGGGCGATGATTGACACGGTGACACGGCAACCTGCCAACCTCTTCGACATCAACGACGGTGCCATCAAGCAATACATCGAGAAGGAAAAGCCGTGCCCCATCGCCAAAAGTTCCAGGGTGAACGTGGGCGAGGATGCCCGGCTAGCGCATACTTTCGTCACACGATACAACGACATCGACATCAACGGGCATTTCAACAGCGTCAAATACATCGAGCATGTGCTCGACCTCTTCGACCTCGAATGGTATGCACGGCACTCGCTCCGGAGGATTGAGATTGCCTACGTGGCGGAGGCGCACTGCGGAGACACCATCAAGGTGTATCGTCAGGACAATGAAGAAGGGCTGGAAACGCTCGTCAGGATGGTGAAGGTGGAGAAGACGGCCGGCGAACAGGCTGCATGCGACCAAACCGACCACGAGGTGGAAATATGTAGGAGTTTGGTTAAATTTGTATAAGAATGTAAGCAGATTTGGCCGTCTCGCTTTTAATTCGTAACTTTGCCGCACTTTTTTGAAACATCTTATTTAACAAACGTATATTATGGCTGAAATGAATTTTGGTGGCGTCATCGAGACTGTGGTCACCAGCAAGGAGTTTTCATTGGAGAAAGCTCGTGAGGTATTGAAAAATGAAACCATTGCCGTCATCGGATATGGCATCCAGGGACCTGGACAGGCTTGCAACCTGAGAGACAATGGCTTCAATGTCATTGTGGGTCAGCGCCAGGGAAAAACCTACGAGAAGGCGGTAGCCGACGGATGGGTGCCGGGAAAGACACTCTTCTCCATCGAGGAGGCGGCTGAGAAGGGTACCATCGTGTGCATGCTGCTCTCCGACGCAGGGCAGATACAGGTGTGGGACCGCATCAAGCCGTATCTCACCAAGGGAAAGGCCTTGTATTACTCACATGGCTTCGCCATCAACTGGAACGACCGCACAGGCGTCGTGCCACCAGAGGACGTGGACGTCATCCTCGTGGCACCCAAGGGCTCGGGAACGTCGCTCAGGACCATGTTCCTCGAGGGACGCGGCCTCAACTGCTCGTATGCCGTCTATCAGGACGCCACGGGAAGGGCTGAGGAGCGCACCATCGCTTTCGGCATCGGCATCGGTGCTGGCTACCTGTTCAAAACCACCTTCGAGCGCGAGGCCACCTCTGACCTCACCGGTGAGCGCGGTTCGCTCATGGGTGCCATCGAGGGATTGCTCGAGGCACAATACGAGGTGCTGCGCGAGCACGGACACTCACCCTCGGAGGCTTTCAATGAGACCGTGGAAGAGCTCACCCAGAGCCTTGGCCCGCTCTTCGGACAGAAGGGAATGGACTGGATGTACGCCAACTGCTCCACCACGGCGCAGAGGGGTGCTCTCGACTGGGCACCGCGCTTCAAGGAGGCCATCAAGCCCGTCATGGAGTGGCTCTACCTCTCCGTTCTGACTGGCAAGGAGGCTCAAATCTCCATCGACGCCAACTCAAAGGCCGACTACCGCGCCGGACTGGAGAAGGAGTTGGAGGCCATGCGCAACAAGGAAATGTGGCGCGCCGGAGAAGTTGTAAGGCAACTGAGACCGGAAAACAACTAAGTTTTTCAGCTTCCCCTACATTCAAGTTTTTCGCCCATTGCGGTCGTGGTGGAGGGTTCATCCTCATCACCGCCTCAATGGGCGTTTTTTTGTGCTCAGAGACACTTTAATGGCAAAAACACCACATTATTATATATATTGGTAATCGGTGAGGAGACAGGGCTCGACATACCGCACCCCGGGGTGAAATTGCTCCATATCCTCACGCTGATGTGGCAGAAGGTGGTGGGCGGACTGCCCAACAAATACTTCAAGAACAACAAGGCCGCCGCCAATAACCTGAAATAACTGTATATGACTTTTTACGCCGTCATTCTTGACACAAGTCAAAAATCTTGCGCATTTCGTGACAAAATGAGCAAAAATGTTGGCTGTGTGCGCAAACAGTCGTACCTTTGCATCGTCAAAAGGAGGATAACATAGCGTATAGAGATTGCATTGAATAAAGGTTAAAATTTTAAAAAGAGAGTTTCAGGTAACCGCTCATGCCGTGAGGCAGCACGCGAAATGTTTAATTTAAATTTAGAAAGGGTAAAAAGATGAACACAACTATCGTATTAGTTTTTGCAGCATTGATTGCATCAGGATTTATGTTCGAGAACACAATAGAGAAGAAGTAACACTCGGACGACACATTTGAATAAAACATCATTACATAATGGGCGGGTGGAGCCGGTTGACGGTTCCACCCGCTTTCTTATTGTGCTGGGAAGAGGCCAAAAAACGGTGATATATTTTGTGGTACGCACTTTTTCAACTAATTTTGCACGCCAATGAGAGTATATAAGGGAAAAAGCGACGAACTGTTAGGCTTCATACGCGACGGGAAGGTGCTGACAAGAGGTGACAAGCTCAACTTGATCATACAGTTGAGCATTCCCTCCATCTTGGCTCAAATCACCAGCGTGGTGATGTTTTTCATCGACCAGGCCATGGTGGGGCATCTCGGCGAGAAAGCCACCGCCGCTTGCGGCATTGTGGAGACCTCGACCTGGCTGCTTGGAAGCCTCACGGGAGCGGCCTCCATGGGTTTCTCCGTGCAAGTGGCGCATTTCATCGGGGCCAACGACTTCGTCAAGGCAAGGCAGGTATTCCGCCATGCACTCATCGTCACCTCCGTGCTCAGTCTGGTGATGATGCTTGTGGCGGTGGCCATCGCCAAGCCGCTTCCCTTCTGGCTTGGCGGTGGGGCGGACATCGCACATGACGCCTCGCTCTACTTTCTCATCTTCGCTCTCTCCGGGCCTTTCTTCCAACTCAACAGCCTTTCCAGCGCCATGCTCAAGTGCTCGGGCAACATGCGCATCCCAAGCCTCATCAGCATCATCATGTGCCTGCTCGACGTGGGGTTCAACTACGTCCTCATCTACAAGGCGCACTTGGGGGTGATGGGTGCGGCCATCGGCACGTCGCTCTCCATCGTCCTTTGTGGCACGGCACAGGCGTGGATAGCCATCTTCCGCAACGAGATGTTGTCGCTGCGCAGGGTGGGCGAGCGGTTCTATTGGGTGGGTGACTACTTGGTCAACGCGGTGAAGATTGGTCTGCCCATGGCGGTTCAGTCGGTGCTCATGAGTGGTGCGCAAATCGTGGGAACCATGATTGTGGCTCCCTTGGGAAACATCGCCATCGCCGCCAACACCCTGGGAATCACGGCGGAGAGCCTCTGCTACATGCCGGGATTTGGCATAGGAGAGGCTGCCACCACCCTCATCGGCCAGAGTATGGGAGCGGGGAGGGGAGACCTTTGCAAGAGTTTCGCCCGTATGACGCTCTTCTCCGGCATGGCAGTGATGGCGCTCATGGGGGCGGTGATGTTTGTCTTCGCCCCGGAGATGATGGCGCTGATGACGCCCGTGGAGGAAATCATCGACTTGGGAAGCCGGTGCCTGCGCATAGAGGCTTTCGCCGAACCGATGTTTGCTGCTTCCATCATCGCCGTATGCGTCTGCGTGGGGGCAGGCGACACGCTCAAGCCCGCCGCCATCAGCCTCTGCAGCATGTGGCTCGTTAGGCTGACCCTCGCTTACATGCTCTCCATCGAGTATGGCCTGGTGGGGGTGTGGACGGCAATGGCCATCGAACTCACTTTCCGCGGGTTGATGCTCACGGCACGTCTCTTCAGGGGAAAGTGGATGAATGCCTCTATAGCGACATGAGTCGCTCGCGGGTGTCGTTATACCCACGCACCATCATGTCCACCACTTCAGCCACTGGCAGGATTTCCTTGATGGAGGACGCTGCCTGTCCAATCTCCAACTCGCCGTTCTCCACGTCGCCCTCGAAGATGCCGCGCTTGGTGGCGGCAGGCCCCAGGATGGCGCGCAGTTCGTCGGGGGTGGCTCCGGCTTGTTCTGCAGCCACGAGGCGATGGTAGAGTTCGTTTTTCACCAAGCGGGTGGGGGAGATGGACTTCAAGGTGAGCATCGTGCCGCCGTCTTCCAACGAGAGGCAGCGGCGCTTGAAGGCCTCCGAAGCACTGCTCTCCTCCGTCAGGGCGAACAATGTGCCGACCTGCACGCCCTCGGCTCCAAGACACATCACGGCCGCCATCGCCTCGCCGGAAGCTATGCCGCCGGCTGCAATCAATGGCAGGGTCGTGGCAGGTCTCACCTGCGGGATGAGGGTCAGCGTCGTCGTCTCCTCACGGCCGTTGTGACCGCCGGCCTCGAAACCCTCGGCCACGACGGCATCCACACCCGCCTCCTCGCATTTGCGGGCGAACTTGGCGCTCGACACCACATGGGCCACCTTCATGCCGGCATCGTGGAAACGCTGTGTGTATTTCTTCGGACTGCCGGCGGAGGTGAAGACGATGCCCACACCCTCGCTGATGAGCAGGTCAACAAGACGGTCTATCTCCGGGTACATCAGCGGGACGTTGACGCCCCATGGCTTGTCGGTGGCCTCGCGCATCTTGTGGATGTGCTCCAACAGCGTCTCGGGGTGCATCGAACCAGCCCCCAACAGGCCTAAACCGCCAGCATTGCTCACTGCGGAGGCCAACCGCCAACCGCTTATCCATACCATTCCTCCTTGGATGATGGGATATTTGATCCCAAACAATTCTGTAATTCTATTCTTGCTCATATATTTGATGATTTTCAGTTTGCTTTTTCCTGCTGATTGCCACTGGAAATTTCCTAATTCTCTGCAAATATATGCCTTTTTTTCCATATCTCCAAAAAACTGCCCCATTTGATTGTAAAGCTCCTGCGGCAGCATGCCTTGGATGATGGTAGAGGAGCCCCTATGCGCATGCTCAATTGGTTGTTATTTCAAGCGGCTAAACCGCTTGGAACGGTGGTGACATGGCTACTGTTCATGTCAGGTGGTAATATGGCTACTGTTCATGTCAGTTCTGCTGACATCCTCTTTAAAGGGGAGCGAAAAAGCCGGGCGCGTGTTGAAATAATGATTGCAGGATTGTCACGATGACTTTTCTTTATTGTTTTTAGCTTGACAAAGGCCAAATCTCAACTTTTTTTGTATTTTTGCACCCGAAAGTAGTGACTGGGTCTTGCTCATTATGCTTGACAAGTAAAGAATTCACAGAAAGCGATTATGGCATTGTAAAAGCTATAGACAAAGAGTTATGACGCGCGAAGAAGCCATAGCAGCAGGTATGGAAGTGCATGATATACAGCACTCGATGAAGAGACGCACACCATGGCATGACTACAAACGCAAGGGAACGTACATGCTGACCCTTGTGGTGAAGGGGCGTATGGCATTGCTTGGTACGTTGAAAGGATGCTTGGAGGGTGAGTTGGCTCCTTATGTGGAGTACTCTGCTCTCGGAAGGGCGATTGTTCAGGAAGAACAGAAGAAGGTAAATCGGTATTACCCTCAGGTGGAGGTGTGGAAACTATGTGTCATGCCTGACCACTTGCACATGATTGTAAGGGTCAATGAGGACATGGGAGAAGAGAAGCATCTTGGGAAAGTTGTAGCAGGATTCAAATCGGGATGCAACAATGCTTATTGGAAATTGTTCAATATGAACGAGCCACCAAGGCAAGGTTTGTTCGAGAAGGGCTATTGTGACAAGATTCTCATGTATGAGGGACAATTGGACAACTGGAAGCACTATCTTGATGACAATCCTCGCCGATTGATGATGAAATGCCAGAACCCAGAATTATTTACCATCCTCACAGGTATGGAGATTGCAGGTGAACAATGCCAGGTGGTAGGTAACAGATTCTTGTTGGATATTCCTGACAAGATTGCGGTCATCGTGCATAGACGTTATTCTGACGAGGAAAACGCTCGACTGAGAGAGGAGTGGCTTGGATGTGGAGAACGAGGTGGTGTGCTTGTTAGTGCTGCCATCTCGCAAAAGGAAAAAGAGGTGTTGCGAGAAGCTATGAACCGAGGTTACAACATTATCCTGCTAAGGGAGAATGGCTTCCCGAAGTTATACAAACCCTCTGGTGAGGCTTTTGATGCTTGTGCCAGGGGATTGTTGTTGCAGGTAAGCCCGTGGGAGTTCCATTATGAGAAAAGGGTGATAACGAGGGAGCAATGCCTCTACTTGAATGCGATGGCGGAAAGGCTAGCTGGCGGTGGGTAGAAACAACATGCAATCCAAGCGGCTAAACCGCTTGGAACGGTGGTGGCATGGCTACTGTTCATGTCAGTTCTGCTGACATCCTCTATAAGGAGGAAATACAAAGCCGGGCGCGTGTTGAAAAAATGATTGCAGGATTGTCCCGATGACTTTTCTTTATTGTTTTTAGGCCGATAAAGGCCATATCTCAACTTTTTTTGCTAATTTTGTCGCTCCAAAGGAAAACGACATGAGAAGCACGATGAAAAAAGTGATGGCAGTTGGTGTCGCTTTGCTCTGCTTTGCCGCTTGTGGCAAGATGGGCAAGGCGCAGGATGACAATGCTATGGCTGATGTTGACAGTATGGCCGTCGATACCCTGAAGGCCGACAGCACACATATAGAAAAGGAAGCTTTCACGGTAACCTTCCCACCCGGATGGGTGATGGTGGCCGAGGGAGGGCGGTTGGTGGAGATGAAAGTCCCCGACCCGGCGAACAATGCCCCGTGGGCTGCCAAGGCCTCTTTTCGCTTGGAGACCCTGCCCGGTGCGTTTCGGACGGCAGTTGCCTACGTAGCGGAGAAGTTGAGGCTTGATGACTCGGCCACTGCCCTCGACGATGTCACCGCCAATGGCATCACCTGGAAAGTGATGGCTTTCAACGCGATGGACAAGCCCATCATGATGTATGCTCCTCTGCCAGTGCCCGGTGTTGCCAAGGTGTATATGGAAAACGTCAGTTTGGATGACCCCGACGTGAAGGCCATCCTTGAGAGCATCACCCTGCGAATGCCACCCCCCGACACCTTGTCGGTGGACATGCAGCAAGGAGACACCATTGTCATGGGAAAGGAGGTGGGACGATGAAGACCAATTCTGCCAAGGCATGGCTGCTCGCATCAAGGCCGAAGACCCTTGCTGGCGCGGCAGTGCCGGTGATGATTGCCTTGGCCCTCGCTTGGGCCGATGGCGGAGGGGCGGCCTTCCGTCCGCTTCCGGCAGTGCTATGCATGCTCTTCGCCCTCATCATGCAAGTGGACGCCAATTTCATCAACGACTATTTCGACTTCAAGAAAGGGGTCGATGACGAAAGGCGGTTGGGCCCCAAGCGGGCGTGTGCGCAAGGATGGGTGACGCTCCGTGCCATGAGCAAGGCCATCCTGCTCACCACGGCCTTGGCCTGTCTCGTCGGCTTGCCATTAGTGGCATACGGAGGATGGGCGATGGTGGCGGTGGGTGCGGCGTGCGTGCTCTTCTGCTTCCTTTACACCACCCATTTGTCATCCCGTGGAATGGGCGACCTGCTCGTGCTCGTGTTCTTCGGCCTCGTGCCGGTATGCGCCACCTATTACCTCCAGCTCCACGTGGTCACGGCAGAGGTGGTGACGGCGGCGTTCGCTTGTGGGCTGGTCATCGACACCCTGCTGGTGGTGAACAACTACCGCGACAGGGAGAACGACAAGATGAAAGGAAAGGTGACGCTTGTGGTGCGCATAGGGGAGAAGGCGACGGAGTGGCTGTTCCTCGCCTTGGGCGTGGTGGCCTGTCTCATGGGCGTGGTGTTCCTCATAGGAGGGCGGCCATGGGCCTTCATCCTCCCTTTGGCCTACTTGGCGTTGCACGTCGGCACATGGAGGCGCATGGTGGCCATCAACAATGGCACGAGGCTCAACGACATCTTGGGGGAGAATGCCAGGAACATGACGGCATACGGCATTCTCACGACCATCGGCTTGCTCTTGTAAGGAAATTATTCCTCTCCGTTGTTCACCAATTCGATGAGCGAACTTTCCCCATCCTCTTCGTTGGTACTATTGAGATAGGCGAACAAGAGGATAGCCATCAAGATGATGAATACCACCACTTTGGCAAGGCAACTCGCCACTTTCTTGAAAACAATGATGGCTACTATGATGACGATGATGCTGACGATGCTGCTCGACAGGTTTCCCATTTCTAAAAATTCCATAATGCTATGACTCTTTGTTCACCTGGGAGAGGGTGAAGGTTTTCATTTGAACAAGTTCTTGAACGACGAGGGGATAGGCGACTCAAACTCCATGCGCTCCCGTGTGACGGGATGATAGAAGCAGAGCAGGCAGGCATGGAGGCAGAGGCGATGCACGGGGTCGTCGCCATTGCCGTATTTCTTGTCGCCGCAGACAGGGTGGCCCATGTCGGCGGCATGCACGCGGATTTGGTTCTTGCGTCCCGTTTCCAACTTGAACTCCACCAAGGAGTGCTCCGTGGTGCGGGCAAGCGTGTGGAAATGTGTCACGGCATACTTGCCGCCATTGTCCACCGGCGAGGAATAAGTGACGTAGGCCTTGTTGTCCTTCAGCCAGTTGGCTATCGTGCCACCATCCTCCTCCATCTCGCCGGAGAGCACTGCCACATATCGGCGGTCATAGACGATGTCGTGCCAGTTGTGCTCCAGTGTTTGCTCCGTCTCCATGTCCTTTGCATACACCAGCAGTCCGCTTGTGTCGCGGTCCAGGCGGTGCACCACATGGGCGTGGCAGCGTTGCTTCGACTTGGCGAAATAGTCGTCGAGCACACTTTTCACATTCAGCGAGGAGTGGCCGGCGGCCATCGACAGGATGCCGGGTGCTTTGTCCACCACGATGAGGTATTTGTCCTCATACACGATGCTCACATAGCGGCTGGTGAACTGGTTGTTGCGTTTCGACTTGCTCACCGACACCTTCATGCCCGGTTGCAGGGGGAAGTCGAACTGTGTCACACACTTGCCGTCCACCAGGACGCCCCGTCCCTGGAGTGTGGCCTTTGTCTTGCTTCGGCTCTGGCCTTGCAGCGTCTGCAGCAGGTACTCCAGGAGCGGTGCCTCATGGTCCACCACGTAGTGGTCGTACTTGGGCTCTTTGTTATAATTTGAATTTTTCATTCCGTCTGCAAATATACGTCATTTTATCAGAATGGCGCACTTTTTCAGCGGAAAAATGAGAAAACCGTGCTTTTTGTGTCTTGCCGGGGCCTATCTCATGATCATCTTCCGTCCGTTTTTGATTACCAAGCCCTTGTAATTCTCGTCCACGCGCTGCCCGGAGAGGTTGTAAAGGACATTGGATGATGGCAACGGATTGGCGACAATGGTTTCCACGCCGTCGGGAGAGGTGCAGGTGAACACAATCTTGTCGATGTTGCAGTAGGGGCCGTCGATCGTCAGGCGCAGGATTTGTGGGCCGGCTTTCAGACGCTTGCTGAGTTTGCCCTTCACGCCCTTGTAGGTGCTCCAGTCGTTGTCGCCCGTTTGCGGGACGTTCACCTTGCACAGTGATGTCACATTGCCGTCCTCCTCCAGCAGGCTGAGGCTGAAGCCGGAGTTGGTGGAGCCGCTGGAGACGTATGCCTCGTAGGAATACTCGCCGGCCACGGTGACATCGACGGAGTACTCCAACCACTCGCCAGCTGCCGTGTAGCCGATGGCGTAGCCGCCGTTGCCTTTCACGATGTCCACACCGCCGCCGTTGGAGCGGTAGCTGGTGGCGTCGCCCTCTTTCGTGTTGTCGCTGTCGTGATAGGTCATTCCCTCGGCGCCGGCGTCGAAGTCCTCTGCCTCGATGGTGCCGGGCAGTTCCTTCACGCCTTTGTGGGCGGAGCGGGCGTTGTATGCCGTGAAGCCCGACAGACGCTGGTATTCGGTGCCGTCGGTGGCCACGACGACGGCCTTCAGGTTGTATTTGCCAAGGCTGGCGGGAGTGTATTCGGCGGTGTAGGGAGCCTCGTTCATGGTGCTCAGGAGCACGTTGTTCACGTAGAGGTTCACATGGTCGATGGTCTTTGTCTTCAGGCGGGCGTCGATGGTGATGGGCACCGTCTCACCCTTGGTGACGCGGATGGAGGCCGGGCGCACATAGACCGAAGCCTCTTTCACCATTCCGGGGAAGGGGCTCTTGGCGTTTTTCGCCGCGTCGGTTTTCATGTATTCGCGCAGCCAGGTCATAGCCGGGCGGTCAACGCCGTTGCGGATGATGCCGGAGTTGCCGTCGGTCACCCATGTCTTGCCGTAGATGTAGCCCCAGAGGGTGATGCCGGCGCAATAGGAGGCCTCCCACATCACCGGGATTTGCTCCTGGAAACGCTGCTTCTGGTAGTTGTCGTCGCTCGTGCCGATGTCATACTCCGTGATGTACATGGGCATCTGCAGCGCGTTCTGAATCTTCGTCATCGAGGATTTGAAGTTGCTCAGGTTGCAGTCGGTGAGGTCATGCGACTGGCAGCCGTATGCGTCGATGGGTGCTCCGGCGTCGCGGATGGTGCGCACCAGGTCGATGAACTGGTCGGTGTTCCATTGGAATGTGTTGTAGTCGTTGTAAATCAGGATGGCGTCCGGCCAGCGTTCATGGGCCATCTCAAAGGCTTTGATAATCCAGTCGTAGCCCGTGCGGCCGTCGCCGCCAAGTGCTGCCTTGTATGGAGCGGGTGCGTGGCCGCTGATGGCCTCGTTCACCACGTCGATCAGTTGCAGGTCGGGGTAGCGCTTCTTCACGGCGTCCATCCACTCCTCAATGGCTTTGTATTGTTCCGTCACCGAGAGGTTGTCCATCCAGCGGGGGTATTGGGACCCCCAGATGAGGGTGTGGAACTTGAAGGGGAATTTGTGCGACTTGGCGTAGCTGTTGATGCGGTCGCAGTTGGTCCAGTTGAAACTGCCGCGCCTGTTACCTTCAATCTGGTCCCATTTCGACTCGTTTTCGGGAGTGATTTGGTTCCATAGTTGGTAGAATTTCTCGCTGCCGTAGTCTATTTGGTAGCCAGTGGTGATGTTTCCCAAGAACTTGTCGGGGTTGGACGACAGTTGTGCACTTGCTTGCAAGGTGAAGAGGCCGGCAAGGATGGCCAGCCCGCCTTTTCTCAGATGATGCTTCATAATGAATGGTTGATTTTTTATCTTGGCTGCAAAATTAGGAAAGAAAACCCATACATTCTTTGCATGTTGTAACAGATTGGCACTTTATTGTATCATCATGGTTGTTTTTATGCCTTTTGATGACGTTATTTCGCTTTTATTTTGTCAAAAGCGAAAAAATAACTACCTTTGTCGCAATCAAAAGATTCTTAACCATCAAACTACACAATTATGAGAAAACTTTTTACTCTTTCCATGCTCCTCATGTTCGTAATGGGCATGAGCGCACAGGTGAAGAAGTCATGGGACTTCACAGCCGGGCTGAGCGATGAGACCATCGAGAATCTCAACGCCGACGCCACACACTGGGCTTCCAACGGCACGGATGCCGACGGAAACACCAACAACTGGAAGAATGTGGGCAAGCCCGACGCCGGTTCATACCTCTTGGCCAACGGCGTTGTCATTCCAGAGACCATGGGGCTGCTCATCGACATCGGCAGCAACAAGGACAACTCCATCCACCTCGCCACCACGAAGATGCGCCTCACCAGAAAAGGCACCAAAATCACCTTCCCCAAACTGGCCAACGGACAGACGGTGAAAATCGTGGGCCGCTCCGCCAACTCCACCGCCACCAACCGAGGCATCGCACCCGTGCAGAGCCACCTCGTCTTCCAGGCAGAGGAGAGTTCCCCTCAGACGGGCGGCGCATGCATCTTCCTCGGCAACCAGGCAGAGGGCTCCGAGGGCACCTACACCTTTGTGTGGAAGGTGGTCACTGAGGAGACCGACTCCGTGGACGTGCAATTCCAACTCACCCCTGATGCCGGCATCGACTTCACGCTCTTCCAAATCGACGAGGGCGACGCACCGGAGGTGAAGGACGCTCAGAAGGTGGCTTACCTCTACAGCGGCTCGCTCGACGACGACTATGCCTACGCTTTCCTCTCCGCCGACAGCCGTTTCGCACTCACGGAAGTCAACGTGGACGCCACGGAGGAGACTGCCGCTTCGCTCCGCGAATATGAGGCCGTCGTCATCAGTCCGACAATAGGGGCCGGGAGCGCCTTCCTGCCCGTCATCGCCGCCACCATCGCCTACGTGCCGACGCTCAACCTCAACCCGAACCTTTACGAGCCGCTCGGACTGGGCAAGGCCGTGGCTTCGGGCACCAACGTGCTCACCGTGCTTGACGCGGAGAATGCCACCTTCGAGGGCTTTGATGTGGCAGAGGGTCTTGAACTGCTCACCGAGGGCAGCATCACCGGCGTGGAGATGGGAGACTATTTCGCAGCCGACAAGGTGCTGGCCAATGCCGGGGAGGTGACTGCCATCCACCTGCACAACGCCAACCGCAACGCCTACATGCTCGTGCCGCTGCCATTGGAGCAGATGCCCGTGGCCAACATCGACAACATCGCACAGCTCATCCCGCAGGCCCTGCAGACCGTCACCGACACCAAGCAGGCTGTCAGGGCTGTGAGCAAGCCCAACATCAACGTGACCCAGGAGAACGGATATTCCGTCGTCAGCCTGTCGGCCAACTTCAGCAACAAGATTTACTACACCCTCGATGGTTCCGACCCCACCACGGAGAGCATCGTCTATACCGAACCGTTCACCCTGATGAAGAACACCACGGTGAAGGCCTTCGGAGTGGGCGACGGCTACGACCCGTCGGAGATTGTCAGCAAGGACGTGGTAATCATGACACAGGCATCTGCTCCCGTCATCACCGTGGCGCGTGAGCCCGGCAAGTCCACCGTCACCATCTCAAGTCCAATAGGTATAACCGTGTATTACAGCTTCTACAAGACCACGACGGTCACGGAGGCTGTGGAATACACCGAGCCTGTGGTGCTCACCGAGCCGGCCACCATCTATGCCTTCGCGCAGGGTGGTGAATTCCTCACCTCCGACATTACTGGCAAGTTCGTCGGTGTCGATGGTTTCGACGCCAACACCGTGCGCTGGGACATCATGACACACTTCGACGCCAATGCCGATGACTGGAAGGGCAAGGGACAGCAGACCGACGACACCGGTGCCATCGTCAACGCCAACTACCTCTTCACCTGGGGCAAGAACTCAGGTCTCTACTACGACACCAACTCCATCAAGGAGGTGGTGCCTGGCTCCGACGGTCAGGACTCCATCATCTACAACCCGCTGCCTCCCGAGACGCTCGTCGGTGGCGACTGGGTGTGCAAGTCTCGCGGCCAGGTGATGACATGGGAGAGCCTCAACTTAGGCTACAACATCGGCGACACCTCCATGCGCAATCCCGACAGTGCAGAGGACGTCATCGGTGTGAACGACTCCATCGGCATCACTGCCAACGCCCTGACTTTCGGCAAGCAGCCGAGCGACGGCCCGTTCAACGCCAGTCTGGAGACCGTGGCCAAGTGGCAGGCTCCGTTTGATGTCATCGTCTATGCCGGCAACGGCAACGAGGGCGAGATTCCCACCATGCAAATCGAGGTGTCGGCCGACGGCGAGAACTGGACGAAGTTGGGCGATGTGAACTACTCGCTCATCAAGCGCAACTGGAAGCGCACCAAGTTGGCCTACGAGGGCACCGACGAGGTCTATGTGCGCATCCTGCACACCGCCGCCAAGTCGAGCGGACAGATTTATGACATCTACCTGATGAACAACGGCGAGAAGTCGAAGCAATACGCCGAGGACGCCCTCGACGGCATCATGACGCTCATCCCCGCCGGCGACATCACTCGCACGGAAATCTTCACCATCGGTGGCGCCCGCATCTCCACCATGGCAAAGGGCGTCAACATCATCCGCCGCACCTACGCCAACGGAGCCATCACCACCCACAAGGTGATCATAAAATAGTTTCCCCTTGGCACATCAATAAAAAATCCTCCCCCTCCAGGGAGGATTTTTTTAATCGTCATCCCGATATCCCGCCATCCCGTTATCCCGTTATCCCGTTATATCGTTATCCCGTTATTCCGTCATATCGTTATCCCGTTTCATCGTTATCCCGTTATCCCGTTATCCCGTTATTCCGTCATCCCGTCATCCCGAAATCCCGTTATCCCGTCCTCCCCCCGCCCCCCGCCAAAAAGAAATACCATCATCACGCGATAACGATTTTTTTGTTTTTTCCCCCGCCATAATCGATAGCTTTACATAAAAACTTCGTACCTTTGAACCTTCAAAAGAAAAAACCAACAACTATCATCCTAACAAGCAATGAATTTCTCCCTTCAGACCTACAAGCGTCGCCGCGACCAACTAAAACAGGACGTGGGACAAGGCATGCTCCTCTTCCTCGGCAATGGGGAGGTGGGCATCAACTACGCCGACAACACCTATCCCTTCCGGCAGGATAGCTCCTTCCTCTATTTCTTCGGTATCTCACAGCCCGGACTGGCTGCCATCATCGACATCGACGAGGGCAGGGAGGTGGTCTTTGGCAATGAACTCACCATCGACGACATCGTGTGGACAGGAGCCGTGCCTACGGTGGGCGAACTGAGCCGCGAGGTAGGGGTGGGGGAGACGATGCCCCTGACAAGCCTGAAAGCATGCCTCGACAAGGCTAAGGCGAAAGGTCAGACCATCCATTTCCTGCCTCCTTATAGGGCGGAGCACCGCACTTGGCTGTGGGAACTGCTGCAAGTGGAACCGGCGGCACAGGACGAACAAGCCTCGCTGCCCTTCATAAAGGCTGTCGTGAAACAACGCAACCACAAGGATGAGGAGGAGTTGGCCTGCATCGAACAGGCGGTGGACATCTCCACAGAGATGCACCTCGCTGCATACCGCATGGCAAGGCCCGGCATGCACGAGGCGGAGGTGGCCGCAGCGGTGGCGGAAGTGGCCGCACGAAAAGGTCGGCAACTCGCTTTCCCCACCATCGCCACCGTCAGGGGACAGGTGCTACACAACCATGGCTTCATTCATCTGATGGAGGAGGGCGACATCTTCCTGCTCGACGCCGGGGCGGAGGGACCGGGGGGCTACGCCGGAGACCTCTCCTCGTCGATGCCCGTGGGACAACGCTTCTCCACACGTCAGGAGGAGGTTTACAACATTCATTTGGAGAGTTTCCACGCTGCCGTCTCACAGTTGAAACCCGGCACGCCCTTCCGCAACGCGCACCTCGCTGCCGCCGCCAAGATAGCGGAGGGGATGAAGGGCCTCGGTCTCATGAAGGGAGACCCGCAGGAGGCGGCCGCCATCGGCGCCTACGCGCTCTTCTTCCCATGCGGTGTGGGGCACATGATGGGCCTCGACGTACACGATATGGAAAACCTGGGAGAGCAGTATGTGGGCTATGCCGACGGGGAGCGGAAAAGCACGCAGTTTGGCTTCAAGTCGCTCAGGTTGGCTCGTCCATTGGAGCCGGGCTTCGTCTTCACCGTGGAACCGGGCATCTATTTCATCCCGGAACTCATCGACCAGTGGGCGGCGGAAAAACGCTTCGCCGACTTCATCTGCTACGACAAACTCCACGCCTGGCGCGACTTCACCGGCCTGCGCAACGAGCTCAACTACGTCATCACCACCGACGGCGTCAGACGCCTGGGAACCCTCCACAAGCCCATGACCCTCGAAGAGGTATATGCCGCAAAAGGCCTTTAATGATAAGTATCACTCATAATTCCCTTCCTCCCATCCTCTTCCATCCTATCCCATCCTATCATAAATCATGCGACACCCAGAAAACGACAAGGGCATGAATGCCCGAATAAGACGCCTCAGACAGCAGAGCATCGACACGCCCGTCACGCTGTCCATCGAGAGGGCGCTCATCGAGACGGAGTTCTATCAAAACAATTACGGCACCATGCCCGTCGCCGTGCTGAGAGCCTCCAACTTCCTCGAACTCTGCCGGAAGAAAACCATTTACATCGGACCCGACGAACTGATTGTGGGCGAAAGGGGGCCGAGGCCGAAGGCCGTGCCTACCTTCCCCGAACTGACCTGTCACTCCGTGGACGACCTGCACACGCTCGACAAGCGCACGCTCCAACCCTACCACATCAGTCAGGAGGACATCGACACCTACGAGCGCGTCGTCATCCCCTACTGGAAAGGGAAGACGCAGCGGGAGCGCATCTTCGGACATGTGTCGAAGGAGTGGGAGGAGGCCTACCACGCCGGCGTCTTCACGGAGTTCATGGAGCAAAGGGCGGCCGGTCACACCGCCATGGACGGGAAGATGTACCGGCAGGGACTGCTCGACGTGAAGGAGCGCATACGCCGGCGCATCGAGGCGCTCGACTACATCAACGACCCGGAGGCCACCGACAAGGAGCAGGAGTTGAGGGCCATGGACATCTCATGCGACGCCGCCATCCTCTTTGCCGAGCGTCACGCCCTTCTGGCGGAGCAGATGGCCCGGGAGGAGCACGACCCGCAACGCAAGGCGGAATTGCTCAAAATCGCCGACGTGTGCCACCACGTACCGGCTCACGCACCACGCGACCTGTGGGAAGCCATACAGATGTACTGGTTCGTACACCTCGGCACCGTCACCGAACTTAACGGATGGGACTCCATGAACCCCGGGCACATCGACCAGCACCTTATGCCGTTCTACCAGAAGGGTCTCGACGACGGTTCCCTGACACCCGAAAAGGCGAAGGAACTGCTGTCTTGCCTTTGGGTGAAGTTCAACAACCAACCGGCGCCGCCCAAGGTGGGGGTCACTGCCCTCGAGTCGGGCACTTACAACGACTTTACGAACATCAACATCGGTGGGGTGGACCGCGAGGGGAACAGCGCGGCCAACCCGCTCTCGTTCATGATACTCGAAATCCAGGAGGAACTGCATCAGTTGCAGCCGGGTCTCAGCATCCACATCGCACACGACACGCCGGAGGATTTCCTGCTCGAAGGGATAAAGGTCATCAGGCAGGGGCACGGCTACCCCTCGCTCTTCAACACCGACACCTATGTGCAGGAGATGGTGAGGGCCGGAAAGGCCGTTGAGGACGCACGGGAGGGTGGCTGCTCAGGGTGCATCGAGGTGGGGGCCTTCGGAAAGGAGGCTTACCTGCTCACAGGCTATCTCAACACACCGAAAATCCTTGAAATAACCCTCCACGACGGCATGGACCCGCTCACCGGCAAGCAACTCGGCCTGCACACGGGCGACCCGCGACACTTCGCCAACTACGAACAGCTCTACGAGGCGTGGCGGCTGCAGATGGAGCATTTCGTCAACATGAAACTCGCCGTCAACAACTACATCGAGCGCATGTTCGCGCTCTACGCCCCGGCTACTTTCCTCAGCCTCTTCATCGACGACTGCGTGGAGAAGGGCAGGGACTACTACGCCGGTGGGGCGAGATACAACACCACCTACATCCAGTGCACCGGACTGTACACCATGGATGCCATGCTGCACGCCCTCGACAACGATTTCGAGGGGGAGGAGAAGATGAGGCAGTACATCATCCACCACACGCCGTTCTTCGGCAACGACGACGACCGGGCAGACGACATCGCTCGCAGGGTGTACGACGACCTGGTGAACGCCATCGAGGGGAGGCCGAACACAAGGGGTGGGCGCACCCACCTCAATATGCTCAGCACCACGTGCCACAACTACTTCGGACAGGTGTGCGGGGCCACTCCCAACGGGAGAAAGGCGCATTTCGCCATCAGCGACGGCACGTCGCCGGCGCACGGGGCCGACACGCACGGGCCGACGGCGGTGGTGAAGTCGCTCGGCAAACTCGACCAGACGAAGAGCGGGGGGACGCTCCTCAACATGCGCTTCACACCGGCGCTCTTGCAAAGGGAGCGGGACCAGCAGAAACTCGCCAGCCTCATACGCTCCTATTTCAAGATGGGAGGACACCACATACAGTTCAACATCATCGACACTGCCACGCTGCGCGACGCGCAAAGTCACCCCGACGACTACCGCGACCTCCTCGTCAGGGTGGCCGGCTATTCCGACTATTTCAACGACATGACGAGGCAGTTGCAGGAGGAAATCATCGCACGCACGGAAAACGACGGGATGTAAAGGAACTCACCTGAACCCATGGCACTCATCTTCGACATCAAGCGATACGCCATCAACGACGGGCCGGGCATACGGACGACGCTCTTCCTCAAGGGCTGTCCGCTGCGCTGCCTCTGGTGCCACAACCCCGAGAGTTGGGAGAGGGGCGCACAACTGCTCTACCGACAGGGGCGGTGCATCGCTTGCGCCTCGTGCGTGGAGGCTTGTCCGCAGCAGGCCCTCGCGATGGGGGCGGAGGGCGTGACGCGCAACGCCGCACGATGCTCCCTGTGCAAGAGATGCGTGGAGGAGTGTCCCACCACGGCCCTCGAGGTGTGTGGACGGGAGTGGCCCTTGGACGAACTGATGAGGGAGGTGGAGAAGGAGCGCGCCGTCATGGAGGAGAGCAGCGGAGGCGTGACGCTCTGCGGGGGGGAGCCGCTCATGCACCCGGCATACACCCTCCAACTGCTCGAGGAACTGGGCAGGAGGGGGTTCCACAGGGTGGTGGACACCTCGCTCTTCGCCGCTACGGAGGTGGTGGAGCGCGTGGCCGGGGCCTGCGAGATGATGCTCGTGGACCTCAAGATGATGGACCCGGAGAGGCACCGCTTCTTCTGCGGGGCGGACAACCGCTTGATACTTCACAACATCCGTTGGCTTGCCGACAACCTTCATCATTTCGTCATCAGAATACCGCTGATAGAGGGCGTCAATGCCGACGATGACAACATCCTCGCCACTGCACGCTTCGTCGCATCATTGCCGGGGGCCGACGCACGTCCTGTACACCTCCTCCCTTACCACGACCTCGGGCGCGACAAGCACCGCAGGCTCAACACCATCTACAACCCCGAAAACATTCCCATGGACGTTCCCTCGGCACAGTCCATCGACCATTGCCGAGACTTGCTCGCTGCTCACGACATCCCCGTCGTCATCGGCGGATGAGACAGGGGGATTTGCACCGAACTCTATTTTTATAACTATGCATTAAACAAAACTAAAGATGCTCGCCGCCATCTGTTTAAGAGGACTTTCGCTCCTCGCTTTCTGCGGCGTCGTGATGACAACTGCCGCGCAGGACTTCCACAAGAAGAAGGCTGCGCCCAAGGCAAGAGTGATAACATTCAGCAAGTCGCCCACCGCCGACCGGTTGGCGGCGTTGCAGCAGACCAAGGCTGACAAGGCCGAAAAGCCCCGCACGCCGGGGGTCGCCTTCCGCGATGCGTTCGACGTGGCCTTCCACGGCTTCGTGGGAAAGGATGAGCTGGCTCGCGAACCTTTTGCACCGACGAACGCCCGCAGGGCGCTCCACTCCTTCAGCGTCTCCAACGTGCTGATGCCCATGCTGGCAGCCGCCAACGGGGAGGTGAAGGACGAGCACGGCATCATCATCTCGCCCGCCGAGGGTGTGCGCAAGGTGTATGCTCGCAGTGGCATGGCTTATACGAACGATGACGGCTTTGCCACTGTGGAGCAGAGCGGCACGGTGCAAATCGTGGAGTGCGAGGACGGCACGGTGTATGTGCGCAACATCCTCTCGACCTATCCCACTGGTGCGTGGGTCAAGGGTGTTCGCGAGGGCAACACCATCACCATCCCTTCCATGCAACCCATCGAATACAATGCCATCGGCGATGTCACCTTCAGCCCGCGCTGGGGTGTGAAGGAGGATATCGGCTTCAGCAACTACGACGACTACAATGGTGGCAACTTCACCTTCACCGTCGATGAGGAGGCTCAGACCATCTCGTTGGAAAAA
>CADBBP010000032.1 GCA_902792855.1 uncultured Prevotellaceae bacterium
CCCTTTGCAGAGACGGAATACATAGTGGTTTCAAGATTTTCCGGTGCAGTGACAGGCTCATCCTTCATAAGTTTGTAATTGAAGGCCCAGTCGCCATAGCCAGCCCATTCGCCGTCAGAATATACCAAGCCGATAAGGCTGCCGCCCGTGGCCAGGTCAGATATGGGCGGGCAGCTGATGGTGTTGTTGTTGGCGTTGTAGTTCAGCGTGATGGTATGGCTACCTTTAGCAGGGACATACCAGTTCTCTCCAGAGTCATAGCTCAGCAAGTCCACATACAGGTCTTCCCCATCCTGGATATAATATTTCTGAGGGAATTCGATGGTGATTTTCGAGCCGTTGAGCGTTCCTTTTATCCAGGTGCCAAGGCTTATTTGTGAGATGATGTCCTTGATATACACCTCGTTGTTGGGGCCGAACACCACCGTGCCTACCATGTTGTCAAAGGATATGTTCATGAGGTACATGATATACACATAGTAGGCAGAACCCTTGCGAGCGTAGTTGTACAATGTTCCTTCAGGAGTTTCTGTAATCATTTCGGAATCGCTTCCGAGAATACGGGCACTCTTCAGTTGCGTGTCTTTAGCATCGAGACTCTGCTTGGTGGAGAGTTTCGTCTTGTTTTGTTTCATGCTGAAGGCCATGCGAGCCGATTTTAGGCGTTCGGCATCAACTTGTTTGGGAAGGTCTTTGGAGAGCGGCCTTAGAGGGCGCTGCGCCAAACTGGTGGCAGATACCATGAGGACTGCCAGAGCGAAAAGAGTAAACTTCTTCATTGGTTTTGTTTTTGATGAATAAAAGGTGCGCCTCCTTGTGGGAGGCAGCACATGATTAAAAATGAATAATCTTAATTGTTGGGATTAGAATTTCTGCTTCTGTGTCTTCACTGCGCCGTTGGTGTAGGTGACGCGTGAGATAAATACACCCTGTGTCGGATGGGTGATGCGGCGGCCGTCGAGCGTGTAATATTCCACGGTGGCGATGGAGGTTGCTGCATCGGTGCTTTGGATGTGCGAAGGGTTATAGATGAAATTGAGTGTCACCTTGGGGCCTCGTGTGTCGAGCGTAGGCTTCTTCGTCACTGGATTGAGCTTGAATTTGAGTAGTTGGAACTCGGCCACGGCAGTGCCTTCGGATATAGGAAGCCACTCCGTCAGCATGTTGCGCTTCTCGTTGCCTTTCATGGTGCCGGCTTCCGACGACCAACTGCCTGTTGTCTCGCGCATCACACAGTTGGTGGGGAAGCAGGTTTGAAAGGCGCCGTTGGGCAAGGCGGTGATGGAATAATCCGTGCCGCAGGTCACTTCGTCCGCAGTCTTGTTTTCCACGAACAAGCCGGCGGGGATTTGCACGTCGCCATAGCCTAAGTCTTCCACCGTGGTCAGTTGGAGCACGGTGCCGTCGGCTACCACATTGCCTTGTGCATCGACAAACTGCAAGGGGAAGTCCTGTGCGTGAAGTGCAGAAACGCCCATTAGCATAGGGATGATTAATGTAAACAATTTCTTCATAAATGGATTTTTTTAGGTGAAAGTAAATTTTTGCTATTTGTCAGGTGGGAGTGTATTCACTCGAGATATGTCATTTTATCATTTTCAAAGTGCAAAAGTAGTGCAATTGTATTAAATAGCAAAGTGAATGTTTTGTTTTTTTTCGTTTTTCATTCATTTTCATGACATTTTTCATTTCGTTCCAACAATTGCATTGCTAACGTGAGGTTGGCATTTCCATCTCAGTTGCCAAACGTCTTCTTTCTTGTGCGCTCAGAAATTCCCCCGGCATCCCAAGGGGAGGGAGCCGGGGGAGTGAATGTGCAAAGTGAAAGCGTGGTGAAGGCCGTTCATCCCATCACGACGGTAACCTCGTGGCTGCCGGGGCGATAGGGGATGGTGTTGCCTTCCACAGGTGTGCCGTCAACTTCCATGCTTGCCACGCCGGTGTTGACACCTTGTGGGTTGCAGATGCGGATGCGGTATTCGGCATCACGGAACTTGCGCTTTACGGAGTATTCGGTGGCTGTGGATGGCACGCATGGGTCGATGCGCAGGCCATCGTATTCGGGCTTGATGCCGAGGATGTACTGGCTGACGGTGAGCCACATCCAAGCGGCGGTACCGGTGAGCCAGCTGTTCTTGCCCTCGCCGGGACGGGCGGCATCCTTGCCGGCAACCATCTGGCAGTTGACGTAGGGCTCCACCTTGTGCAGCGTGCTGTATTTCTCTTCCACGTAACTCGGGAGGATTTTGCGGTAGTGGCTCCAGGCATCGTCGCCACGGCCGGCGAGTGTCTCGCCGATAATCACCCATGGGTTGTTATGGCAGAAGATGCCGGCGTTCTCCTTGTAACCTTCTGGGTAACTGCTTATTTCGCCGTACTCATAGACATACTTGGTGAAGGCGGGATTGTTGAGTACGATGCCGTGCTCGCATTCCAGACGTTCCTTCACAGAGTCGAGGGCCTTCTCCACTGCACCACCCCTGGCTCTCGATGAAGATTTGGGCTTCCTCGTTTTCTTTCGAGCCGATTTTGCGACCATAGTAGTCGTAGGCGCGGAGGTACCATTCACCATCCCAGCCGTCGCGTTTCACGGCTTCCACCATCTCGGCCACGTGCTTGCTGGCACGTTCAGCCTCCTCCTCTTCGCCAACGCGGCGGCAAAGGGCGATGTATTCGTTGCCGGTCACAACGAAGAGGCCGGCAATCATCAGGCTCTCTGCCTTTGAACCCTCTGTCTTGTTCTCCGTTGTCTGGAACGACTCGTTGGGGTCCCATGAGAAGCAGTTCAGGTTGAGGCAGTCGTTCCAGTCGGCGCGACCGATGAGTGGCAGGCAGTGAGGACCGAGGTTGTTCACCACATGGTCGAACGACACGCGAAGGTGCTCCATCAGTGGAACCTCGCTCCCCGGTTGGTTGTCGAAGGGCACTAGCTCGTCGAGGATGCTGAAGTCGCCTGTCTCTTTGATGTATGCCACGGTGCCGAAGATAAGCCAGCAGGGGTCGTCGTTGAACCCTCCTCCGATGTCGTTGTTGCCGCGTTTCGTCAGGGGTTGGTACTGGTGGTAACAACCGCCGTCAGGAAATTGCGTGGAGGCGATGTCGATGATGCGCTGGCGGGCGCGCTCGGGAATCTGGTGTACGAAGCCAACAAGGTCTTGGTTGGAGTCACGGAAGCCCATCCCACGCCCAATGCCGCTCTCGAAGAAGGAGGCGGAACGCGACATGTTGAAGGTCACCATGCACTGGTATTGGTTCCAGATGTTCACCATGCGGTCCAGTTTGTCGTTGCCGGTGTCCACTACATAAATGTCGAGCAGGCGGTCCCAGTATTCATTGAGTGCCTGGAAGGCGGCGTCCACCTTTTCCGTCGTGTCGTAGAGGGCGATGGCGGCTTTGGCTTTCTCCTTGTTGATTACCTGAGGTGCGATGAATTTCTCTTCTTGGGCGTTCTCCACGTAGCCTAAGACGAAGATGAAGTCGCGGCTCTCGCCGGGTTGCAGCTCCACCTCGATGTAATGGGAGGCGATGGGGCTCCACCCATGGGCGTGGCTGTTGCGTGGGCGGCCTTCCATCACAGCGTCGGGGGCGTCGAAGCCGTTGTAGAGGCCCACGAATGTCTCGCGGTCGGTGTCGTAGCCGTCGATGGGTGTGTTGACGCTATAGAAGGCGTAGTGGTTGCGGCGCTCGCGGTATTCCGTCTTGTGGTAGATGACGGAACCCTCGATTTCCACCTCGCCGGTGGAGAAGTTGCGCTGGAAATTCTCCATGTCGGTGGCTGCGTTCCAGAGGCACCACTCCTCAAAGGAGAAGAGTTGCAGGCGTCTCACCGCGTCGGTGGTGTTGGTCAGTGTAAGCTTCTGCACCTCGCACCAGCTTTTCAGCGGTACGAAGAAGAGCACGCCGGCCTCTATCCCATCCTTGCGGGAGGTGATGCGTGTGTAGCTCATGCCATGGCGGCACTCATAGAAGTCGAGCGGGGTTTTGCAGGGTTTCCAACCGGGGTTCCACACGGTGTCGCCGTCCTTGATGTAGAAGTAGCGACCACCATTGTCCATCGGCACGTTGTTGTAGCGGTAGCGTGTGATGCGGCGGAACTTGGCGTCCTTGTAAAAAGAGTAACCGCCAGCGGTGTTGCTGATCAAGGAGAAGAAATCCTCGTTTCCTAAGTAGTTGATCCAGGGCCAGGGCGTGCAAGGGTCGGTGATGACGTACTCACGCGATTGGTCGTCGAAATGTCCGTATTTCTTGTTGCTCATTGTATTGGGGTTTGTAAGTATTGAATTTTGTTATAGCCTGTAGAGGTCGCTGGCGGCGAGAAGGTCCACCTTTTTGGATTGTAGTATCTTCTCGCACAACTCCAGGTCGGAAGGACGGATGACCACATTGGCACCATCGCCGTTGCTGAAGGAGTACATGTACTCGATGAAGACATTGGCATCGCTCAGGCACTTGAGCACCACGGCGAGGGAGCCGGGGGTGTTGGGGCAGGAGAAGCCGATGACATTGGTGATTTTCACGGTGAAATGGGCCTCCTTGAGCACCTTGTAGCCCAATTCGGGGTCGCTTACGATGCAGCGGAGGATGCCGAAGTCGGAATTGTCGGCAATGCTCATGGCAGAGAGGTTGATGCCGGCCTTGCCTAAGACGTCGGTCACCTCGGTGAGGCGGCCCGACTTGTTCTCTAAGAAAACGGATAATTGTTTTGCTAACATGGTAGTAGGTGTTATTTATAGTACTCGTTTGTCTATTACTCGCTTGGCCTTGCCCGTGCTGCGCTCGATGCCTTTGGGCTCCACAAGTTTCACCTTGAAGCCCAGGCCGATGACACTTCGTAACTCGCCTTCGAGCTTCTTCTGGAGAGCCACCATGTCGGACATGTTGTCGGTGAAGTATTCCTCTTTTACTTCCACCTTCAGCATGCTCGTGTCGGTGTTGTTCACACGGTCCACCTCCAAGAGGAAGTGTGGCTCAAACTCTGCTTGCTTGAGAATGACAGACTCAATTTGTGATGGGAAGACGTTGACACCGCGGATGATGAGCATGTCGTCGCAGCGGCCAAGGATGCGGTCCATGCGCACCAGCGTGCGGCCGCAGGAGCATTTCTCATAGTGGAGGGCGGTGAGGTCGTGTGTGCGGTAGCGCAACAGTGGCATGCCCTCTTTCGTGAGGTGCGTGAAGCAAAGTTCACCCAACTGTCCTTCGGGCATGGGCTCGCCAGTTTCGGGATTGACGATTTCGGGGAAGAAGTAGTCCTCGTTGAGGTGGGTGCCATGCTGGCATTCGCATTCGTAACCTACACCGGGGCCGGCTATCTCGCTCAGGCCGTAGATGTCGTATGCCTTGATGCCCAATGTCTCCTCCAATTTCACGCGCATGTTCTCCGTCCAGGGCTCGGCGCCGAAGGCACCGATGCGCAGTTTGAATTCCTCTCGCGGCCACTCCGACTCACGCAGGGCCTCTCCGAGGAACATGGCATAGGAGGGTGTGCAGCAGAGGGTGGTGGCGCCGAAGTCGTGCATCAGCGTGATTTGCTTCTGTGTGTTGCCGGAGGATATGGGGATGACACTGGCGCCGATGTTGGTGGCTCCGTCGTGGGCACCCAGACCGCCGGTGAACAACCCATAGCCGTAAGAGATTTGGAAGATGTCTTCCTTCGTGGCTCCGTAGGCGGTGAAGGCGCGGGAGATGCTCTCCGTCCACATTGCAAGGTCCTTGCGTGTGTAAAGCACTACAACAGGCTTGCCGGTGGTGCCGGAAGAGGCGTGGATGCGCACAATTTGGCTCATCGGGACGGCGGCAAGGCCGAAGGGGTAGTTGTCGCGAAGGCTCGTCTTGTCTGTAAATGGCAGTTTGGTGATGTCCTCGATGCCGTGGATGTCATCGGGCGTGAGGTCCATCTCCTGGAACCGCTTGCGGTAGAAAGGGGTGTTGTGGTAACAGTAATCCACAATTTTTTTCAGTCTTCTACTTTGGATTTCGCGCAGCTGGTCGCGGTCCATACACTCAATACTTTCGTTCCAATACATGTTTTAGGTGTGAATGATTTATTGTTATTTAATGTTAGTGACTCAGGATTTCTCTCACCAGCAGCATCACGTCGTTCACGTCGATGATGTTGTCATCGTTCAAGTCGCCGTTGCCTTTGATGAAGAGGTTCACGGATTTGAACAAGGCGACGTTCACGGTGGCCATCACGTCTATGACGTTCAACTCACCATCGCCGTTGACATCGCCGGGGAGGGCGGTGTGGTTGACTATTTGTATGGTCGAGGGCGGTGTGACGCCCTCCGAGGGCAACAGATAGGCATGGGTGGGGCGGGTGGTTGTTGAGGTGGAGGGGGTGAATGCTTTGCCAGCATCGTTGAGGGCGTAAGCACCTTTGGGCAAGGTGTGGTTGGTGGAGCTGATGAACTCATATCCATCGCACACCACTTTGGGAGAGGTGGTGCTTTCTACGAGGGTGTTGGTGGCGCAAAAGGAGAGGGTGTGTCCTACAAGGTCGCTGCCCTTGCCCCAAAGGTGGTCGGGGACGGCTATGAGGTAGGGGGCGTTGGCACGCCAATGATAAACATCGGTGAAATGCGCCTTTGAGCCATCGATGCTTGACAACTCGCGCAGCCAGAGGTCTTTGCCGTCGTTGGAGGGAGTGGTGGTGATGCTCCACAGTAGCTGGCGACTGGCATTGGAGGTGTCGAGGATGCTGTCCACGGAGAACGGCAGCGAGATGGTTTGCCAACCACCCTTGCCGTCGAAACCGATGGAGGGAGTGCGTGTGGCACTCACTCGTTGTGCCTTGAAAGAATAAGGTATGTAGAAGTCCTTGTCTTCATTCAGGTGGATGCTTTCGGCTTTGTTGCCAAGCACCACATTCTTTCCTTTGAAGGCGGCAGGGACGATGGCATCGCTGTCAAAATAGTAGATGGTGTTCTCGTTGCTGTTGGGCATGATGCTGGAAAGCGACAGCCCCTCGAGGCTGGCGGCTGCCGCCGTCTCAGGTACCCGGGCGAAAAAGGGTGGGGCGGTGGCGTTGCGCTCGCCGGTGGCGGTCCATGTGACAAAACCGGGTGTGACGGTCCATGTGTCGGAGGCGGCATAGTAGGTGGTGAAGGGGTCGCCGATGTCGATGACAGACACTTGGTAACCATATTCAAGATTATCGAATGTCAGGGGGATGGTGGCGCTATTCCCGGCCTTGATGCTCACCAATTGCGACATCTGGTATTTGTAGTCGATGTCTTTGTGATAGATGTAGTAGGATATCAGGCCGCAGTAGTCGCTGTTGGTCTTGTTGCGCAGAGTCATTGTTCCTTCCAACATGCGGCCGTAGTGGTAGGCACCGCTGACGTTCTTGAAGGAAACATCCACCAAGGTGAGGACGGGCAGCGAACCTTCGTCGGTGAGGGTGAGTTTTCCCAAGTTGAAGGTTTGGCTGTCGTTGTCATCCTTGACCAGAAGTTTGGCGGTGTAGATGCCGGCGGGTTTGTCGGTGTGGAAATTGAGGGTGGCCTCTTGCCCGGCATCCACAAAGCAACCCTCGTAAAGGTTCTTGTCGTTGTTGAGGATGAGATAGGCAGTGCCGATGAAGTCCACATCGCTCTTGTTCCTTACCACCACGCGGATTTGCTTGGGGTTGACACCGCTCTCAAACACTTGAGAGATGCTGCTCACTGCCAGCACCGGTTCCGAAGTGCCGCCGCCGGAAGGCTCCTCTTTGTTGGAGAAGACGGCTTTGCCCTCACCGATTACCATGTTCACATGGTATTTGTCGTTGTCAAGGTTGTTGCGCCACTGGCTCTCGCCCGGAAGGCGGTTGATGCCCCTGACCTCGTAGTACCCGTCTTTCAGGTTGGCACCGAAGGTGCTGCTTGGTTTCAGGGTGATGGTGCTGTCGCGCACCACACGCATGTTGGGACTGACCGTGAGCACTTCCAGAAGGGTGTCGTTGCGGAAAAGCCCCAATCCGGCATCGGCGCAAACAAGGTTGACAACGCCGGAGAAACCGTAATTGAACGTTTTCTTGATGCCGGCGCTCTTGTTGTAGGGATAGCTTGCGGCGGTGGTGCTTAATTGTTGCGTGGTGAGATAAGTGGGTGAGGGGTCGGGTTTGGTGGCAGGGGGATGTATTCCAACCGTCATGCGCTGGGAATTGTCGAAGGCGGAATATTCCTCTGCCAGGATGGCAGGACGGAGGGAGCTGAGGCTGAAATAGCCGTTGGACTTGCCGCCGGCTCCCCAGTTGATGTGGAAAAGGCCCTTCCCGTCGTAACCGTCACAGATGAAGACATGGGTGAGGGTGGACGAGGTGGCACCGGCGTAGATGACGGGGCGGTGGTTGAGTAGTTCATTGTAAACGATGTCGCACCACACGTCGTTGTTGTAGTTGGAGCGGCGCAGTTCGCGTGCCTCGTCGGAGTAGCCGAAGATTTTCTGTAGAGCTTGGGGTATCATGGAGGTGTAGGCTCCGGCTGCATCGCTCTTGTAATTCATTTCCACCGAACGACCGCAGTAAAGCATCAAGTCGGCTACAGCATCCAAGGAGGCATCGACAGGCATGCTCTCAGACAGCGGGTTGTAGGCTCCCTTCATCTTCTCCCAAGCGAAGGTGGTGGGCGGGAGGGCGCCATATTTCATGCCGTTGATGGCAGTGTAGGCGGGGATGGTGGGTGTCGCATTCAATGGCCATTCGTGGTAGTACATCACCTGGGCCATGGCGGTGGCTACACAGCCGGTGAACGACTGGGTGCCGTCGGCCATGAAGCATTTCAGGTTGTAGGGGGCTTTCTGGTCCCAAGTTGTGGTGAGCAGTGGTGGGATGGCTTGGCGTGCGGTGCTGCTGCTTGGTGTGGTGTCGGCTGCGCGGACGGCTTTTGGGGCATGACGCCGGGCTATGGTCAGTTCGTCGGCATACCAATCGAGGAGGTAGCGCAGGCCGTCGGGCAGATTGTCGGCATCGAAGGAGCCTGTGTCGCTATAGCCCAGCACTTGCCGCGAGTGTTCTTCACCGGCAACGATGACAAAGCCCTGGTCGGCGTTGTTGTTGAAGACGTAATAGCAGGGAGTGTCGGAGGTGATGCCTGCCGCGTGGCCGCTATAGGCCAAGGTGAGGTTTTGCGAAACATCTATATGGCGTGCGGCCACAAAAGAATTGGCCACACGCAAGGCTTCTTCCTTGCCTATGGGGCCTCCTTTGGCCACATGGAGGGTTGACAGCAGCAAGGCTGTCAGCAGGAGCGTTCTTGGACTAATCATGCCGGGTTGGATGTCATCGCTTGCTCGCATCACGCGAAAATCGCCGCAAATTTACGAAAAATGTTTCATTTCTTGCTATTTCTTGGCATTTTTTTGCTTGTAACACCGACATGGGAGGCTTTGACGATGCGTTTTCAACCTTTTCCTTTCGTTGATTCCACGTAGATACGGGCGTCCACGGCTGTCACACCATGCTCATCGGCTAAGAGCGGGTTGAGGTCCATTTCCTTGATTTCCGTGGCGAAGCGAAGCAAGGTGGAGAGGCGAACGATGACCTCGGCGAAGCGGGCCTCGTTGATGCCGGCCTGGCCGCGTGTGCCCTTGATGATTTTGTAAGCGCGGAGAGAATGAATCATAGAGTAGGCCTCGGCGTAGGAGAGAGGGGCAAGGCCGCTGCTCACATCCTTGAGCACCTCCACGAAAATGCCTCCAAGGCCGCAAAGCACAATGTGGCCGAAGCGTGGCTCGTATTTCGCACCGATGAAGAGTTCCGTGCCGCGGAGCATTTTCTGCACCATCACTTGTGTGGCACCCTCAATCTTCATCAGTCGCTCAATCTCCATGCGAAGGTGCTGCGCACTCTTGATGTCGAGAACTACTCCGCCCACGTCGCTCTTGTGCACAGGACCCACCACCTTGGCCACCACAGGATAGCCCACGCGCTCGGCAAAGGCCACCAATTCGTCGGCATTGGTGCTCGTCACCTCGGGCACCAAGGGGATGCCGGCACAGTCGAGCAATTCATGCACGAGGGAGGGGGAGATGTAGCCGCTCTCATGGATGCCGGAGATGATGTCGCGAATGCGGGGGACATCAACGCCAAACAACTCAATCTCGGGGGGAGCGGGCGACGGGGTGCGCATCACCTGTGTGAGTGCGGTGGCAAGTGTCACCTCGTCGCTGAAGTTCACATGGCCCTTCCGCAAGAATTCGTCCACCTCGGGGCCGGCGGTGTGAAGGCTGGGGAGGATGGGGAAGACGGGTTTGTGACATTCCAGTATTTTCTTGTGAAGCACGTCGTAGGTCTCGTAGAGCTGCACCAGGCCAGGGGTGCCGAAAATCACCATGATGGCATCGATGTTGTCGAAACGGTGCTCGCAGTAGTCGATGGCTACACCCAGCTGTGTGGGGGTGGCGGTGGCGAGGATGTCGATGGGGTTGGCGGTGGAGGAGCCGGGGAACAACTGCGACTTGAGTTCCTCGCCGATGGCAGGGTCAACAGGAGGGACGGAGAGGCCACCCTTTGAAAGGGCATCGGTGAGCATCACGCCGGGGCCGCCGGCATGGGTGACGATGGCGAAATTCTTGCCCTTGATGACAGGGAGGGTGAAGATGCAGCCCACCGTGGTGAGTTCCTCCCGGGAGAAACAGCGCACGATGCCGGCCTTGCGGAAGAGGGCCTCTACAGCAGAGTCGCTGCTCGCAATGGCTCCGGTGTGCGACGTGGCGGCGCGGCTGCCGCTCTCTGTGCTGCCGGCCTTGATGGCGGCGATGCGGCAACCCTTGCGGATGAGTGAACTGGCGTGGAAGAGCAACTTGTCAGGGTTGCTGATGTTCTCTATATAAAGCAGTTTCACCTTGGAGTCGCGTTTCGCGTCGAAATGCTCGTCCATGTATTGCAACACATCTTCTATTCCGATTTGCTTGCCGTTGCCGATGCTCCAGACGGAGTTGAACTGCAGTCCCTTGATGACCGCAGACTCGAGAATGAAGACGGCGGTGGCTCCGGAACCGGAGATGAAGTCCACACCTTGTGGGTTGAGATGGGGGATGGGTTTGGTGAACACGCTGTGATGCCAGGAGGTGAGCAGGCCGATGCAGTTGGGGCCAATCAACGCGGCACCGTATTTCTCGCATGTGTCGAGGATGTCTTGTTCCAAGGCGGCACCCTCGGGCGTCTCCTCGCCGAAGCCGGCGGAGATGATGACAAAGGCACGCACACCTTTCTCCGAGGCGAGCAGCTTCACCGTGGAAGGGCACAGCTTGGCGGGGATTACCACAACGGCCATATCGGTGGGGGGCAGTTCTTGGGCGTCGTGAAACACCTTGATGCCTTGCACCTCGTCTTCCTTGGGGTTGACGATGCGCAGCACACCTTGGTAGCCTCCACTGAGAATGTTGCGCACCACGGCGCCACCGGGTTTGTGTATGTTGTTGGAGCCGCCGATGACGACGATGCTTGATGGGGTGAGAAGTTGATGGTTGATCATGGTTGGAATACTGAATGGGTTTTTCGTGGCGGAAGAGTTTACTCAATGATGGTGGCGACGATTTTGCGTGGCCCGCCGTGGTCGCGGAATTCACACAGGTAAATGCCTTGCCAGGTGCCAAGGTTGAGACGTCCGCCGGTGATGGGAATGGTGATGCTCATCCCTATGAGCGCCGCCTTGGCATGGGCGGGCATGTCGTCGCTGCCCTCCAAGGTGTGGAGGTAGTATCGCTGGTTCTCAGGGACGAGGTGGTCGAGGATGGCGGCCATGTCGTGACGCACGTCGGGGTCGGCATTCTCATTGATGCAAAGACCGCAACTGGTATGCTTGACGAAGAGGTGCAGCAAGCCGCATTTGGGTAAAGGAGGCAGTTGACGGACAATCTCGCCCGTCACCAGGTGGCATCCACGCCGGCGACCCGGCAGGATGAGCTCCGCTTGCGTCGTCATACGCCGGAGAGGATTTGGTTGGCGTGGTCCTTCGTCTTGATTTTCTTCGGACCGATGATGCGCTCCACCACACCCTCTTCGTTGATGATGAAGGTGGTGCGGAAGGTGCCGAAATACTTGCGACCGTACATGCTCTTCTCGCCCCACACGCCAAACTGCTCCACCAAACTTTTGTCAGTATCTGCTATGAGGTGGAAAGGCAACTCGTGCTTGGCGATGAATTTCTGGTGCGACTTGGCATCATCCACACTGACACCCACAACGGCATAGCCGGACTCATTCAAAGTGGAGAGGTTGTCGCGCAGGTTGCAGGCCTCGGCCGTACAGCCCGAAGTGAGGTCCTTGGGGTAGAAATACAACACCAGCTTCTTGCCGGCAAAGTCGCTAAGGCGAACAGCCTCGCCATTCTCGTCGTAGCCCAACAACTCCGGGGCTTTGTCTCCTATTTCCATGGTTCTTGTTGATTTTGTTGACTAAACAATGCAAAGATAGTATAAAATAATGATTCTGCCACAGAGTTTTCAAGTTTTTGTGAAAATAACGATGTCAATTTTTGATTTCCCAACTTTTTTATGTAATTTTGCGTATTCTTATGACAATCATCTTCAAACTTTTTACAATGAAAAGAAGATGCTGACATTTGCACTGGCTGACATGACTTGCTCCATGTCTTTCGCGCAGTCGGAAAAGTACATCCTCGTAGAATCGTAACATTAAAAATACTGCAAAATGAAAAATTACATCATCACCTTGGTGGCATGCATGGCTTTGTCGCTTGGCGCAAAAGCCATGGGGTATGACCAGGCACGTCAGGAAGCTTTGTTCCTCACTGACAAGATGGCATACGAACTCAATCTTTCCTTGGAGCAGATGGAAGCCGTCTATGAAATCAACCTCGACTATTTCCTCTGTGTCAACCGTTCGCAAGACCTTTATGGCATTTATTGGCAGAGGAGAAACAGTGATCTCAGGTATGTCCTCAGCCGCAACCAGTACAGCTTCTTTATCAACATCAACTATTTTTACCGCCCGCTCAACTGGGTGAGAGGGGCATGGAGCTTGGCTCTGTATGGCAGATATACCAACCGCCATCAATTCTTCTACTCAAGACCCAATGCATGGTTCTCATTCCGAGGGGGTAGAAATACAGGTGGGAAAAGCCACTACAGCTACGGCAACTACTACGCTCCTGTAGGAAACGGGAGACCGGCGCCTGGTCATACACCCACACCCAGCGGACGCTCCGGCTACCAAAGGGGAAATGGTCCTCATCCCGGCTATAACGGCAACCATCCCAACAACGGCAACCGCCCCTACAACGGCTATCAGCCCGGCAACAACGGCAACCGCCCCAATAATGGCTACCAGCCAGGCAACAATGGTAACTATCCCAACAATGGTTATCAACCCGGCAACAACGGCAACCGTCCCAACAATGGTTATCAGCCTGGCAACAACGGCAACTATCCCAACAATGGTCAACCAAACACTCGCCCACGCCGGTCTGGCAGACCATAGTAGTTTTTTCTTCTGTAATCAGAAATTGAAAAAGGTGTGCAAATCCAATAAAAAAGGCGGGTCCCACGAAGGGTCCCGCCTTTTTTAGGTGATAATTCCACTTATTCTTGCTCTACGGAGGCTTGTTGGTCGAAATACGCGTTGAGCTCGTCGGCGGCACTATGGTCGATGTTCGACAAGTCCTTCACGATATGTCCGTGTTCCAGCAAAGTGATACGGGGGCAGATATCGATGGTGTGCGCCAGATTGTGACTGCTGATGATAATGGTGGCACCCGTGGCGTGATTGTATTCTGTCAACGTGCGCTTCAGGACACTCTGGCTCGAGGGGTCGAGGAAATTGAATGGCTCGTCGAGGATGACCAAAGAGGGTTGGTGAAGCAAGGCGGCTATGATGCCTATCTTCTGCTTGTTGCCGGCAGAGAAGTCGCGGATGAGCTTCTTCTGCTCCAATATCTCGCCCGCCATCAGATGCTCGAAAGTCTTCACACGTGCTTCCACCTCCTGTTTGCCTATCCCGCACACCTTTCCGACGAACTCGAAAAACTCCTCTGGGGTGAGGAAGTCGATGAGGAAACCGTCGTCCACGTAGGCTCCGGTGTGTTCCTTCCACTCTTCACTCTCAGCAGGATTGACACGGTGCTCAACAGGTGTTTCGCTGCCGTTTTCTGCAGCGAAGGCAAACTCCACTGCCCCGTCGTCAGCCTTGAGCAAGTCGAGCATCAAACGGAAAAGCGTAGTCTTGCCGGCGCCGTTGTTGCCCACCAGGCCAATCATCTCGCCGTCGCCAACGTGATATTCATCGATGTCAACAGCCACTTTCTCGCCGAATGCTTTGCGGAGGCGTGAGATGTCTATTTTCATATACCTTATTTATATTATATTCGGGTTGGGAATGAGGTTGCGTCGTGATTAGACAATGCCGCGACCGTGACAGTTCTTGAATTTCTTTCCACTGCCGCAGGGGCAGGGGTCGTTGCGGCCGGGAAGCTTGTCCTTGCGGATGGGCTGGCGCTGCTGGCGTGAGGCGCTCTCACGGGTGTCTTGGCTTGCCGCTGCTTTCTGCCCTTGGTCAATCATCTCGTCGCCCTTGCTCTCCTGGTAGCGTTGCGTGTGCCGCTCGGGAGCAGCCTCCTGCACGTTTTGAGGTTGCTGCTGCACCAACTGCGGGATTTGGCCGCGCATGAGGATTTCGCACATGCGGTTGTGCATGTCGTCAATCATGTTGTCGAAGAGTTTGGCACTTTCAATCTTGAAAATCACCAATGGGTCCTTTTGCTCATACGACGCACTGTTCTGCACGTTGTGCTTCAACTCGTCGAGCAGTCGCAGGTTCTCCTTCCAGAAGTCGTCGATGATGTGGAGCATCACCACCTTCTCGAATTGTTTCACCACCGACTTGCACTCCGTGTCGTAGGCTTCCTTCAGGTTGCAGGGGATGTTCATCACGCCGCGACCATCGGTGATGGGCACGTTGATACGCTCGTAGAGCTGTCCTTGCTCCTCATACACTTGCTTGATGATGGGCCATGCCACTTCGTTGATGCGCTGGGAACGGCGCTTGAAGGTGTCCATCACGGCGGTGTAGCTCTTCTCTTCCAATTCCTCACGGCCTGTGCTCGACAGTTCGCTGCTTCTGAAAGGACACTCCATGGCGAACGTCTTGAGGAACATCTCGCTGCATCCACGGTAGTCGGCGGCATTGTTCTCGATGATGCGTGTGACGCGGTCCCACATCATGTCGGCGATGTCCATGCCGATGCGCTCACCCATGAGGGCATGGCGGCGCTTCTCGTAAATCATCTTGCGCTGCATGTTCATCACATCGTCGTATTCCAACAGGCGCTTGCGGATGCCGAAATGGTTCTCCTCAACTTTCTTCTGGGCGCGCTCGATGCTGTTGCTGATCATGTTGTGCTCGATGCGCTCGCCATCCTCGAAGCCAAGACGGTCCATGACCTTGGCGATGCGCTCGGAAGCAAAGAGGCGCATCAGTTTGTCCTCCAAAGAGACATAGAACACTGACGAGCCGGGGTCGCCTTGACGGCCGGCGCGGCCGCGAAGCTGGCGGTCCACACGGCGGCTCTCGTGGCGCTCCGTGCCGATGATGGCCAAGCCACCGGCCTCCTTCACCTCCGGGGTGAGCTTGATGTCGGTACCACGACCGGCCATGTTGGTGGCGATGGTCACCGCACCCTTGCCGTCGGTGCTGCGACCGGCTTGTGCCACGATGTCGGCTTCTTTCTGGTGGAGCTTCGCATTGAGCACGTTGTGGGGAATGTTGTTCATCTTCAGCATGCGGGAGAGCAGTTCGGAGATTTCCACCGACGTCGTACCCACGAGGGTGGGACGGCCCTGGTTGCGCATGGCGATGATTTCCTCTATCACAGCCTTGTATTTCTCACGTTGTGTCTTATAGACACGGTCGTTCATATCGTTGCGTATCACTGGCTTGTTGGTGGGGATTTCCACCACGTCGAGCTTGTAGATGTCCCAGAATTCACCAGCCTCCGTGATGGCAGTACCCGTCATGCCGGCCAACTTGTGGTACATGCGGAAATAGTTCTGCAATGTGATGGTGGCGTATGTCTGTGTGGCGGCCTCCACTTTCACGTGTTCTTTCGCCTCCACAGCCTGGTGCAGACCGTCGCTCCAGCGGCGACCCTCCATGATACGGCCCGTCTGTTCGTCCACAATCTTCACCTCGCCGTCAATCACCACGTACTCGTCATCCTTGTTGAACATCGTGTAGGCCTTGAGCAGTTGTTGCAGTGTGTGCACGCGCTCGCTCTGCACAGCATAGCGGCTCATGTATTCATCCTTGAGTTTCAGACGCTCCTCCTCGGAAAGGTCGGTGCGATTCTCCAGCGATGACATCTGTCCGGTGATGTCGGGCAGCACGAAAAGGTCCTTGTCGTTCACCTGCTTGGCCAGCCAGTCGGTGCCTTTGTCGGTGAGGTCCACGGAGTTGATTTTCTCGTCAACCACGAAATAGAGGGGAGCGACAGCCTCCGGCATGCGGCGGTTGTTGTTTTGCATGTATTCTTCCTCGGTGGCCAGCATGCCGGCTTTGATGCCCTCTTCGGAGAGGTATTTGATGAGGGCTTTGTTCTTGGGCAGTGCCTTGTGGGAGCGGAAGAGGGCGAGGAAGCCCTCGGCCAAGAGGTTCTTGTCGTTGGTGGCCACACCTTTGGCTATCTTCTGACGGGCGTCGGCCAGGAAGTCGGTGGCAAGACGGCGCTGGACGTTGACCAACTGTTCCACGAGGGGCTGGTATTCCTCAAACATCTGGTCGTCGCCGCGCTCCACGGGACCGGAGATGATCAGCGGGGTGCGGGCATCGTCGATGAGCACGGAGTCCACCTCGTCAACAATGGCGTAGTTGTGAGCGCGTTGCACCAAGTCGTCAGGTGAGATGGCCATATTGTCGCGCAGGTAGTCGAAGCCGAACTCGTTGTTCGTTCCGAAGGTGATGTCTGCTTGGTAGGCTTTGCGGCGTTCGGGGGAGTTGGGGCGATGCTTGTCGATGCAGTCCACCGACAAACCGTTGAACATATAGAGCGGCCCCATCCACTCGGAGTCACGCTTGGCAAGGTAGTCGTTCACCGTCACTACGTGTACGCCGTTGCCGGTGAGGGCGTTAAGGAATACGGGGAGTGTGGCGACAAGGGTCTTACCCTCGCCAGTGGCCATCTCGGCAATCTTGCCCTGGTGGAGCACGGCACCACCGAAGAGCTGGACATCATAGTGCACCATGTCCCACCGCATGTCGTTGCCGCCGGCTATCCAGTGGTTGGAGTAGATGGCCTTGTCGTCCTCGATGCGCACGAAGTCCTTGGTCGTGGCAAGCTCACGGTCGAAGTCGGTGGCGGTTACCACCACCTCCTCGTTCTCCGTGAAGCGACGGGCGGTCTCCTTCACGATGCTGAAAGCCACGGGGAGCACCTCGTCAAGAGCCTTCTCGTATATCTCCAGTATTTCCTTCTCTATCTTGTCCACCTGGTCGAAGATGGGCTTGCGCTCGTCGATAGGTGTTTCCTCAATCTTCGACTTGAGCTCTTCCACCTTCGCCCGCTCTTCCTTGGCGGAGTCCTGAACGTATTTCCTGATTTCCATCGTGCGGGCGCGCAACTCGTCATGGCTGAGCGCCTCTATCTCAGGATAGACGGCTTTAACACTCTCCACAATCGGCTGAATCAGCTTCATGTCACGAGTGGACTTGTTGCCGAAGAGCGACTGCAAAATCTTTAAAAATCCCATTTCTTATCTTGTCTTTTTTGTTTGTTTCAAAATTCGTGCAAAATTAAGCATTTTATTTCACAACGCCAATTTTTATCCCCCATTTTAGGCTTGCAATTCGTATTTGGGGGTGTTTGGGCGGCCGCGAAGCATGAAAAAGTGGTTGACCACGCACCTTGTCAGCAAAGAGAGTGCCAAAAACACCATTCCCTCGGCATAATCCTGCCAAAAGCCGTAAAAAAAGAAAAACAGGCACAATATGCCCCAAGTTTTCCACCACCAGTGGGGCTTGCCGGCACGCTCGCGGCTCACCACAGGCCATGCCAGTATCAGTGGAAGTGGATTGAGGATGAAAAATTGCATATTGACTTGCACCGTGGGATGCTGGGAGAATACCATCATTGCAAGTACGATGCCCGCCAAGCCGCAGACAACGAGCAACAAGGCGTCGAACACCCACATCCGACGGTGGAGTTTGAATTCGGCAAAGGTGATGGCCAACGTGATGACAAACAGCAGAATGAAACAGGTGCGGGGGCGAAGGGGAAAACTTTCTTTCGTCATCAGGGGCTTGCCTTTCACTATCACCTCTTCTTTTAACACGAGGGGGCGGCGAGTGCCGTCTTTCCGGTCCACTTGTGCTCGTGAGAAGTCCTGCATCAGGCGCAAGGGAAGAAATTGCCGCTCCTCCGGGGTGGTGGGGCGGTCGGCTCTCACACCGAGCAGCATGTCGTTGCCAAAACGAGCCCAAGGATAGTTGATGTTATATTCATGCGTCATGCTCCGGAAGGTTGGCTTGATTTCGAAGATGGGCTTGACACGCAACTTGCCCTTAAGATGCGACTTCACCATGTCGCGAACGCGAGTGGTGCAGTTGTCGTAGAAGAAATTGTAGCGATAAACCACATTCTCTGGACGGGCGTTCTCTATGAGAGCAGCCACGATGCTGGCCTTCTCGTCGGCTGTGAGGTCCAGCGTTTGCTGGACGACGGTGCGGCTCTCCATGGCGTATTCGCGGCAGAATTCCACGAATGGGTATGCGCCCATCTGATAGTCGGTGAGGCCGAAAATAAAGCGGGCGACGAAGTTGGGCTGCTCGAAACTGAACACACCATAGTTGACAACGATGTCCTCACCCGTGGTGTGGTCGCATACGCGGAGGGCGGTGTGCCCATAGAGGGCATAGACCTCATTGTGGGGCGAACAGGTGAGGAGACTGATGTCCACCGAGTCGGTGGGCGCGATAGCCAGACAGGGCAGGACACGAAGGCACAAGCCTATGAGAAGGGCTGGCCAACGAAATGGAGTAGAATGTAACATGATGCAAAATTACGAATAATTCTTTATTTATGGCAACATAGGGCGTTTTTTTACAGCTATTTTGCACAAAAATGCGAAAAACATTCCCCAAATAATTGCACTCTACAAAAAAATTGCTATATTTGCAAAATCTTAGCTACGCTATAATCCTTATAACATTATAATACATGAAAATCGGTTTGTTTATTCCCTGTTATGTCGATGCCGTCTATCCACAGGTGGGCGTCGCAACATATAAGTTGCTGAAGCATCTTGGACTGGACGTGACCTACCCGCTCAACCAAACGTGTTGCGGGCAGCCCATGGCCAATGCCGGCTTCGAGAAAATGGCCGTGCCTCTTGCGGAGAAATTCGAGGACATGTTCGCCAACTTCGACTATGTCGTGGCTCCCTCCGTCAGCTGTACGGCATTTGTGAAAATCAATTACCCTCGCTTGCTCGAAGGCAAGAAGACTTGCAAAACGGCTGAAAAGGCCATGGATGTCGTGGCTTTCCTGCACGACGTGGTAAAAGTGAAAAGTCTTCCGGGTGAGTTCCCGCACAAAGTGAGTTTGCACAACTCATGCCATGGCGTGAGGGAACTGGGGCTCAGTTCGCCAAGTGAGATGAATGTGAGTAAGTTCAATAAAATCAAGGACTTGCTGGAACTGAAGAAAGGCATCACCGTCGTGGAGCCTGAGCGAAAGGACGAGTGCTGCGGCTTTGGGGGCATGTTCTCCGTGGAGGAAACAGCCGTGTCGGCCCAGATGGGTGTTGACAAGGTGAAACGCCACATTGAAACCGGTGCGGAGTATGTCACCGGCCCCGACTGCTCGTGCCTCATGCACATGGCCGGCGTCGCACAAAAGCGAGGCTTGGAAATACAATTCATTCACGCAGTAGAAATTTTAGCATCAGGATTATGAGCACACCACATTCTGACAAAGCGAAAGCGTTTCTGAAAAACCAGAAATACGCACAG
Source organism: uncultured Prevotellaceae bacterium (assembly GCA_902792855.1). Classification (GTDB taxonomy): domain Bacteria; phylum Bacteroidota; class Bacteroidia; order Bacteroidales; family Bacteroidaceae; genus Prevotella. The sequence goes on from CADBBP010000032.1 coordinate 19,946, forward strand.
TGGCATGACGCCACTTTCTGGTCTGTCCGCACCAAGCGCGACAACATGGCCTTGGGACTGGAAGAATGGGAGCAACTGAGGGAGAAGGCCTCGGAAATAAAGAAGCATACCATTTCACACCTCGACGAGTACTTGGAGAAATTTGCATCCAATGCAGAGAAAAACGGATGCGTCGTGCATTGGGCCAAGGATGCAGACGAATTCAACAGCATCGTGCTTGATATTCTCCGGGAGCACAATGTGAAGAAGATGGTAAAGAGCAAGAGCATGCTCACCGAGGAGTGCGAGATGAACCCCTTCTTGGAGAAAAACGGCATTGAAGTGGTGGAAACCGACTTGGGAGAGCGCATCATACAACTCAAGGGGCAGAAACCAAGCCACATCGTGATGCCGGCCATCCACCTCAACCACGACGACGTGGGAGAACTTTTCGAGGAGAAACTTGGCACCGAACCGGGAAACCACGACCCAACATATCTTACATATATGGCACGACTGAGCCTGCGCAACGAATTTCTCACAGCACAGGCAGGCATGACGGGAGCCAACTTCGGCATCGCGGAGACCGGGGACATCGTGGTATGCACCAATGAGGGAAACGCCGACATGAGCACCTCGTGCCCCAAGTTGCACATCGCAGCCATCGGATTGGAAAAAGTCATACCCAACTATGATTGCCTTGCCGTTTTCCAGAGGATGCTGTGCCGAGCCGGAACAGGGCAGCCAACCACCACATACACCAGCCATTTCAGAAAGGCAAGACCTACCGCGCAGAAAATGCACATCATTCTTGTCGATAACGGAAGAAGTGAGTGGGTGGCCAACCCGGAGCACTGGGAGACACTCAAGTGCATCAGATGTGGCTCTTGCATGAACACCTGCCCGGTATATAGAAGGAGTGGAGGGTATTCATACTCTTATTTCATCCCGGGACCCGTGGGAATCAATCTCGGTATGTTGAGGAATGTCAAGCTGCACAGCGGCAACGTCTCTGCATGCACCCTCTGCCTCAGTTGCCAGACTGTTTGTCCGGTGAAAATCGACCTCGGCGACCAAGTGTACAAGTGGAGGCAGCAGCTCGATGAGTTCGGGACTGCCAATTCGGACAAGAAGCGCATGTGCTTGGGCATGAAGATGCTCTTCGGAAGTAGCGGCTTGTACAACACCGCCATGAAATTCGCACCCATGGCCAACTGGGTCCCCTCGTTCCTCATGGAAAGCGGCCTCAATCCATGGGCTGACGGACACAAGATGATGAAGTTCCCAAGGAATTCCTTCCAGGAACTGTGGAGAAAAGGAAAGGTCAAGTGATAAAATCTGAAAACATGAGCAACAAAGAAGATATCCTGGCAAGATACAGGAAAAACGTGAAGGTGAAATTCGACATGCCAAGGCTCGATGACATCAAGGGAATCACATACCCCGACCCACTGGTGCAGTTCATTTCCATGACTGAAAATGTGGGTGGAAAGGTCATCGAACTAAAACCCGGGCAAGATGTCAACAAACTGATAAAGGAACTATATCCCGATGCCAAGGAGATAGCAAGCAACTTGCCCGAAATAACCATCGCCACCAGAAACCCCGACACCATCGGCTCGCCACAAGCACTCAACGGCACCGACGTGGGGGTCATCAAGGGTCTGTTCGGTGTGGCGGAGAATGCATGCGTCTGGGTGCCACAGGCCATGGAGGAGAAAGCCGTTTGCTTCATCTCGGAAAACTTGGTCATACTTCTCAAGAAAACCGAGATTGTCAACAACATGCATGAGGCATACAAGCGGATACAGTTCAACGACTATGGATACGGCACTTTCATCAGTGGCCCGTCCAAAACCGCTGACATAGCACAGGTGCTTGTCATGGGAGCGCAAGCCGCCAGAAGCGCCACCGTCGTGCTTGTGTGACATAGCCACTATGGTCTCTATAGAAACTATAGCCACTATGAAGCTATAGCCACAATCCAGGGGCTATGGGAGCAAAAACTCCCATAGTCCCTCTATAAATAAACAGGAAAGCAAGTGTCAACTATAAATAATTAAGGTGAAATCTGGCAGGCTACGTCCCACATTACATTGTCTGTCTGCCAACAACCCAAAAGATATGAAATATAGCATAGAGAAGGTGGCCGCGCTCATTGGGGCGCGACGCTTTGGAGAGATGGAATGCGACGTGCAATGGGTGCTTACCGATAGCAGGTCGCTATGTTTTGCGGAAAGCACGCTGTTCTTCGCCATCAAAACAGAAAGAAATGATGGCCAAAAGTACGTGGACGAACTATACCAAAGAGGAGTGAGAGGCTTCGTCGTGCAGCAACTTCCTAAAGATTGGCAGACTGCATACCCCGACGCCAATTTCCTGAAAGTGGACAATTCCCTCCTCGCTCTCCAAAGACTCGCGGAAAGGCACCGGGACGAGTTTTCAATACCCATCGTGGGCATTACCGGTAGCAATGGAAAGACGGTTGTGAAGGAATGGCTGCACCAAATACTGTCGCCATCCATGGTGGTCACAAGGTCGCCCAAGAGTTACAACTCACAAGTGGGAGTGCCGCTGTCTGTGTGGCTGCTCGACGAGCGAACCCAGGTGGGGCTCTTCGAGGCGGGCATCAGCATGCCAGGGGAGATGGATGCTCTTAGAGACATCATTCAACCCACCATAGGAGTGCTTACCTACATTGGTGGGGCGCATCAGGAGAATTTCGAGACAGTGGAGCAGAAATGCCGTGAGAAATGGAAACTCTTCAAGGATGCCAAAACCATCGTCGTAAATATCGACAATTCTCTTGTGGCGAAGATGGTGGAGGAGGGAGGAAAAAAGAGGAAGGTCATCGCTTGCTCCAGAATCGACCCAAAAGCCGATATGTTTGTCAAACGTGTGGAGAAGCACGACAACCACACCAACATCACTTATGCTTTCCAAGGACAGGAAGGGCATTTCGACATTCCTTTCATCGACGACGCATCGGTGGAAAACGCGGTCTTGTGCGCAGCCGTGGCTTTGCATCTCGGCATCACGCAGACGACACTCAGCCAGAGAATGCCTTCACTCGAACCAGTGGCCATGAGGCTTGAAGTGAAGGAAGGACGACATGGGTGCACCCTCATCAACGACTCCTACAACTCCGACATCAACTCGCTCGGCATCGCTCTCGACTTCATGAACAGGAGGCCCGACCACAAGGGTAGAAAGCGCACGCTCGTGTTGAGCGACATCTACCAAAGCGGGATGCCACCGCAAATGCTTTACAAGACGGTCTCCGACATGGCAAAGTCGAGGGGGGTGGAGCGATTTATTGGTATTGGGCCGGAAATCACGGCTCATGCAGGATTGGTGGATATCGACGACAAAGCATTCTTCAAGAACACCGAAGATTTTCTGGAAAGCAATCTCTTCAGTAATCTTCACGACGAGGTCATCCTCCTCAAGGGGGCGAGGAATTTCAATTTCGACAGACTCACCGACATGCTGGTGCAGAAGGTGCACGAAACCATCCTGGAGGTTAACCTCAACGCACTTGTTGCCAATCTCAATTACTTCCGCTCTTTCCTCAAGCCAACCACTAAAATCGTATGCATGATCAAGGCAGACGGATATGGAGCAGGAGCGGTGGAGATAGCCAAGACATTGCAAGACCAAAGAGTGGACTACCTCGCTGTGGCTGTGGCAGACGAGGGCGTCTCCTTGCGGAAAAACGGCATCACGGGAAACATCATGGTGATGAATCCCGAAATGTCATCATTCAAAACGCTTTTCGAATACGACCTTGAGCCGGAAGTCTATAGCTTCCGACTGCTCGATGCGCTCATTCATGCTGCAAGCAAGGAAGGTATCGCAGGCTATCCCGTGCATGTAAAGCTCGACACCGGAATGCACAGACTGGGCTTCGACCCCGTAAAAGACATCGACCTGTTGCTGGAAAAACTAAAGGGCCAAAGCGCCGTCATGCCACGCTCTGTCTTCTCACACTTCGTGGGTTCCGACAGCGACGACTTCGACAACTTCTCGCTCATCCAATATCAACGCTTCATCGAAGCAAGCAACAAACTGCAGCAGGCATTCTCTCACAAAATCATCAGGCACATTGACAATAGTGCCGGCATTGAGCATTTCCCGGAAAGGCAACTCGACATGTGCCGCCTCGGATTGGGACTGTATGGCATCTCCAGCAGGGACAACAAAATTCTCAACAATGTCAGCACGCTCAAAACCACCATCCTGCAGATGAGGAACGTGCCAAAAGAGGAGACTGTTGGTTACAGCAGGAAAGGAATCCTCACTAAAGACAGCGTCATCGCTGCTATTCCCATCGGATATGCCGACGGCCTCAACAGGGGACTGGGAAGGGGTAAGTGCTACTGCCTCGTAAATGGAAAGAAAGCCCCTTATGTGGGAAACATCTGCATGGACGTGGCCATGATCGATGTCACTGGCATCAACTGCCAGGAGGGTGACACCGTGGAAATATTCGGTGACCACCTTCCCGTCACCGTCTTGTCCGACACGCTCGGCACCATCCCATACGAAATCCTCACTGCTGTTAGCAATAGGGTGAAAAGGGTCTATTTCCAAGACTAAACCGCAAAGGAGGTGACCCAAGAGCAAGATGAAATCCTTATCAGCAAAGGAAAAAAGACCGTTTTTCCAAAAATTAACAAAAAAAATGCTAAAGTGACATCGTTTTGTTATATCTTTGCAATTCAAAAGCAGGCTTAGATATTCAACTAATCACTTTTAAATGATATGAGTCCCATACAAACTACGAAAATGACCAACTATCGTTGGGTAATTTGCGCCATGTTGTTCTTCGCCACAACGGTCAATTATATGGACCGTCAGGTGCTCTCACTCACCTGGAAGGACTTCATAGCTCCTGAATTCCATTGGCACCTGGAAGGACTTCATAGCTCCTGAATTCCATTGGACTGATGCCGACTATGGCACCATTACCTCTGTCTTCTCTATCCTTTATGCCGTCTTCTGCCTCTTCGCCGGTAAGTTCATCGACTGGATGGGCACAAAGAAAGGTTATCTGTGGGCCATCTTCGTATGGTCGCTTGGCGCTTGTCTGCACGCTGCTTGCGGATGGGTAACTATGAAATATGTGGGACTCGACGGAGTGGCGGCACTCAAAGCTGTGGAGGCTGGTTCCATGACCGCACTTAGCATTGCCACCATCAGTGTCTATCTCTTCCTCTTCTGCCGGGCCATACTCGCACTTGGTGAGAGTGGAAACTTCCCCGCTGCCATCAAGGTGACGGCAGAGTACTTCCCCAAGAAGGACAGGGCATTCGCCACATCCATCTTCAATGCCGGTGCATCTGTGGGAGCACTTGCAGCACCTATCAGCATACCTCCTTTGGCTGAGGCATTTGGATGGGAGATGGCGTTCATCATCATCGGTGCACTGGGCTTCGTGTGGATGGCTCTTTGGGTGTTCATTTATGACAAGCCCAACAAGAGCAAGCACGTCAACGACGCTGAGCTTACTTATATCAACCAGGATGTTGAGACAGAGAGCGACCCCAAGGACGCCAACGACGAGGGACCTGCTATCAGCTTTGGAAAGTGCTTCACATTCAAGCAGACATGGTCGTTCATCGTAGGTAAGTTCATGACCGACGGTGTGTGGTGGTTCTATCTCTTCTGGGCACCGGCATACTTCTCCGACCAGTTTGGCTACAAGTCAAGCTCTGGCATGGGTCAGTTGCTCATCTTTACTTTGTATTTCATTGTCACCGTGCTCTCCATCTTTGGAGGATACCTGCCAAAACTCTTCGTGGAGAAGAGGGGGATGAACCCATACGCAGGACGTATGCTCGCCATGCTCATCTTCGCGTTCTTCCCACTGTTCGCCCTTTTTGCACAGCCGTTGGCCATGTGGCAGAACAGCCCCATCGACCCCGCATGGTGGCCTGCCATCATCATCGGTCTGGCTGGTGCAGGGCACCAGGCTTGGTCGGCAAACATCTTCTCCACCGTGGGTGACATGTTCCCCAAGTCAACCATCGCCACCATCACCGGTATCGGTGCCATGGCTGGAGGTCTGGGTTCCATGCTGATTAACAAGATTTCTGGTAATCTCTTCACTTATGCCGAAGGGCAGGGCGAGGCTTTCACTTTCTTGGGCTATGACGGCAAACCTGCCGCCTATATGATTGTCTTCTGCTTCTGCGCCGTGGCCTATCTCATCGGATGGATTGTCATGAAGACGCTTGTTCCCAAGTACAAACCTGTCGTTGTGGAAGACTAATCTTTCATTTCATGATATTTGATTTCCCCCTCGGACCTCCGAGGGGGATTTTTCTTTTCTGGGAGTGCCTGGGATTCGGGAGTGCCTGTGAGTGTCTGTGAGTGTCTGTGAGTACCTGTGAGAGCCTGGGAATGTCTGGGATTATCTGGGCTCTCTCATAGGATATCTCAGCCTTTCCCTGCCTCTCAGCTTTCTCCCAGATACTCCCAGTCCCTCCCAGATACTCCCAGTCCCTCCCAGTTCTTCTCAGTCTCTCCCCTGTCTCTCCCAGCAATAATAAAAAAGAAGGAGAAACCTCACGGCCTCTCCCTCTCAGCGAATGATTTATATGGAGTGTACTTAGAATTTTGCCATTTTGATGGCAACAATGGCGCATTCGTCGCCTTTGTTTCCCAATTTGCCACCGGCGCGATCTTGCGCCTGCTCCAAGGTATCTGTGGTGAGCAAGCCATAAATGACAGGAATCTCGCTCTTGGAGTTGAGTGTGGCAATGCCGTAGGTCACCCCTTGGCAGATGTAGTCGAAATGAGGAGTCTCTCCACGAATGACGCTTCCAAGGATGATGATGGCATCATAGCCTCCGTTGAGTGTCATTTGGTGTGCTCCGTAAATCAACTCAAAGCTGCCCGGCACGCTCTTCACATGGATGTTTTCTGGCAGAGCACCATATTTCTCCAATGTGCCAACAGCACCGCGGAGCAGTGAGTTGGTGATGTCGCGATTCCATTCCGACACGACAATGCCAAAGCACATGTTGCTCGCGTCGGGCACCTTTTGTAACTCTTGTTCGGATATCTTGTGAAGTGCTGTAGCCATGCCTTATTTGCTCACATACTCAATGTACTTGTCGATATCCTGCTGAAGAGGAGAGTTCATATACTCCTTCTTGATGGTCTGGAAGAGTTCAAGTGCCTCGTCGTTCTTCTTCAGCTGCTCGGCGAGGATGATGGCGGCTTTCTTCAGAGCCACGGGCGACACGGAGTTGCTCTTGCCGTCGTTGCTTGCACCATCAGCCATCTTGGCAGCTTTCTTGAAGGCGTCAACGGCTTTCTCATACTGCTTCAGGTTGGCATAGGCGTCGCCAAGTGCCATGATGGCAAGGGGGCTGGCCACCAAGTCGTCCTTGGGGTCGAAGCTCTCCAAGTATTTCACAGCCTCCTCCCATTTGTCCTGCTTGGCAAGGCAGAGACCGGCATAGAGGTTGGCCAAGTTGCCAGCTTTCGTTCCGCTGAAGTCGTTGGCAATCTGCTTGAAGCCGGGAGCGCCAAGGCTGTCGCCATTGAGAGCCTTCTCAAAATCCTGGCCCATGAACAGTTCTTGGCTATGAGCCAACGCTGTGCTCGCCTTCTCATTGCGCGATTTGGAGTAGTTGTTCCAAAGTATCAATGCTACCACCACCACGATGATGGCCACCAAGGCGGCTAAAAGATGCTTTTTGTACTTAGTGAGGAATGCCTCTGACTTGTTCAAGGTTTCAATCAGTTCCTGATTGACACGGGGGTCTTGTTTTTTTGCCATTATTGCTATTAAATTTTTTGATGTTTGTCCGTCATTTTTGCATCTTCCATGCCATCATTTCCACACGCATGGATTTTTGCGACGCAAAATTACTCATTTTATCCCACACAGTAAAATTTATGGTGGTTTTTTTTCGTTTTTCACCCTTAAAAGACGTAACTTTGCACAAATAATGTGCTATTTGGCCGAATAAACCACCCATGATACTCAATAACATCTCCATTGTCAACTATAAAAACATTATGTCAGCCAACGTTAGGCTGTCGCCCAAGATGAACTGTTTCTTGGGGAGAAATGGCATGGGAAAAACCAATTTTCTCGATGCCGTGCATTTCCTTGCCTTCTGCAAGAGCGCCCATTGCCCCATCGACTCCCAGGTGATTTGCCACGGACAGGATTTCTTCATGCTCGAAGGGGAGTTCCAAAGTGAGAATGGCGACATGGAACATATTTATTGTGGTATGAAGCGTGGTCAGAAGAAACATTTCAAGCGCAATAAGAAAGAGTACAAGCGACTCTCCGAACACATCGGCTTGCTGCCTCTCATTTTTGTCTCGCCTTCCGACGCTGTCATCATCGAGGGAGGGAGCGAGGAGCGGAGACGATTGATGGACATGGTGATTTCCCAGTATGACCGTGCTTACATCACGGCACTTTACAATTATAACAAGGCACTCCAGCAACGCAATGCACTGCTGAAAATGGAAGAGGAGCCTGACGTGGCGCTCATGGACATCCTCGAGCAGCAAATGGCCATAGAGGGAGAAAAAGTATTTTCCAAGAGGCAGGCTTTCGTTAGGGAGTTCCTGCCCGTGTTCCATAAAATCTATAAACGTATCTGCCAGTCGGCGGAGCAGGTTTCCGTGGACTACGTTTCCCATTGCTTGCGAGGGCCGCTGCTCGATGTCATTCGCCAAGACCGCTTCAAGGACCGCGCTGTGGGATATTCACTACATGGCATTCACCGCGACGACCTCGACTTGCGCATAGGAGGCTATCCCTTGAAACGTGAAGGAAGTCAGGGGCAGAACAAGTCGTTTGCCATTGCATTGAAATTGGCACAGTTCGATTTCCTCAAGCACACCAACAGCTGCACCACGCCCATGCTGCTCCTCGATGACATCTTCGACAAACTCGATGCTGCACGTGTGGAGCAGATTGTGCACATTGTCGCCGGGGAGGAATTTGGACAAATCTTCATTACCGACACCAACCGTGACCATCTCGATAAAATCTTGAGCCATGGCTCTTTCGACTACCAACTCTTTGACGTGGAAAACGGGGAGGTCAACATCAAACCTTAGTGGCTATGTTTAGAAGGGATGTAAAAAAACTTGACACACTGCTCCTGCAGTTCCTGCGTATCACAAGTCTTGAGACCCCGCTGCTGCAACGAAGGCTCGTGGGGGCGTGGCCGGAAGTGATGGGGGAGGGGGTGGAACGCCATACCGGACAGGTGTTCATCTCCAACCAGACACTATGGGTGAAAATCAACAACTCGGCCCTAAGAGCCGAGTTGTCAATGATGCGATCCGAGATTGTTGAAAAACTCAACAGTCACGTGGGGGCGCGCATCATCGTCGATGTCCGTTTTTTCTGATTTTTCCTTTTATGCCTCTCGGGAAACGGCCATCCATCGCTCCATGCGCATGAGGTGCTTGTCGCCACCAGTGCCCCTTGTTGGTGAGATGGCCACTTTCTGGCTTTCCTCTTTCTGGGGGAAGGCGGCACCTTTCCTGAACACCTCTTTCGCTGTGCGGATGGCGGGGTCGTCCTCGTTGAGGTATTCCATCCACGAGCACTCGTCGAGCATGTTGTAGATGATGCGGCTGTATATGTATTTCTCAAAGAGCCGTTGCGACTTCTGCAGCATCAGGTTGCGCCGTTGCAGGCCGTTCTTCTCTGCATAGATGGCAAATTTCTCCAACAAGCCCTGACGTTTGAGATAAGATAGCAATTCACCAGTGCTTCTCTTGGCTTTCAGTTCATCCCGGTGCTCGTCGGTGTAATCAAAGGCAAACTGCAGGATGAGGCCGCTCATCGCTGCTTCCTTGTAATATGATGTGATGCCGGTGGTATCTTCAGGGACGAAGATGTCGGGGGTGATGCCGCCGCCGCCATATACTGTTCGGCCAAGTCGGGTGTGATATTCAGGACCCTCGTGCTTGATGCTGTCCATAGAGAAATATTCCCCACGATTGTAGCGTGTCAGCAAGTCTTCCTCGTATTCCTTGTCGTTGCCCGTATTGTAATGCTTTTGGATGCAACGGCCGGAGGGCGAGTAGTAGCGTGCGATGGTAAGACGGATCATGCTGCCGTCGCGCAGACCTATTTGCTGCTGCACAAGGCCCTTGCCAAACGAGCGGCGGCCAATCACCGTGCCACGGTCGTTGTCCTGGATGGCGCCGGCGAGAATCTCTGAGGCTGAGGCCGAACCCTCGTTGATGAGCACCACCAATGGCACATTCTGGAAGGAACCGTGACCGGTGCTCATGAAATCCTGGCGTGGCTGCTTGCGACCCTCCGTATATACGATGCGGCTGTTCTTGGGCAGGAACTCGTCGGCTATTTGAATGGCAGAGGACATGTAGCCGCCGGCATTGTCGCGAAGGTCAATCACCAAGTTCTCGAAATCTTGCTGAGATAGTTCGGTCAACGCATCAATCATCTCTCCATAGGTGTTCTCCCCAAAATTCTTGATGCGGATGTAACCGGTGCGGGAGTCGAGCATGTAGGCGCAGCTGATACTCTTTGTGGTGATGTTGTCGCGGGTGACGGTGAACTGCTTCACCTTGTTCTGGCGATGGCGGACGACACCAATGCGCACCTTCGTGCCACGGGGACCCTTCAGCCGGCGCATGGCCTCCTCGTTGGTCACCTCCTTGCCCACGAAAGGCTTGTCGTCCACGCTGACAATCTTGTCGCCGGCTATCAAACCGGCACTTTCCGCCGGTCCACCGGGTATTACGTTCTGTACGTGTATGGTGTCCTTTCTGATGACAAATTCAATGCCTACTCCTGAGAAAGAACCCTGCAGCTCATCATTGGCTGATTGCACGTCTTTTGCGCTGATATATACGGAGTGCGGGTCCAGTTCGGCGAGGATTTCCGGTATGGCGTTCTCCACCAACTCGTTCATGTTCACGCTGTCCACATACTGGTCGTCGATGAGGTGCAGCAGGTCGTTCAGGCGGTTGCTGCCGGAGTTGATGATGCTGAGGCGGTTGCCGGAGAAATGATTGGAGTAGAACGTGCCGATAAGGATGCCCAATACCACGCAGGTGGCGAGTGCCAAGGGCATGAGGCGATTGGTCTTGTTAAGGTTCATTCTCTTGGAGATTGATGAATTTTACTTCTATTTTTGCGCGGCGCAGCAGTTCAAGTCCGTCGGCCAGACGGTATTCCTCGCCATATACGACGCGGCGGATGCCGGCTTGGATGATGAGTTTGGAGCATTCCAGGCAGGGCGAGGCGGTGACATAGAGCGTCGAGCCGTCACTGTTGTTGCTGCTGCGGGCGAGTTTGGTGATGGCATTGGCTTCTGCATGCAGCACATAGGGCTTCGTCACGTTGTTGTCATCTTCGCACACGTTCTCAAAGCCGCTCGGGGTGCCGTTGTACCCGTCGCTGATGATCATCTTGTCCTTCACCACCAAGGCTCCCACCTTCCGGCGGGTGCAATAGCTGTTCTCCGACCAGATGCGGGCCATGCGCAGGTAGCGGAGGTCGAGGAGGGTCTGTTTGTCGCTAACGTCCATGATTGTTGGGTAGGCTATTGTTTTCTTCTCCTGATGCCGTTGCGGCGCAAGAGGGCGTCGATGCTGGGCTCGCTGCCCTTGAAGCGCTTGTAGAGTTCCATAGGGTGCTCCGTACCGCCTCGGGAGAGGATGCAGTCGCGGAAGCGCTGTGCGGTGTCGGTGTTGAAGATGCCGTGCTTCTTGAACACGCTGAAGGCGTCGGCCTCCAGCACCTCCGCCCATTTGTAGCTGTAGTAGCCGGCGGCGTATCCTCCGGCCATGATGTGCGAGAACTGCGTGGTCATGCACGTGTCGGGCAGTTGCTTGAATACCATGGCTTTCTCCCACGCCTTCTTCTCGAAAGCCATGAGGTCGCCCTCGAAGGGCTCACGCATTGTGTAATAGGCCATGTCGAGCAGTCCGAAACTTACTTGGCGCAGGCAGTTGTAGGCCACCATGAAGTTGCGGCTCCGAACGATTCGGTCAATCAACTCGTCGGGCAGTGGCTCGCCCGTCTCGTAGTGGAAGGCGAAGGTGCGCAGAAACTCCTTTTCTATGGAATAGTTTTCCATGAATTGCGAAGGCAGCTCCACGAAGTCCCACCACACATTGGTGCCCGACATGCTTTCGAAACGAGTATTGGCGAACATGCCGTGGAGAGAATGGCCAAACTCGTGAAGGAACGTCTCCACCTCGCCCAAGCTCAGCAGCGACGGCTTGTTCTCGGTAGGCTTCGTAAGGTTCATCACCACACTGACATGGGGGCGCACGTTCTCGCCCTTGTTGTTGATGTATTGGCCTTGGAAACTGGTCATCCAAGCTCCGCCGCGTTTTCCCTTGCGGGGATGGAAGTCGGCATAGAACACGGCAAGGTAACTACCGTCCTTGTCAAACACCTCGTAGGCTTTCACGTCGGGGTGATACACGGGGATGGAGGGGTTCTCCACAAAGGTGATGCCATAGAGGCGGTTGGCCAGGCCGAAGATGCCGTCAATCACACGCGACAACTCGAAATAGGGTCTGAGCATCTCTGAGTCGAGGTCGTATTTGGCCAACTGAAGTTTGTAGGAGTAGTGGCTGATGTCCCACGGCTCCATGGTGAAGTTGCGGCCCTCGCTCTTGCGGGCTGTCTTCTCCACCTCTTTCATTTCCTTGAGGGCGGTGGGCTTGTAAGAGTCAATCAATTCGTCAAGCAGCCGATAGACATTGCGCTTGTTGGTGGCCATGCGGTGCTTCAGCACATAGTCGGCATAGGTCTTGAACCCCAGCAACTGGGCTGTCTCGCGGCGAAGGTTGACGATGCGCTTGCAGATTTCAAGGTTGTTGGTGGCGTTGTCGTGTGTGCAAACCGTGTTGCTCGCCATATAGAGTTGGTGGCGCAGGTCGCGGCGGGTGGAGTATTTCATCATCGGCCCCATGCTCGGGTTGTCAAGCGTGAACACCCATCCCTCCATGCCTCGCTCGCGAGCTTCCTCGGCGGCGGCCTCTTTCACACGGTTTGGCAGGCCGGCCAGGTCTTCCTCGTTGGTGAGGTGCATGGTGTAGGCCTTGCGCTCGTTTCGCAGGTTTTGGGAAAATTGCAAGGCGAGCAAGCTGACCTCCTCGTTCAACTGGCGCAGGCGGGCTTTCCCGTCATCGTCGAGCAGGGCGCCGTTGCGGCAGAAGCTGTCATAGATGTTGTCGAGCAGGCGCTTCTCCTCTGGGGTCAGTCGGCGGTGATGGCGTTTCACCGCCTTGATGCGCTCGAAGAGGCGGGGGTTGAGCAGCATGTCATTGGCATGCTGTGTGAGCAGCGGCTCCATCTTCTGGGCCAACTCGTCCATCTCGTCGCTCGTCTCTGCAGAGAGGAGGTTGAAGAAGGCGTTCGACACGCGGTCGAGCAGACCATAATAAAAGCTGTCGTCATCCTTGTTGAGGATGGTGTTGTCAAATGTTGGCTTCTCGGGGTTGTTGATGGTTTTCTCCATCTGCTCCTTGTCACGCCGCATGCCCTCGATGAAGGCTTCCTCGAAATCCTGAAGTGTCAGTTGGTCGAAGGGGATGGTGTGGCGGGGGGTGTCGTAAGGCGCAAAAAATGGGTTCACGCGTGATGGGTTGGATATGGCTGTATCTGTCATGTGTGCTATGTCGTTGAATTGGTGATGCAAAAGTAGTGAAATCCCCTCAATGTGCAAAACAATTCAACAAAGTTTTTCTTTTGGGCCGCTTTTGGCAGCACATATTCTTTATTTTTAACGATTGGTGGTAGCCTTGTTACTCTTTCCAAGCACGCCCGTCCGCCGATATTCGTCCAGACACCGTTTTTTTACATCGGCCTCTATGTCGCCGATGGGACGGTGTGGGTTGGAAAGTGATTTTACATATACGCAAGCCACCGACACCAATACCGCAGCGAGGAAACTCACCACCCATCGCAGCACTTCGCTTTCAATGGGTACATACTCGATGCACAGGATGCCTGTCACCACGGGGATGCCAAAAAGCAGCCAGTCGGCGCCCGAGGTCATCTTGTATGTGCCAACCGCGTCGCTGTATTCGCGGTCCTCGGACAGCACACGTTGCTTGTTGGCCATCCACCAATTCTCAAAAGTCTTGTCTTTCTCTTCCATAATAGCCTTCTTTTTTCATACAAACATCAAATCGCTCATCACCGTGTCGCTCATGGCGATGCCTGGCAAGGTGAGGTGAAGCCGCCCTTGGTCGATTGCCAGCAAGCCTCCGTCGATGTGCTTGCGGGCATTGCTCATCAGGTAGGTGTGCAGCTTCACGCCAAAACGTTGCTCCACCTCGGCTGGTGAGATGCCCTCACACGTCCGCAAGGCGGTGGTTATCATATCATTGTAACTGTCGTACAGTGTCAACCGCTCAGTCTCGCAGGGGAGACGCCCCTCGCTCAGTGCAGCGATGTATTGTTCCACGTCGGCCACGTTGGCCTTGCGGCATATTCCGTCGTATGAGTGTGCGGCGGCGCCGATGCCGGTGTAGGGTGTGCCGTCCCAGTAGCTGCTGTTGTGGAGTGAGCGGCGGCCCGGCAGGGCGAAATTGCTGATTTCGTAATGCTCGTAGCCGCCCTTTTCCAACCGCTCCACCAGCATGCCGTACATGGCGAGGTAGGTGTCGTCGGCAATCTCTTCCACTTCGCCCGCCAAGAGCATGCGATGGAGTGGCGTGCCTTCCTCATACATCAGACTATAGGCTGAGAGGTGCTCCACCTCCATGGTGAGGGCCTTGTCGATGTCGGCTTGCCATTCGGCAAGCGTCTCCCCCGGGAAGCCGAACATGAGGTCGATGCTGATGTTGCCGAACCCCGACTTCCTCAACAGTTCCACTGCTTCCACCGCCTGCCGGGCGGTGTGGCGGCGATGGAGGAAGCGCAGCCGCTCGTCGGAGAAGGTCTGCACGCCCATGCTCACACGGTTGACGCCAACTTCCCGCATGGTGTAGGCAAGGTGCTCGTCCACGTCGTCGGGGTTGCATTCCATTGTCACCTCGGCGCCTGGCACAACGTCATACACCTCATGGATGGTGGAGAAAATCTTCCGCAGCATCGGTGCGTCGAGCTGGGAGGGGGTCCCGCCGCCAAGGTAGATGGTGCGAAGCGTGTCGCCACTGCGGAGGCGCATCTCGCGACACACGGCATCCACATACTCCTGGCGAAGGCCGAGCAGGGTGCTGGAGTAGAAGCCGCAATACACGCAACGGCACTTGCAAAACGGTATGTGGATGTAGAGACCTTGCATTTTGCAAAGGTATGGTTTTTTCGGGATATTTTCACCCAATATCCTAAATGTTTTTAAAGAAATGCGAATTTCACCCAAAACATTTGGCAGTTTGTTAAAAAAGGAGTACCTTTATCGGCCAAAACGTAAAATAGACAATTTTTTACTTAATATCTATCAATAATTTTATGAAAGTCTATCAGACAAACGAAATCAAAAACATCGCACTCATTGGCAGTGCGGGTAGCGGCAAGACTACTCTTGCCGAGGCCATGCTATTCGAGGCTGGCGTTATCAAGCGTCGTGGTACCGTAGAGGCAAAGAACACCGTGAGCGACTATTTCCCCGTGGAGCAGGAATATGGATACTCCGTGTTCCCCACCGTTTTCCAAGTGGAATGGAATAACAAGAAGCTCAACTTCATCGACTGCCCGGGTTCCGAGGACTTCGTGGGAGGTGCCATCACGGCACTCAACGTCACCGACCAGGCCGTCATCATGGTCAACGGCCAGTATGGCCCGGAGGTGGGCACGATGAACACCTTCCGTGTGACGGAGAAACTGGGCAAACCGGTCATCTTCCTCATCAACCAGCTCGACCGCGACAACTGCGATTTTGAAACCGTGATGAACAACTTGCGCGAGACCTTTGGAAGCAAGTGCGTGGAAGTGCAATATCCCATTGCCACCGGCGCCAACTTCAATGCCGTCATCGACGTGTTGCTCATGAAAAAATATTCCTGGAAGCCCGAGGGCGGTGCTCCCATCATCGAGGACATCCCTGCAGAGGAGATGGACAAGGCCGAGGAACTGCATGCTGCACTCATCGAGGCTGCCGCAGAGAATGACGAGGCACTGATGGAGAAATTCTTCGAGGAGGAGAACCTCACCGAAGACGAGATCCGCGAGGGCATCCGCAAGGGTCTTGTCTCACGCAGCATGTTCCCCGTCTTCTGCGTCTGCGCAAGCAAGGACATGGGCGTGCGTCGCCTCATGGAGTTCTTGGGCAACGTCGTGCCGTTCCCAACGGACATGCCCAAAGTGGCCGATACCAACGGAAACGAGATTGCTCTGGACAGCAATGGACCGGAGAGCCTCTTCTTCTTCAAGACCGGCATGGAGCCGCACATTGGAGAGGTGAGCTATTTCAAGGTGATGAGTGGTACTGTGAAGCAGGGCGACGACCTCACCAATGCCGACCGCGGCTCCAAGGAGCGCCTCGGACAGGTGTTCGCTTGCGCCGGAGCAACACGCTTCCCCGTCGATGAGTTGAAGGCCGGTGACATCGGCTGCACCGTGAAACTCAAGGACGTGAAGACGGGCAATACGCTCAACGCAAAGGATGTGGACATCCGCTTCGACTTCATCAAGTATCCCAACTCCAAGTATTCTCGCGCCATCAAGGCCGCCAACGAGAGCGACACAGAGAAGCTCATGGCTGCCGTGCTGAAGATGCGTCAGGAAGACCCCACATGGGTGGTGGAGCAGAGCAAGGAGCTCAGGCAAATCATCATCCACGGACAGGGTGAGTTCCACCTGCGCACCCTCAAGTGGCGCTTGGAGAACAACGAGAAAATCGCCGTCATCTACGAGGAACCGAAAATCCCGTACCGCGAGACCATCACCAAGGTCAACCGTGCCGACTATCGTCACAAGAAGCAGTCGGGTGGTGCCGGACAGTTCGGTGAGGTGCACCTCATCGTGGAGCCTTATACCGAGGGAATGCCCGACCCCGTGGCTTACAAGTTCGGTGGTCAGGAGTACAAGATGAACATCAAGAGCCGCGAGGAAATCGATTTGGAGTGGGGTGGCAAACTCGTCTTCCTCAACTCCGTCGTCGGTGGTGCCATCGACCTCCGTTTCATGCCCGCCATCCTCAAGGGTGTCATGGAGCGCATGGAGCAGGGACCGCTCACTGGTAGCTACGCTCGCGACGTGCGCGTCATCGTGTATGATGGCAAGATGCACCCGGTGGACTCCAACGAGCTTTCCTTCATGCTGGCAGCACGCAACGCCTTCTCAAAGGCATTCAAGGATGCTGGCCCCAAGGTGCTCGAACCTATCTATGACCTCGAGGTGCTCGTGCCTGCCGACTATATGGGCGACGTGATGGGCGACCTCCAGGGCAGACGTGCCATCATCATGGGTATGGACAGCGAGGCTGGATACCAGAAACTCAACGCGAAGATTCCTCTCAAGGAGTTGGCCAACTACAGCATCGCCCTGAGTTCCCTCACCGGTGGTAGGGCATCCTTCACCACCTCCTTCTCCAGCTACGAGCTTGTGCCCAATGACATCCAGCAGGAGCTCATCAAGCAGCACGAGGCAGAGCTCGCCGAGGAGGATTAATTCCTCTGGCTCTCGCCAAGTTTGCACCTTATTTTATTAATAGAGGCCCATTCCTGCATAGGGATGGGCCTCTTGCTATCCTGCCGCCAAGAAAAGATGAGAGATGGAAAAATGAATGATGAAATAGTAATTACAAGTGATTATCTGCAATGCCGTTCTCTATGCTGCAACATTGTTGCAGCTATTGTCAGCAGTCACACCAAGAACCAGCATCTTGAATTACTCTTCCCTTAGCAATTCCCGATAGAATTGCTCATATTGTCGCGCCACATGCAAACATTCGTGATGGCGTCGCACATATTCCACACTGTCGCGCCGCCGCTGCATCACCTCTTCGGGATGGGTGACGAGATGCTCAATTGCCGCCACGACGCTTTCACGCCCCGGCCCAACATTGACGATGGGGCGCAATTCGTGCTCATTTAGGATTTCGTAGTTTTCCGGTTCCCCTCCACCGATGCAGATGATGCCTTTCGACATGGCCAAGAGCGGGTTCATCGATGGCGTGTAGCTGTAGAGCTGGTCGAGAATGGCGTCGGAACCGTCCATCAACTGCTGGTAGGTGGCGAAGGGCACCGACCGGGCTACACGCAGCTCCATCTCGTCGGGATGGCGGCGCAACACTTCCTCGGCGGCGGAGAGCATCACGTCGGTCCCTTTGTAAGCACTGCGGGTCTCGTTGATGCCGATGAACACCCGCAGCCGCTCGGCGGGTGAAAGGTCCACTTTTGGAGGCATCTCGATGGGGAAGGGAATGAACACCGTCTTCTCGGGGAAGGCGGGATGGTAACAGGCCCAGTATTCATACAGGCCTGTCACGATGCCGTCGCATTCCTCGGCGATGAGACGGTTGAGACGACCTTTTGGGCTTGTCCTCCACGCAGGTGTGCACCCAGTACCAGTCCATGCCGAAGCCGCCAAGCACGATGCAGCGGTTGTGGCGGCGCAACTGACGGTAGATGGGCAGCAGGCGCTCGGCGCGCAGTTCCATGAAGATGGGGTTGATGAGTTGCACGATGTCGTATCCACGCAGGCGGGGCAGCAAGCGGTGTATGCGGGCGAGCAGGGAAAGACCGCCCAACTTGCCGGGGCGGCGCGACAAGTCGATGTCGCGGGGATAGTCTTTCCAGAAGTCGCCGTTGGAGGCCACTGTCACTTCATGCCCCAAGGTGCGAAGACCGCGAGCCAGGGTGGCATGCACGTTGCTGTATTCGCCTAATAGTAGAACTCGCATCTTGACGTGTGTCTATCGGAGCAGCATGCACAGCAACCGACGGCCATTGCGGGTGCTGCTGATGCGGCGAAACCATTTGTACTTCTGGGTGTAGTCTTTGTCGGGCAGGGGGAACAGGCCTTTCTGTCTTAGCTCTTCAACGCATTTCTCCAAGAAGCGTCCGTTGTGCGTCAGCGTGATGACGCTGTATATGTAGTCCATCGTCAACTGGTCAATGCGGCGCTGCAACGCCTCGCGCTCCGCAGTGGGAAGCGTGTCGGCACGCTCGGAGAGACGGTAGAGTACGCCACGCGTGTCGGAAAGGCGTTGGAGAATCCATTTCTTGTTGTCCTCGTGTGTGATGGACTGGCTGCGATGGCGGTAATAATAGGCCTTGGCATTCGTTGCATAGAGCTTCTCTGCACG